>NZ_PSVD01000002.1:0-347690 GCF_002932035.1 Rathayibacter sp. AY1F6 | reverse complement strand
CGGCCGAGCGGGCTGAAGGGAGCGACGGCGTCCATCGTGCTCGCGAAGAGGGCCGCCACTCCGGCGCCGACGGCCACGCCCACGCCGACCGCGACCGCCCCCGTCGGTCCCTCCTCCGCACCGCCCTGATCGGGACGACGACCGCTCTGCTGGCCGTCCTGGTCACGGCGGCGCTCCTGTTCCACGCGTCCGGCGGACGCTGGTTCATCGTGCAGACGCCCTCCATGGGCACGGCCGCCCCGGTCGGCACCCTCGTCCTCACCGAGCCGACGGCACTCGAGGACGTCCGGGTCGGCGACGCGGTCAGCTTCCACCCCACCACCACGCCCGACGAGACCTACACCCACCGGGTCGTCGAGATCGCCGACGACGGCACGCTCCGCACCCAGGGCGACATCAACGGAGCCGTCGATCCGTGGGCCACCGGCCAGGACCAGCTCATCGGAGTCGTCACCACGGCGCTGCCGGTGCTCGGCTGGCTCGTGCGCGGCCTGCCGCTGCTGATCATCGGCGCCGTCCTCGTGCAGCTGCTCACCCGCTTCATCGCCTCGCCCACCCAGCGGGCGTCGATGCGGATCCTCGGCCTCTCGCTCGTCGCGTCCGTCACCGTCTTCGTGCTCCGCCCGCTCGTCGGCATCGTCGTCCTCGAGGCCACGGTCGACAGCGGCACGACGAACGCCACGCTCGTCTCGACGGGCGTCCTCCCCATCCGCGTGAGCGCCGAGGGCGCCGACCCCGTGGACCTGGTCTCCGGACAGGTCGGCCGCCTGCAGATCCCGGCGCACGACGGAGACGCCTACGCCCTCTCCTCCGCTCTGCACCTGCCGTTCTGGGGCTGGGTCCTCTTCGTCCTGCTCTGCGCGATCCCGGTGCTCTACACGGTCTTCGTCGGCCTCCCCGGGGAGCCGGAGCGGACCGCCGAGCGCGGCCGCCGCGCCGCCCGCGAGGAGGAGACGGCATGAGCCGGCACCGCCTCTCCGCCGCCTCACCGGCCGCGCGGCTGCGCACCCTCCTCGCCCGCCCGAGGTCTGTCGTCGCCGCCCTCGCCGCCGCCGCCCTGGCCGCCGTGCTGCTCACCGCCCCGGCCACCTCCGGCGCGTACACCGCCTCGATCCTGAACTCGACCAACACGGTCGGCAGCGCCGCCGCGTTCTTCACCTGCGACGGCGCCCTCGCCGCCGACCGCGGGGCCGCGCTCTTCTCCTACACGCTCGCGCAGCCGAGCGGATCGACGACCGCGCCCGACACGGACTCCGGCCAGTACCCGGGCACCTACCGCTCCACCAGCCTCTTCCCGACCGCGATGGTCAGCTCCGCCGCGACGCCCAAGGCCTGCCCGCGCGACGCGGGCGGCTCGTGGACGCCGAACGGCACCAACCAGTACCTGAGCACGCCGCTGGAGATCAGGAACCCCGGCACCTTCAGCACCGAGATCTGGTTCAAGACCACGAACGCCGGCGGCAAGCTCTTCAGCTTCAGCGCGGGCGCCACCGCTCCCGGCGGCCAGTACGACCGCCACACCTACATCGGTGCCGACGGCAAGCTCGTCTTCGGCGTCTACAACGGCGCTGCGCAGACCATCACGAGCACCCGAGCCGTCAACGACGGGCTCTGGCACCACGTCGTCTCCACGCTCTCGCCGACGGCGGGCATCGCGCTCTGGGTCGACGGCGTGAAGGTCGCCTCGAACAGCACGTACCGCACGGCCGAGAACACGACGGGCACCTGGAAGATCGGATACGACAGCCTGGGCGGCCAGTGGCCGAACGTCGGCTCCTCGTACTTCGGCGGGAGCCTGCGCTACGCCGCGGTGTACTCGACGGTCCTCACGCCGGAGCAGATCCAGACGCACTACGCGGCAGGACGCTGAGCGAACGGCCCGGTCGGCGGCGCCTCCGCAGCCCTAGGGTGAGCGGATGACCGCCCCCGCCCTCTCGCGCCGCGCCCGCTTCCACCAGCGGTTCCTCGTGGAGGAGCGCGTGATGGCCCCGGAGGCGCGCCGCGGCCTCGACCGTGCCGGCTTCGGCCTCATCGGCGTCGGCGTCGTCCTCTTCGCGGCCTCCACCGCGCAGGTCGCGAGCGGCACCGGCCTCACCGTCCTCGATCCGGTCGTCGCCGAGTGGTTCCGCGAGAAGCGCTCCGCCGAGGGCACGGTCGTGATGGACGCGCTCGCCACCGTCTTCGGGCCGGTCTACCTGCCGGTCATCATCCTGGCGGTGCTCGTGCTCTGGTTCGTCCTCGCCCGCCATCTCTGGCGGCCGATCCTCCTGGCCGGAGGCATGCTCGTCGGGATGCTCAGCGTGCAGCTGGCCGCTCACCTCGTGATGCGGATGCGCCCGCCGGTCGAGTACATGCTGCTCGGGCCCGACGGGACCTTCTCGTTCCCCTCCGGCCACGTCACCGGCGTGAGCGACTTCTTCCTGATCACCACGTTCCTCCTCGCCTCCCGCCGCTCCTCCCGGAGCTGGATGATCGGGGGCTTCGCGCTCTCGCTCGGGATGATCGCCGGCCAGATCGTCGCCCGGCTCTACCTCGGCTACCACTGGCTGACCGACACGCTCGCCTCGGTGTCGCTCGCCCTGATCGTGCTCGGCTCGGTGATCGTCATCGACACCCGCCGGACCGCGGTCGTGCGGGGCGACGCGGGCTGACCGGCGGGGCGGCTCCCTCTGCGGCGAGGAGCCGGCCGCGGGAGCAGGCCCTGTCGTCAGCCCCGGTCGGCCGGATCCTCCCCGGTGATGATCGGCACCGGCTCCGTCACGCCGATCGTGCTGACGATCGGGACGATCCCGGTGCGGGTGAACGGCTCCTCCGCGGGAGCCGCCGGCTCGTCGGGCAGCGGCGCGGGGTCGACCGCGGCCGGCGCCGACGGGTCGGACGCCGGGAGGCCGGGTCCGCTGCCCGGCGCCGTGGCGTCCTGCCCTGCGTCCGTCTGCCCCGCTTCTGCGCCGTCGGGGTAGAGGACGTCGGCGGCGAGGGCCTGCTCGATCCCGCGGTCCCGGCGGGTCCGGGCGCGGACCGGCGCCACCGCCCGCACGATCGGGGTGCGCAGGCGGCGGTAGGCGATCCGGCCGAGCGTGACTCCGCCGGCGAGGCCCAGCGCGATCATGCCCGCCTGGAGCAGGAGCTCGATCCCGGCGCTCGGGCCGGCGTTCGAGGTGAGGCCGAGGACGCCGCGGTAGAGGGTGAGGCCGGGCAGGAGGGGGACGATCGCGCACGCGGTCGTCACCACGGCGGGCACCCGCATCCGCTCGGCCAGCATCTCGCCGAGCAGGCCGATCGCCAGCGCCGGGAGGGCGTTGGCCATGAGCGGCGCGAAGCCCGAGGTGGTCAGGGAGTCGGAGACGAGGAACGCGCCGGCTCCGGTGAGGGCGGCGATGAGCGCGGGCCGCGGCGGGGTGTGCGACGAGAGCGCCCAGGCGCCGGCCGCGACCCCGGCGCCGAGCACCTGCACAGCGGCCGGCCAGGGGCGGGCGTAGGAGTCGACCAGCACCAGCTCGACCCCGAGCGAGCGCGCGCCGTCGAGCACCACGGCGATCCCGACGACGATGCCCAGCGTCAGCAGCCCGACCTCGAGCAGTCGGCCGCCCGCCGTGATCGGGAACCCGTTGATCGCGTCGTCCGCCGCTCCCACGAACGAGAGCCCGGCGAGGAGCACGACCACCCCCGACGCGACGACGAGCGCGGGCGGCAGCACCGCCAGCTCCACGGGCAGACGCGGCACGACCGCGAGCAGCACCACCGCCACTCCGGTCGCCAGCGCGGCGCCGGCGATCTGCTGGAAGAAGGCGGGCAGGCCCCAGCGGGCGAGCAGCTGGTTGACCAGGTCGATCGCGGCGGCCGTCGCGGCGGCGAGGAGCACGACGAGGGGTCCGCCCCCGAGCAGGAGCGCGACGCCCGCGGCCATCAGCGCGAGCGTGAGGGTGACGACTCCGCGGCGGTAGCGGTGCGGCTGGACGAGGATCGCGTCGAGCCGGTCGTGCGCGGCCTCGAACTGGTGGCGGGCCTCCTCGCGGGCCTCGGCGGAGTCGACGGCGTCGGCGACCCGCACCTCCGGCGAGCCCTCGGTGATGGCGGTGACGAGCGCCGTCACGCGGGCGAGCCGCTCGTAGTCGGCGCTGCGGGAGGGGACGACGCGCAGCACGCTCACGCTGGGGGAGTCGTCGCCTCCGTCGTGCACGACCAGGATCGACGTGAAGGTGAGGTCGACCTGGCACTCGATGCCGTAGGCGCGGCACACCCGCTGGATCGTCTCGGTCACCTCGGCGGCCGCGGACCCCAGCGAGAGCAGCGTCTCGCCCAGCCGCACGGCCAGCTCGAGCACTCCGCGGACCGTCTGCTCGGCGAGGAGCGCGCGCTGCGCTCGACGGCTCACCGGGGCCGCGGGCCGCTGCCCGCCGAGCTTGCCGACGACCTGCTGCAGAAGACGAGGAGAGCGCACCGTCCAGGGTAGGCACGCGGGGGCCGGTCCGGGGACGGGTTGCGCCGGCTTTCCCGCGGATGTCCGAGCAGCAGTCCTCAGAAGCAGGCGAGCACCCGGGTCGTCAGCCAGAGGGCGGCCTCGAGCTCGGTGTGCAGCTCCCGGCCGAGGGCGAGCCAGCGCTCCTCCGCCTCGGCGCTCCTCCAGCCCTCGAACACGTCGCATCCGGACGCCCAGAGCTCCTGCCAGCGGAGCAGCGGTCCGTGCAGGGCCTCCGGGACGCCGATCGCACCCGGGTCGTCGATCGGGCCGTCGACCGCCCAGAGCGGATACTCCGCGCAGTGGTCCGGGTACAGGCGGAGGTCGGCGAGCCGCCCCTCCCGATCGGCCCGCGCGCGGGCGAGGGTGTCCTCCTCGGTCGCGAACGGCGGGACGATCCACTCGATCTGCGTGACGGGATCGACGACTCGGCGTTCCACGGCTCCTCCTCCGCTCCTCGATGCGCGCACGACGGTAGCAGGGCCGTTCCGCGCCGCATCGGAGGGGGCCTGCCTACACTGGCGAGCGACTGCGTCGGCGAACGGGCGGGCGGGGCGAGGGGTGGGAGCGCATGAGGGTTCACGAGCGCGCGGTGCGGCACGGGCGGCTCCGGCGGCGGTCCGGGGTGCGGACAGTGGTGGTCGGGATCGCGGCGGTGGTCGGCGTCCTCGCCGTCAGCGCCACCTCGCTCGTGGCGATCGCGACGGTGAGCATCAGCCGGAACGTCGCCGACAACGCGGTCGACCTGGGCGTCGCTCCTCCCACCGCCGGGAACGTGCAGATGGGCGCGGTCGAGGGCGGCTTCGACGTCCTGGTGGTCGGCACCGACAACGACGCCACGCAGGGCGACTCCTTCGGCGTCCGCGACGACACGCTCAACGACGTCAACATCCTGCTCCACGTCTCGGCCGACCACCGCAGCGCGACGGTGATCAGCTTCCCGCGCGACCTGATCCTGGACCGTCCCGCGTGCACCGACCCCGAGACGGGCGTCGTCACCGAGGCCGCCGCCGGCGTCCCGCTCAACTCCGCGTTCCAGTACGGCGGGCTCGCCTGCGTCAACGACACCCTGCAGCAGTTCACCGGCCTGACGGTGCCCTACGCCGGCTGGGTGTCCTTCAACGGCGTCATCGAGATGAGCAACGCCGTCGGCGGCGTCCCGATCTGCCTCACGGGTCCGATCCTCGACACCGACTCGGGACTCGACCTGCCCGCCGGCACCTCCACCGTCTCCGGGTCCATGGCCCTCTCGTTCCTCCGCAGCCGCCACGGCGTCGGCGACCAGAGCGACCTCAGCCGCATCTCGTCGCAGCAGCAGTACCTGGCCTCGCTGATGCGCACCGTCCGCTCGGCCGACACCCTCTCGAACATCCCCGCCCTCTACGGACTCGCGCAGGCGACCTCGTCGAACGTGCACCTGTCGACGTCGCTCACGAGCCCGGCGACGATGATCTCGCTCGCCCTCGCGCTGAAGGACGTCGACCTCTCGAAGATGGTGTTCGTGCAGTACCCGGCGCTCGACGACCCGGACTACCCGGGCAAGGTCGTGCCCAACGCCGAGGTCGGGGCCGAGCTCATGAACCGCGTCCTCAACGACCAGCCGGTGACCCTCGCATCCGACGCTCCGGCGGAGGAGGCGCCCGCGGCGGAGGCGCCCGCGGACGGCGGCGCGGCTCCGACGGATCCCGCTCCCGTCGCCGTCGACGCTCCGGGCCAGACCGCGGCGGAGGAGACCTGCGCCGTGCCGTCCGACTGACCCGACGGGTCTCGCGACGGCGAAGGCGCCCGGGCGGTGTGCCCGGGCACCTTCGTCGTCCGCGGTGCGTGGCCGTCTACGCGCGGCGGCGGCGCACCGTCAGGGCGAGACCGCCGAGGATGCCGAAGGCGGCCAGGGCGAGCGGCGCGGTCGTCGAGACGCCGGTCGAGGCGAGGACGGGGCGGTGGCCGCCCGTCTGCGCCGCGGGTCCGGAGCCGGCCGGGTGCCCTGCGGGCCCGGCGCCGACAGGGTGCGCCGTGACCGCGGCGACCGCGGCGGAGCAGTCGGCCTCTCCGGCGATCGGGTCCTCCTCCGTCAGCGTGTAGTCGTAGGAGGTGCTCGCCACGAGACCGCTCGACGTGCCGCGGGCGATGACGCAGTAGATCTCGCTCGCCGGGTCCTGCAGCGGGTACTCGCCGAGGGAGATCAGGCTCCAGCCGAGCCCGTCGACGCCGACCTCGAGGCTCGAGCCGCCGCCCGTGAGCGTCTGGCGCGCACCCGAGGTCGAGAAGACGCCGATCGAGACGGTCTCGTCCGCGCCGAAGCCGAGGAGAGCGCCACCGCTGGTGGGCTGTCCGTCCGCCGGGGCGGGCTCGGGCGAAGCCCCCTGGGGCCAGATCCGGATCGCGGTGCGCGAGGGGACCTGCTCCAGCGACGACGTCACGGAGCGTCCGCTGGTCTCTCCCGTGGCGGTGACGGAGAAGGTGCCCAGCTGGTCCGCCATGGTGTCGGCGTCGAGCAGGACGAAGGCCTCGCCCGAGAGCGGGGTCGGCGCGGGGGGCACGAGGGCGGAGGTGCTGCCGTCGGGCGCGGTGAGCGTGACGGACACGTCCTCGCCGCGGTCGAATCCGCGGAACGAGGCGACGACGCCGTAGATCCGGAACTCTCCGACCTGGATGTCCGCACCGGCCGGGAGCACCCCGCCGTCCTCCCGGTTCTGGAAGACGACGCTCGTGTCGGGCTGCGTCACGGTCAGCTCGACGGCATCGGAGGCGACACGGGCGCCCGAGGCGTCGAGTCCCTCCGCGACGACGGAGATCGTCTCGCCGGGGAGCGGGAGGTGGGGGTCCACCGCGACGCCGTCCGCGTCGGTGGGGAGCCAGTCCTGGAGGCGGAGCTCGCCGGAGGCGGTGATCACGCTGGTGGTGACGGCCTCCTCCGAGGCGCCGTCGCGGAGCACGACGACGGCGACGGTGCCGGGCTGGAAACCGGTCCCGGACACGTTCAGGCCGCCGGCCCAGCCCTCCGCCGAGGGGATCGCGGAGAACGCCGAGCCCGCTTCGTAGGTGGTGCGGTCGAGGGCGATCGCCAGGGGCGACTGCGCGCTCTCGACGGGCGCGGTGGTCGGAGCCGGAGTGGGCGCCGGAGTCGAGGCCGGCTGCGGCGTCGCCGTGGGCTCCGGAGTCGCGGTCGGCTCCGCGGTGGGAGCCGGCTCGGCCGGTGCGGGGCTCGAGGCGGCGTCAGGGACGACCTCGGTGGCCAGGGCGACGGACGGGAACGCGAGCGCCCCCAGCAGTGCCGCAGTGGTGATGATGGTGACGCCGTGGCGTCGTCGCGCAGAACGCACGATTCCTGCTTTCTCCGAGCCGCTGATCGCGGTCGGCTTCCCCATGAGCGGGGGACGATCGCCCCCTGTGGCCGAGTGTGTCCTATGCGGAACCTCAGCCGGTGCCGGATCCTGCAACGATCCGATCACGCCGCGCGGCGCGAGGTGACGGTTCGGTCACGGCCGGGCGCGGCGATTCTGACGGGCCGGTGGTCGTCGCTCTCCGGAGGCTCCTCAGGCCGGCGGCACGACCAGCAGGACCACGCCGATCGCGGCGCTCACCGCGGCGACCACGCACCAGCGCTCCGCCCGGGTTCCCGCGGGTCCGCGCGTCCGCGCCACGGCGCCGAGACCGATCGCGAGCACGGCGATGCCGATCTGCAGGGCCACCGTCGTCCGGATCAGCGCCCACGCCTCGAAGGCGCTCGCTCCGGTCGATCCGGTGGCGAGGAGCGGCACTCCGCCGACGCCCGCCGGGACGAGCAGCAGGCCGGATCCGATCGCCAGCGCCGCGATCAGGTGGGCGAGCACGTCGTCCAGCGCGGTCCGAGGCGGCGCGCCGACCGGCGCGAGGGCGGCGGTGCCGGGCCTGATCGCGACCGTGCGGAGGTGCATGGGGCGAGCGTAGGCCCGGACCGCACCCGAGCGGACCCCCTGCGGAGGCCCCTGTCCGGTGGGCATTCCGGGGGAGGATCGGCGCTGAGCGAGTAGTCGAGGGCCCCGCCCTCCGGTCGCTCGTCGACGCCGTCCGTGCGGCTCGCTTCACGCCCGTCAGTCGCTGCTCCCGGTCCAGGTCCCTTCGATCACCTGGATCAGGTCGTGCCGCTCATCGGGGCCCAGATCCGGTTCGAACTCGACGACGAGCCGGTCCGACCGGTAGACGTCCCTCGTGTTGTACACCGTCGCCTGCCGCGCGAGATCGAGGGAGTGGTAGCGGTGGATCGACGCCCCGGGCCCGTCGACGCCCTCCACGCACCCACGACGATCTCCGCAGGCCTCCCTGCTCGGAGCGGCAGCGCGCTCGAGTCCGTCCAGCTCCGCGCGGGTGACGTCCCGGATCGTGATCCTCGATCTCGAGTCGTCGAGGAGGAGCCCCGCTCCGAAGACGGCGGCTCCGCCGACGACGGCCCCGACGACGAGACCCGCCGCCCCGAAGACGACGGCGGTCCGGCCGACCGTTCCCGTGGCTCTGCTCGTCGCTGTCATGGAGGTCCTCTCTTCGGCCGGCTGCTCGGGCGGACGGCGGAGTGCCACCGCATCCGGAGAACCTCCCAGCGCGCATCGGCGGAGTCAAGAGCGCACACCTCGATGGCAGGAGATGTGGCGCGATCGTCGACGCAGAGGGTGCAGCAGCAGGCTCCGCATCCGCCCGGCGCCTCCGCCTCAGGCGCCGTCTCCGGCAGGATCAGGGGATGCGCCTGCAGACCCTCACCACCGGATCCGGACCGCGACACGTCGGGCTGGTGCACGGCCTCGGCGCGTCGGCGACGACCTGGGGGCCGTTCGTCGAGCGGCTCGTCGCGACCGGCCGCTACACGGTCACGGCCGTCGATCTGCGTGGGCACGGCGCGAGCCCGCGGGCGGAGTCGTACCGGATCGACGACATGGCCGCTGATCTGGTCGAGTCGCTGCCGGCGGGGCTCGACAGCGTGGTCGGCCACTCGCTCGGCGGCGCGGTGCTGCAGCGCGCCGTCGCCGCACTCGCGCCCGGCCGGGCCGTCTACCTCGATCCCGGGTTCGCCCTGTCGCTGCCGACGAGCGGCCTCGCCGGACGGCTGTTCTGGGCGGTGCCGCTCCTGTCGCTCGGCCTCGCTCAGCTCGGACAGGCGCGGGCGGGCGCCGCGGTCCGCGCCGCCTACAGCCCCGAGACCCGCGCGCTCCTCGACGACGCGAAGAAGCGGTTCGACGCGCGGATGGCCGTCGGCGTGTTCCGGGACGTCGCCTTCCACCCGGTCCCGGTCGAGGCGCCGACGGTCCCGTCGACGGTCGTGCTCTCCGACCAGTCGCCGGCGGTGCTGCCGGACGCCCTGGCCGCGCGGCTCGAGCAGCGGGGCTGGCAGGTGCGCCGGCTCCCGGGCGTGCACCACGACATGCAGCTCGAGGACCCGGACAGGACGTTCGCCGCGATCGCGGACGTGCTCTAGCCGCGAGCCCCTCCGCGGGTCGGGCGCCGGTGAGCGGGAATTCCCCGGATGCATCCGTACCCGCGGATCGAGACGGCGGGCGATCCCGGAGGCCCGCCCGCCGTCCTCCTGCGCCCGCCGTCAGCGGACGGTCGTCGCGGCGGTGTCGGTGTTGCTGCGCATCGACGGGTCCGGTGTCCTGACCGAGAACGCGGCGGCGAAGGCGGTCGCGGTGCCGGTGCGCGTGGCCGTGACGGTGATCCTCTCGGTGACGGTCTGCCCGTTCGCGAGACTCGAGCGCGGGAAGATCACGATGCTCCCGATGCGGCTGTACGAGCCCGTGGCGGAGACGAACTGCACGGTCGGGGGGAGGACCACCTTCGAGAAGACGGACGCCGACGTGGAGGGTCCGGCGTTCTTCGTGATGAGCGTGTACGTGAACGTCCTCCCCTTCACCGCGGTGGTCGGAGCGGAGACGTCGACGCGCAGGTCGGCCCTCGTGGTCGCCTTCTGCGGAGAGACGGTCAGCGTGCTCGCCGCCTCGACGGTGCCCGCCGGGTTCACCGCGCGGAGGGTGAAGCCGTACGTCCCCGCGGTGGTCGGGGTGCCGGTGAGGCGGCCTGAGCCGTCGAGGGCGAGCCCGGGAGGCAGAGTGCCCGACACGACGGTGACGACCGGCGCCGGGGATCCGGTCGCCGTGTACGTGAAGTCGTAGGCGGAGCCGACCACGCCGGCCGCGGCCGTCCCCGAGAGGGTCGGAGCGGTCGCCGCCGGTCCGACGGTGAGGGTGTGGGGCGCGCCGGTGGTGGTGCCGAAGGTGGTGCGGGCGGACACGGTGAAGGAGGACGCTCCCTCGACGGTCGGGGTGCCGGAGAGGACGCCCGCGGAGGTGAGGGTCAGGCCGGCCGGGAGGGACCCGGAGGCGAGCTCGAACGTCGACGCGCCGCCGGTGGCGAAGGTGTAGGAGAAGGGCGCTCCGAGAGGCGCCGTCGCCGGAGGGGCGTCGGCCGTGAAGACGGGCCGAGCGCCGAGGGCGAGGCTGTGGAAGCTGCCGCCGGACACGGCGGTGGCGCCGGTGAGTCCCGCCGGCACGGAGGCCTCTCCGAAGCCGTCGTAGCCCCAGGCGGTGACGGTGCCGTCGCGGCGCACAGCGAGGCTGTGGTACCCGCCGGCGGCGACGGCGGTGACGTCCGCGAGGCCGTCGGGGACGTCGGACTGGCCGTCGCTGTCGCTGCCCCAGGCGACGACGGTCCCGTCCGAGCGCAGCGCGAGGCTGTGGGAGGCTCCGGCGGAGACGGCGGTGACGCCGGTGAGTCCCGGGGGCACGTCGGTCTGCCCGAAGGCGTCGTATCCCCAGGCGGTGACGGTGCCGTCGCGGTGCAGCGCGAGGTCGTGGAATCGGCCGGCGGCGATGGCGACGACTCCGCTGAGCCCGTCCGGCACGGTCGCCTGGCCGTAGAAGTCGTATCCCCAGGCGGTGACGGTCCCGTCGCCGTGCAGGGCGAGGTTGTGGTAGCCGCCGGCAGCGATGGCGGTGACGTCGGCGAGCCCGTCCGGCACTGTGGCCTGCCCGTCGCCGTCGTCGCCCCAGGCGGTGACGGTCCCGTCTCTCCGCAGGGCGAGGCTGTGGTTCACGCCGGCGTCGACGGCGACGACGTCGTCCAGAACGGTCGGCACGGTGGCCTGCCCGCTGCTGTCCTCGCCCCAGGCGGCGACGGTGCCGTCGCTGCGCAGGGCGAGGCTGTGGGAGCCGCCCGCGGCGATCGCCGTCGCGTCGGTGAGCCCAGCCGGCGCAGTGACCTGCCCGCTGGAGTCGTCACCCCAGCCGACGACACCGGTCGCAGCGGGAGCCGCGGCGACCGCGGACAGGGGAGCCGTGGTCCCGAGGAGGAGCGCGACGGTCGCCGTCAGCGCGAGCAGGCCGAGCGCCGGCCGAGGCCTCGTCCTCCGCTCAGGGGTCGAGCGGGCCGTACCGGCGTCCGGGTCGGTCGGGCGGGAGGCGGAGGGAGAGCGCATGCTGGAGCCTTCGATCGGGTCGACCGTGGGCGGCCGTCTCCGAACAGTGGCACCCGGTCCCACCGCCGACAACAGCCTCTAGCGGACATGTCCGCAACAGGGCAGGGGCCGGTGCGCGGAGGACGCGGTGGCCTCGTCTCGTCCCCCGCGGAGCATCCCCCACCGGTGCCCGGGGGCGGTCCCGCCGGATCGCGCGCAGGCGTCTCGCGCGGACCGATCGCGGCGAGACGTTCTCCTCCCGGCCACCCGTGCCGGACGGCCCGGCCCCTACCGTGGCCGCATGACAGCAGCGGAGTCAGGACGTCCCGGAGCCCGAGAGCGGAGCTCGAGCCGGATCCTCGTGGCCGGCGCCCTGCTGCTCGCCTCGGCCGGGCTGCAGCAGCTCGCAGCCGTCCAGCGCTGGGCCGTCGCCGGACCGATCCTGGGCGAGCAGGCGATCGAGGACCACCGGTACGACTACTCGTGGCCCGCCGATCCGTGGGAGAACGTCGGATCGGCAGCGCAGCTGCTCGGGATCGGGCACCTCCTCGTCGCTCTCGCCGTCCTCGCCGCGGTCGGTCCGGGACGGCGGCGCCCGGTCGCGGTGATGCGGACCGTGGTCGCCGCGGCGTTCGGCTGCCTCGGCCTGCACGCGGTCCTGTCCGGGATCCTCGGCGCACCGACGATCCTGCAGGCGATGCTCCCGGCGGTCGTGCTGGGACTGGTCGCGCCCACCGCTCTTCTCGCGCTCGCGGTCCTCGTGGCGAGGACGTCGCCCCTCCGCGCCGCGTCGTTCGTCCTCCTGATCGGATCGACGCTGCCCGGCTACCTCGTCGCGACGTTCGCGATCGCTCCCGCGCTCGTCGGCTCCCAGTCGTACGACACCACGCCCTGGACGGAGTCGGTCGTCGCCGCCTCGGTGGCGCTCGCCGGGGCGCCGCTCCTGCTCGAAGCGCTGATCCGCTCGATCGTGCATCGCGCGGGGGCCGTGCCGCGTCGCGAGTCGCCGGGAGCCGACGCGTCCTGATCGAAAGGCGGGCTCACCCGGCCCGCTCGGTCGTGCCGATCCCCCCGGACGCGAGGAAGGGCCGCCCCGAGGGACGGCCCTTCCCGCGACTCCGTCGGCCCGCGCTCCTCCAGAGGAGCCGGGCCGACGAGTGCTCAGTGCTGGCGGATCTTGTCGATCAGCTTCCCGCCGAGGTCCTTGACCTTGTCGGTGATGGGGGTGCTCGACTTCGGCCGCTCGGTGACGGTGAACGGCAGGGTGATCGCCTTGCCGGTCTGGTCGCCGGTCACCGTGACGCTGTAGTCGCCGGGCGTGGTGGGCGCCTTCGCCGTGACGGTGAGGCCGCCACCGGCGAGGTCGCGGGTCGCGGTGCGGTCCGTGAACAGGGGCGCGGAGCCGATCAGCTGCGTGTCGCCGTTGAAGCCCTTCGCGGTGAGGGTGACGTCGGCTCCGGGGGCGAACGACGAGCCGGAGAGCTCGGCGGTGGCTCCGAAGCTCATCGAGCGGATGTCGCGGTCCACTCCGAGCGTGTTCGTGATGGTGAAGAACGTGTCGGTCTGGTCGGTGAGCCCGGCGACGTTCGCCGCGCCCGGCCCGTAGGCGGCGATGCGCAGCTGCGTTCCGGTGTGCTGCTGCGATCCGCCCTCGGCGGCCGTGCCGTACGACACCTTCATGGTGCTGCCGTCGGCGGTCTTCAGCGCGGTGCTGAGCGAGGTCGGCGGGGTCGAGTCGACGATCTGGCTGGAGTGGGCGTGGTCGGCGGTGACGATGACGAGGGTGTTCCCGTCCGCCTCGGCGAACGCGAGCGCGGCCTGGACGGCCTCGTCGAGGTCGACGGTCTCGCCGATCTGGCCGCACGCGTTCGCGGCGTGGTCCTGCTTGTCGATGCTCGCGCCCTCGACCTGGAGGAAGAAGCCCTTGTCGCCGGTGTCGAGGAGGTCGATCGCCTTCTCGGTCAGGGAGCGGAGCGTCGGCTGCTCGGCCGGACGGTCGGGGTTCGCGACGCAGGTCTGCGGGGCGGCGTCCGCTCCGCCGACCGTCGCCGGGGTGGGCGCGTAGCGGACGGGCAGGTTGCCGGAGTTGAACAGTCCGAGCACGGGCGCGTCCTGGTCGGCGACGGTCAGCGCGTCGAGCTGCGCGGCGGTGGCGGGAGTCGTGGCGTCCCCGAGCACCTGGAAGCCGCGCTCCGCGGCCTGCTGGAACAGCGGCTCGCCGCTCCAGTCGCCGGCGCGGGCGACCTGCGCGAAGCTGGCCGACCCTCCGCCGAGGGTCAGGTCGGCGCGGGTGTCGAGGATCTGCTCGCTGATCGAGCCGAGTCCGCCGTTCTCCAGCGCGTCGTCGCCGCAGCTCGCGCTGTCGGGTCCGTAGCAGCTGCGGGCGTCGACGTGAGCGGCCTGCACGGCCGGGGTGGCGTCCTGGATCTCGGCGGTGGTGACGTTGCCGGTCTTCAGGCCGTTCGCCTTCGCGATCTCGAGGAGGGTGTCCTTGCGCTGCTGGTCGATGTCGACCGAGATGGCGTTGTCGTAGGTCTTGGTGCCGGTGGCCCAGGCGCTGCCGGTGGCGGCGGAGTCGGGCACGTAGTCCGGGGCGCCCTTGACGGCGCCCGTCGCCGGGTCGTCCGCGCGGTAGAGCGAGTAGGTCGTGTACTGGCCGGTGATCGGCAGGGCGTCGATCCCGGGGAAGCGGCCGGCCGCTCCGTACTGGTAGTTGCGGGCGACGGTGATCTCCGAATCGCCCATGCCGTCCCCGATGAGGAGGATGACGTTCTTCGCGTCCTGCTCCTTCACCGCTGCGCGCAGCGAGTCGGAGAGGTCGGCGTCGACCGGGGAGATGCGGGCGGCTCCGCCGGTGGCGGAGAGGTCGGCGGCACCGACGGCAGTGGCGGCGCCGGGTGCGGCCAGGGCGGCGGCGCAGACCAGAGCAGCGGCCGAGAGGGCCAGAGCGGAGCGTCCGCGGTTCGCGGAGCGGAACAGTCGTGTCACGTCGTGGACTCCTTGAGAGGTGAGACCCCGGAAAGGGGCACGCTCATCTCACTCCTCATCGCCGCGTCGGTGGGTGAACGGTGATGCATAGCTGAGTGAACTTTCCGATGAGGGCTCTCGGCCCCGGCGGCCCGCCGGAGCGTCCTGCCGACCGGCGCCCCTGCCGACCGGCGCTCACCGGGAGCGTCGGTCGGCAGGGGCGCGGTCGCCGGGAGCCTTTCGGGTCAGCGCTGGACGAGCGGAACGGCGATGTCCGTGACGTTCGCCCCGATGGCGCCGAGCGGAGTCGCCGTGCCGTTCAGCAGTCCGATCTCGTAGAGCGACCCGTTGACGGCGGCGAGGCCGACCGAGCCGATGGAGCTGCCGTTGCGGAGGACGGAGTAGATGTCGAAGCCGGTCGCACCCGCTGCGTCGAGGCCGAGCTTCCCGGTCGGCGCCAGGGTGCCGGCGTTGGCCGGGGACTGGATGGCGATCTGGTCGAGGGCCGTGTCGAGGACGAACAGGGTGGTCGCGCTGTTCGCGTCGAGGTCGTTGTTCGTGTACGCGGCCCCGGCGACACCGGTGGCCACGGCGGGCGCGGCGTAGCTGAGCGTGCCGTCGGCGACCGTCGCGGCGCCCGCGGTGGCGAACGGCTGACGGAGGTTCTGGCCCGTGTCGCTGACCACGCGCAGCGCGTTGGCGGCGGGGTTGAAGTCGACGCCGAAGGAGGTGCCGCTCAGCGCCACGGTGAGACGGGTCACCTGAGTGGCCACGCCGGTGGACGGGTTGATGGAGTAGACGCCGGCGCTCGCCGCGTTGTCGCCGACGCCGTAGAGGGCGCCGTCCTGGACCCGGTAGTCGATGCCGACGAGCGCGGTGTCGCCGCCGGTGAGGCCGGTGACGGCGACGCGGTTCGTGACCTTGCCGGGCTTGGTCGGGTTGAACTGCACGAGCTTCGTGCCGCCGTCGGAGAGTCCGACGACCCGCAGCTTCGCCGCCACGGAGCGGACCGCGTTGATCAGGTTCCTGTCCGACGCGCTGCTGGAGTCGCTGGTCGCCGCGGCGGGAGCGACGCTGCTCGCACCGGCGAGCACGGGTGCCACCGCCATCACGCCCGCGACGGCGACAGCTGCGATACCGACTCTGATGTTCCTGGTCATCGTGCACTCCTCGAGACTTGCGGTCGCCGGAGATCGGCGGCTCGGAGGGGGATACCGTCCGGAGCGCGCGAGCGTTCATCCGATCCGGAGATCCGTGCCCCGTCACTCCAGAGAGCCGTCGGCGAACCGGCGGAGCGCGGCCGCGTAGCGGTCCGGGTCCCGGTGGTCGCTGTCGGTCAGGAGCAGCACCGAGCCGGAGACGGCGCGCGTGTACTCGCCGCGGCAGGGGAGGGTGACCACCGTCGTCAGTCCGGCCTCCCAGGCGGGGACGAGGGAGCCGAGGCAGCGCCGCTCGGGGGCGGCGTCCAGAGGGACGTCCCGTGCGTCCATCCGGGCGGACCGCAGCTCGTCGTGCCAGGCGCGGAAAGGCGCTCCGAGGGAGTCGTCGCCGAAGCGCTCCCGCCAGCCGGGGCCGCGCGCGAGGTCGAGGAGGCGTGCGCGCTCGGGGGATCCGTCGGCGGTGCTGGAGAGCTGCCGGAGGAGCGGGCCGGTCTCGACCGCCAGATGCTCGACGCAGTCCTGCCACAGCTGAGGCCAGGCGCGCTGCTCGTCGGCGCCGGGCTCCGCCGACCCGACCCGTTCCGGGGACCGCTCGAGCGGCGGCGGCCCGTCGCCCGCCGGAGTGAAGCCCCACGCTTCGCGGATCCAGAGGAGCTCGAGCAGCGCCGCGGGGTTGTCCTCGACCGTGATGACCATCTCCGACGGCCAGGGGTCGCCGGGAAGAGGACGGGATGCGCGCATGAGAGGAGCTCCTTCCGAGGGGATGAGGTCGGATCGTGCCGGAGAAGGCTCCAGGGAGGCTGGACTCGCGTCGGCCGACGCGCCACTCCTCCGGGCGCCCAGCGGCGTCGCCGGTGATCCTCCTCGCCGGCGGTCGAGGACGGCGCCGAGCGCCTCCCGAATGTCGGTGCCCCCGACCTACACTCGGACGCGTTCGAACACACGTTCGATGCGATGAGGAGGGAGCCGACCATGAGCGTGACCGTCGTGGAGCGCATCGCGACTCCGGCCTCGGACGCCGTCGCCGTCACCTTCCTCGTCACCAGCGAGGCCGTGGCGGCGGGATTCCCGTCGCCGGCGCAGGACTACTTCGACGGGTCCCTCGACCTCAACGACCACCTGATCCGCGACAAGACGTCGACGTTCATCGTCCGCGTCTCGGGCGAGAGCATGGTCGGCGCGGGCATCAGCGACGGCGACGAGCTCGTGGTCGACCGGTCGATCACGCCGACGCACGGGAGCGTGGTCATCGCGATCCTCGACGGCGAGCTGACCGTCAAGCGCCTCGAGCTGCACCCCGGGGGAGTGGTGCTGCGGGCCGAGAACCCGGAGTACCCGCCGATCCACGTCGCCGAGCTGAGCGACCTCCAGGTGTGGGGCGTCGTCACCGTCTGCCTCCACCGGCTGCACCGTGCGCTCTGAACGGCGCATCGCCCTGGTCGACGTGAACTCGTTCTACGTCTCCTGCGAGCGGCTGTTCGACCCCAAGCTCGCCGGCCGGCCCGTTGTCGTCCTCTCGAACAACGACGGCTGCGTGGTCGCGCGCTCCGACGAGGTGAAGCAGCTCGGGATCGAGAACGGCACGCCCTGGTTCCAGATCGAGCCGCTCATCCGCTCCGGTCGCCTCCCGGAAGTGATCGCCCGATCGAGCAACTACGAGCTGTACGGCGAGCTGTCCGCGCGCGTCATGGAGCTGCTGGGCCGCTACTCCGCCTGGCAGGAGGTGTACTCGATCGACGAGTCCTTCCTCGGCGTCGACGGCGACGTGGCGGAGCGGGCGAAGATCGGCCGGGAGATGCGGGCGGCCGTCGCGAAGAACGTCGGGCTGCCCGTCTGCGTCGGCTTCGGACCGAGCAAGACTCTCGCGAAGTTCGTCAACAAGGGCGGAGCGAAGAAGCACCCGCGCCTGGGGGGCGTCTGCGACACGGACTGGTACACGCCCGAGCAGCTCGACGCGCTCATGGCCTCGCAGCACGTCACCGAGCTGTGGGGAGTCGCCGGCCGCACAGGGAAGCGCCTCGCGGAGCTGTCCATCCACACCGTCCGCGACCTCCGCGACGCGGACCCCGCGCTGATCCGCAAGAAGTTCTCGGTCGTCCTGCAGCGCTCCGTCTACGAGCTGCGCGGCGTCGACTGCATCCCACTCGAGGCCGCTCGCACCGTCCGCGACCAGCTGATCTTCTCCCGGTCGTTCGCCACTCCCGTGACGACGATCAGCGACATGGAGCAGGTGCTCTCCGTCTACGCGCAGCGCGCCGCCCACCGCCTCCGCGCGCAGGAGTCGGTCACCAGGACGATGAGCGTGTTCGCGTCGACGTCGCCGTTCGCGGACGCGCCCTACGAGTCCGCCGGCGGCCTGGCCGGCTTCCCCGTCCCCACGGACGACCCGGTGGCGATGGTGAGGGCCGCGATCGGCACCCTGCGCCCGCGGCTGCGGGAGGGCGCGCGCTACGTGCGGGCCGGCGTCATCCTCACGAACCTGTCGCCCCGGAACTCCCACGCGCTGCTCGAGATCTTCGACACCGCCTTCGACACGAAGGGCCTCGGCGCCACCATCGACGCCGTGACCAAGCGCCACGGCCGGTCCGCGGTCGGCCTCGGGCTGGCAGGCATCCGCACGGGGCCGGTGTGGACGATGAAGCGCGACGCCCTCTCGCTCCGGGCGACGACGCACTGGGGCGAGCTGGCGACGGCCCACGCGCGGTGAGCCCGCCGGCGGGGAGATCGGGTCATCCGACGCGTAGGCGCCCGGGGCGCTCTCGGGCAGGCTCGTCGCCATCGACGAGTGTCGGTGCGGGGACGGCGGGAGGACCCATGGCCGAGAGCTGGCAGGACGCGTCGGTGCGGGGCGTCGCGATGATCGAGAACGAGCTGGTCGTGCGCGACTTCCTCGAGGTGTGGAGCGCTCGCGACAGCCGCCAGCTCATCCCGTTCCTGCATCCGGAGGTCGTCTACAGCGCGTCGAGTTCGCAGGAGATCGCGGGGCGGGCGCGGGTCCTCGAGATGTGCGACGAGGTCCACCGGGCGTTCACCGAGATCCGGATCGCCCTCGTCACGATCGCCGTCGCCGGCAGCGTCGTCCTCACCGAGCACGCCCTGCACCTCCGCTCGGACACGGGGGAGGGCCACTGGCTCCGCTGCTTCGGGAGCTACGAGCTCCGCGGCGAGCAGATCGTCACCTGGCGGCAGCTCCATGGGTGAGGGCCGCGCGTGACGGCGGTGACCGGCCCCGCGCGCCTCAGGCTCGCCCTGGTGCTGCTGGCCATCGCCTCGGGCGCGACCGACGCGTTCGCGTTCCTCCTGCTCGGCGGCATCTTCACCGCGAACATGACGGGCAACCTGGTGCTGCTGGGGCTGTACCCCCGCTCCGCCTGGCTGACGACCGCGGCCGGAGCGGTCACGGCGATCGTCTTCTTCGCCGGAGCGGTCTACGCCGGGTTCCGCACGACCCGGGCGCGCACGCCGTCGACCGGCGACGGGAGACGTCCGCTCCGCGCGATCGCACTCGTGGGGGTCGTCCTGCAGCTCGCCGTCGCGGTCGCCTGGCCGACGGTGCAGGGCGGCACGTCGCTGCTCGTGGACTGCGCGTTCATCGCGACCAGCGCGGCGGCGCTGGGGCTGCAGACCGTGCTCGCGAAGCGGATCTCCGGCGCCGCCGGCCTGACGACCACGTTCGTCACGGGCACGCTCACGAGCCTGATGCAGGAGCTCGCCGAGCGCTCGTCCGGGTCGAGGACCCTCCAGGCGCTCATCGTCGCGAGCCTCGCGGTCGGAGCCGTCGTCGGAGCGGCGACCGTGACGCTCGCTCCGGCCTGGGCCCCGACGCCGGCCCTGGTGCTCTCGGCGGTCGCCGTCGTGCTTCTCTTCGCGCACCGCGCGCGAGCCGTGCCCGCGGGAGCGGAGCCCGGGGCCCCGCGTCCCGCGTGACCGGGATCAGGCGTCGAGCGCCCACTTCGGCCGGACCCAGTGGCAGGTGTAGCCGCCGGGGTGCTTGCGCAGGTAGTCCTGGTGCTCCTCCTCGGCGTCCCAGAACTCGCCGGCGGGCTCGACCTCGGTGACGACCGGTCCGGGCCAGCGGCCCGACGCGTCGATCTCGGTGATCGTCTGGCGCGCGACCCTCTCCTGGTCAGGCGAGAGGAAGAGGATCACGGAGCGGTAGGCCGTGCCGATGTCGTTGCCCTGACGGTTCTTCGTCGTCGGGTCGTGCACCTGGAAGAAGAACTCGAGCAGGTCGCGGTAGGAGAGCTGCTCGGGATCGAACTCGATCTCGACCGCCTCCGCGTGGTCGCCGTGGTGGCGGTAGGTCGCGTTCGGCGTGCTGCCGCCGGCGTACCCGGCGCGGGTGCTGAAGACGCCCGGCATGTCGCGGATGAGCTCCTGGAGCCCCCAGAAGCATCCGCCCGCGAGGATCGCGCGCTCCTCGGCCATCAGACGCCTGCCTTCGTGTCGTGCGCGGACTCGCGCGGAGAGATCATCATGCGGGCAAGTCCATCACGACCGGGGACGTCGCGGCGAGCGTCGGACGACTCTCGGAGCAGACCGTCGGCGGGGGAGCCGAGCGTGTCCCGGCCGAGCGCTCCGTCACTGCGATCGGTACGCCGCCGGAGATGCACCGGTGGGAACGAGTCATCTGACCGGGTCGCTCCGGGGGCCCCCGTTCCTACGCTCGTCGGTACAACCGAGGAGAGAGCGGAGCGGACCATGGAGCAGCCGAACGTCGAGACGCGCAGTGCACGGCGGGTGATCGAGACCCTGACCGCCAACGGCGTGAAGTACGTCTTCGGGATCCCGGGAGCGAAGATCGATGCGGTCTTCGACGTCCTCGCCGACGAGGGGCCGGAGCTGATCGTCTGCCGGCACGAGCAGAACGCCGCCTTCATGGCCGCCGCGGTGGGGCGGCTCACGGGCAGCCCGGGGGTCGTCCTCGTGACCTCCGGCCCCGGCACGACCAACCTCGCCACCGGCCTGCTCACGGCCAACACGGAGCAGGACCCGGTCGTCGCGCTCGCCGGGGCCGTGCAGCTCTCCGACCGCCTCAAGCGCACGCACCAGTCGATGGATGCGGCCGCCTTCCTCTCCACCGTGACGAAGTACACGGTCGAGTCGACGGATCCGGACGACGTCTCGGAGGCGGTCAGCAACGCCTTCCGCGCCGCGGTCACCGAGCCCCGAGGCGCCGCGGCGGTCGTCCTGTCGGCCAGCGTGATGGCCGCGCCGACCTCGCAGGTCATCACCCGGGCGGCCACGGGGCCGACGAGCGGTCCGGCGCGCGCCGAGGACCTCACGCACGCCGCCGACCTGATCAACACCGCGGAGCGGCCCGTCCTCCTCGTGGGCCTCCGCGCGTCGGAGCCGGAGACCGTCGCGGCCCTGCGGGCCCTGATCAGCGAGACGGAGCTGCCGGTGATCGAGACGTTCCAGGCGGCCGGCCTCGTCTCCCGCGAGCTCGAGGACCACTACCTGGGCCGCGTCGGCCTCTTCAAGAACCAGCCCGCCGACCTCGCCCTCGCCGAGTCCGATCTCGTCGTCGCGATCGGCTACGACGCCGTCGAGTACGACCCGGTGATCTGGAACAGCGACGTCGACCGCCGGATCGTCCACATCGACTCCGTCGACGCCCCGCTGGACAACCACTACCTGCCGGCGCTGGAGCTGAAGGGCGATCTCGCGCAGACGGTCGCGGCCCTCACGCCCCTCGTCTCCGGCCTGCAGCTCGACGAGGACGCGGCCGACCGGGTCGCCCGGCACCGGAGCGAGCTGGAGCGGATCGACGACGCGGCGCGGACGGCCGAGGCGGCTCCCGGGACCGTCGATCCCGCCCGCCTCGTGCTCCTGATGCGCGACCTGCTCTCGGACGACGCCACCGTGGCCTGCGACATCGGCTCGAACTACATCTTCATGGCCCGGCACTTCCGCGTGTACGAGCCCAAGCACCTGCTCTTCTCGAACGGGCAGCAGACCCTCGGCGTCTCCTTCCCGTGGGGCATGGCGGCGAGCCTCCTGCGCCCCGGGACCCCGGTGGTCTCCGTCTCGGGTGACGGAGGGTTCCTGTTCTCCGCGACGGAGATCGAGACGGCGACGCGGCTCGGCCTCTCGTTCACGCACGTGATCATGCGGGACGACACCTACGACATGGTCGGCTTCCAGCAGCTGCTGAAGTACGGCCGCAAGTCCGGGGTCCAGCTCGGCGACTACGACATCGAGAAGTTCGCCGCGGCGTTCGGCGACACGGGCAGGCGGGTGAGCGGCATCGCCGAGTTCGAGGAGGCCTTCCGCGCCTCCCTCGCCGAGCCGGGCGTCTCGATCATCGACGTCGCGGTGGACTACAGCCGCAACGTCGACATCGCCGCCCACCTGGTCGAGGACGCCTTCGAATGAGCACGCACACGGTCGACTCGACCGACGACTACGCGATCTACCAGAGCTCGACCATGGCCGCCCTGCTGGCCGGGGTCTACGACGGGGACCTGACGATCGGCGAGCTGCTCACCCACGGCGACCTCGGGCTGGGCACCTTCAACCACCTGGACGGCGAGATGGTGATCGTCGACGGCGTCTGCTACCACCTGCGCAGCGACGGCTCCGTCCAGGTCGCGGACGGCGACGACCGGACGCCCTTCGCCGCCGTGCTGCCCTTCCACGCGACCACGACGTTCACGGTGGAGGAGCCGACCGGTCTCGCCGGCCTCACCCGGCTGATCGACGACGCGGTCGACGGCGGGAACATCCCCGTCGCCCTGCGGATCGACGGCCGGTTCACCGAGGTCCGCACCCGGACCGTGGGCGCGCAGACCGAGCCGTACCCGCCCCTGATCGAGGCGACCGCCCACCAGAGCGTCACCGGCATCGCCGACACCCGCGGCACGATCGCGGGCTTCCGCACTCCGCAGTTCGAGCAGGCCGTGTCGGTCCCCGGGTACCACCTGCACTACGTCGACGACGCCCGCGAGAAGGGCGGGCACGTCCTCGACGTGACCGTGGCCGAGGTGACGGTCTCGCTCACGACCGTCGCCGGACTGCACCTCGCGCTCCCGGAGACGGACCAGTTCCGCCGGGCGGACCTGGCGATGAAGGACATCGCGGCGCAGGAGGCGCGAGCGGAGGGGTGAGGCGGGCGGGACCTCCGGGGAGACGGGCCGGCCGCGACACGTCTCCCCGAAGGCCCGTCAGGGCGCGAGCTCCTCGCGGACGATCGCCGCTCCCGCGCTCAGCGCGCTGAGCTTCCCCCAGGCGAGGTCGCGGGGCAGCGGCGCCATGCCGCAGTTCGTGCTGGGGAGGAGCAGGTCCGCGTCGACGAACCGGAGGGCGCGGCGCAGGGTGTCGGCGACCTCCTCGGGCGTCTCGACGGTCCCGCTCGCCACGTCGATCGCTCCGAGCATGACCTTCTTGCCGCGGACGAGCTCGATCAGCTCCATCGGCACGTGGGAGTGGTGGCTCTCCAGCGAGACGATGTCGAGCGAGGACTGCTGGAGGAGCGGCAACGACTCCTCGTACTGCCGCCACTCCGACCCGAGGGTCGCCTTCCAGTCGGTGTTCGCCTTGATCCCGTAGCCGTAGCAGATGTGCAGCGCGGTCTCGATGCGGAGTCCCTCCGCCGCCCTCTCCAGCGCGGCCACACCCCAGTCGTGCACCTCGTCGAAGAAGACGGTGAAGGCGGGCTCGTCGAACTGGACGATGTCGACTCCGGCGTCCTGGAGGGCTCGCGCCTCCTCGTTGAGGATGGTCGCGAACTCCCACGCCAGCTTCTCGCGGCTCCCGTAGTGCCGGTCGGAGAGGGTGTCGATCATCGTCATCGGGCCGGGCAGCGCCCACTTGATCGGCTGATCGGTCTGCTCGCGCAGGAACCGGGCGTCGTCGGCGAACACGGGCCTCTCGAGCCCTACGGCGCCGACGACGGTCGGCACGCTCGCGTCGTACCGGTCGCGGATGCGCACCGTCTCGCGCCGCTCGAAGTCGACGCCCGTGAGGTGCTCGATGAACGTCGTGACGAAGTGCTGCCGGGTCTGCTCCCCGTCACTGACGATGTCCAGGCCCCGGTGGTGCTGCTCGTGGACAGCGGCGCGCAGGGCGTCCTGCTTGCCCTCGGCCAGGGCGTCGCCGGTCAGCCGCCACGGGGACCACAGGGTCTCCGGCTGCGCGAGCCACGACGGCTTCGGCAGGCTGCCGGCGATCGAGGTGGGCAGGAGCGGGAGGGACGTCGAGGCTCCGCGGGCGCTCATCGGACCGCTCCCGAGTACCCGGCGGCCCACTGCCGCAGCCGCTCCCCGTGCGGCTTCATGAGGTGCTCCTCCGCGAACCGCCCCTGCTCGACCGCGAGCCGGCCGCGCTCCTCGCGGTCGTAGGAGACCGCGGGCCGCACGTAGTCCTGCTGCTCCAGGTCCGGCCGGTAGACGTCGGCGGCGGCCGAGCGCGCGCCGTAGATCTCGGGCCGGTAGATCCTCTGGAACGTCTCCATCGTGCTGATGGTGGCGATGAGCTGGAGGTCCGAGTAGTCCTCCAGCAGATCGCCGCCGCAGTAGAACGCGAGCGGCGCCGTGCTGCCCGGCGGCATGAAGAAGCGGACCCCGAGGCCCATCTCCGCGAAGTACCGGTCGGTCAGCGAGAGCTCGTCCTGCCGGTACTCGACGCCGAGGATCGGATGGAGGGTCCCGGTTCGCCGGTACGTCCTGCTCGTCGAGACGCTGATGCAGATGACGGGCGGCGTCGACGAGAGCTCCGCGTACTGCGCGGAGTCCCGGAAGTGCTGGAAGAGCGCGCCGTGCAGGACGCCGAAGTCGTCGGGGACGGTGAAGCCGGCCTGCGCGGCGTTGACCGCCGGCAGCCGCACGCTGAAGTCGTGGTCGCGGAGGTAGGAGGAGAAGTTGTTCCCCAGTGTCCCCGGCTGACATCGGCCGGTGCGGCGGTCGAGGATCCGGGTGCGCAGGACCTCCAGCAGGGGGAACTCCCGGTCCTCGCCGTCCGTGGTGAGCCGCAGCCCGACGGAGACGATGTCGAGCCCGACCGTGTAGCGGCCGCGGCTCGGATCGTCGCCCGGCACGAGATCGTTCAACCGGTCGTCGATCATCCGCAGCGCGGTCCGGAGGTTCTCCCGGCGGCGCTCGCCGCGGGCCAGATTCGCGAAGTTGGTGGTGATCCGGGAGCTCCGGGCCGGCGAGTAGTCCTCGTCGAAGGGGGTGAGGGTGATGCTGAAGGCGGGTTCGTTCGTCATGATCGGCCGATCGGTAGGAGGGACAGGGGCGGGGGCACGATCAGTGCGGGTGGTCCTCGGTCAGCTTGAAGCCGAGTCGGCCGTGCGCGAAGGCGGCTCCGGCTCCGATGGCGGCCGCGACCCAGGCTGATTCGGCGAGCTCGGTCTCGGTCGCACCGGCGCGCACGGCGTTCTGGCCGTGGCCGTCGATGCAGTAGACGCACTGCTTGCTGATGCCCACGGCGTAGGCGATGAGCTCGCGGTACTTGAGCGGGATCTCGCGACCCTGCGGAGCGAAGACGGCGGTGTCGAAGGCGGTGAACGCCGCAAGGACGTCGGGGGTCTCCTTCTTGTAGGCGGCGGTGTAGCGGCGGTCGGCTGCGCGGTCGTAGTAGGCGTCGGTCATGGTCTTCCTTCGGAGGTCGGAGAGGGGGCGGAGGGGATGAGGTCACGGCCGGGCGGGGATCTCCAGGCCGAGGTTCTCCCGCAGGGTCGTGCCCTCGTACTCGGTGCGCAGCGAACCGCGCTCCTGCAGCAGCGGCACGACGCGGTCGACGAACTCGTCCAGACCACCCGGGTGCAGGTGCGATCCGAGGACGACCCCGTCGCCGCCTCCGCTCTGCACGAACTCGTCGAGACGGTCGGCGACCTGCTCAGCCGTGCCCACGTACTCCGTGCGGTCGAAGACGGTCTCGGCGAGACCGCGGAGGGTGAGTTCGCGCTCCTGAGCGAGCGCACGCCAGGCGCGCACGGTCCCCGCGCGATCACCGTGGATCAGTGCGCGGCCCTCGATCAGCGGCGGCGCCTCGAGGTCGGGCTCGAGATCGGGTACCGGCCCGTCGACGTCGAAGCCCGACAGGTCCCGGTTCCAGACCTGCTCGAAGAGCACCTGGATCGTGCGCGGTGTGAGTTGCTGATCGCGGATCCACCGCGCTCTCTCCTCCGCCTCCGCAGCGGTGCCGCCGAGGACGACGGCGGCTGACGGGAGGATCCGCACGGAGCCGGCCGGGCGACCCGCCGCCGCGACCCGGGCCGCGATGTCGCGCGCGAACTCGTGCGCCTCAGGTCCCCGGTGGTAGGGGGAGAAGATCACGTCGGCGCTCGACGCCGCGAAGTCGCGACCCTGCGGAGAGACGCCCGCCTGCACGATCACCGGGCGGCCCTGCGGGCTGCGCGGCACGGTGAAACGGCCGGAGACGTCGAACTGGCTGCTCGAGACGGCGAACGACCCCGTCGACGAGTCGGCGAGGAACTCGCCGGAGGGGGCATCGGCTCGCACGGCGTCGGAGGTCCAGGTGTCCCAGAGCGTCGTCACCGCGCGGACGGCCTCCTCGGCACGGGCGTAGCGGTCGGCGCGGTCGAGGAAGCCGCCGCGGCGGAAGTTCGCGCCCGTGAAGGCGTCGAAGGACGTGACCACGTTCCACCCCGCTCGTCCGCCTGAGAGGTGGTCGAGGGTCGCGATCTGACGGGCGAGCTCGAAGGGCTCGTTGAACGTCGCGTTGAGCGTGCCGACCAGGCCGATGTGCTCCGTGACCGCGGCCAGCGCGGCGAGGAGCGGCAGAGTGTCCGGTCGTCCGGCGATGTCATGGTCGAACGGGCGCCCCGCGCGCTCCCGCAGGGCCAGACCCTCGGCGAGGAAGAAGTAGTCGAACCGCCCGCGCTCCGCGGTCTCTGCGACGCGGCGGAACGTCGAGAAGTCGACCTGGCTGCCGGCGTCGGGGTGCTCCCACAGGGTGTGCTCGTTCACCCCGCCCACGTAGGCGGCGAGGACGATCTGCTTCGGTCGCCGCGTCATGACTGCTCCTCGGAGGCGTAGCGGTTCGGGATCGACGTGGGCAGGCCCAGGGCTGAGCGGAGGGTGCGGCCCTCCTCCGTCCCGACGAGCAGACCGCGTCGGCGCAGCTCGGGCACGAGGTCGTCGGCGATCAGCGGCAGATCGGTGGCGAGAACCGCGGGTCGGAGGCGGACGCCGTCGTAGCCGAGCCGTGAGAACTCGGCGATGCGGTCGGCGACGGACGCGGCCGACCCGGCGGCGACGGCGGCGTCGCCGGTGAGCGGTCGGCCGAGAGCGTCGAGGCGCGAGAGTCTGGCCGCGGCGGACTCCGCCGTGGTGTCGAGGACGACGACGAGGTCGGCGAGGACCCGCAGGCGCTCGCCCGTGCGCCCCGCCCCGCGCTCCGCCTCGGCGATCTCCTGGAGGATCCTCTCGGCGTCCGCTGCGTTCTGAGGCGTCGCGAACACGACGTCGGCCGAGCGCGCGGCGAAACGGTACGGGATGTCGGCGTGTGCGAGCGCGGCGACGACGGGCTGCCCCTGCGGCGGCCGGGGAGTGATCGCGGGGCCGCGCACCGAGAACCAGCGTCCTGCGAAGTCGACGCGGTGCACCTTGTCGGCGTCGAGGAAGCGATCGGTGGCGACGTCGCGGATCTCGGCGTCGTCCTCCCAGCTGTCCCAGAGTCTCCGTGCGACCTCGACGGCGTCGGCCGCCTCCTCGAAGAGCTCGTCGACGACGGCGCGGATCGCGGGGTCCTCGAGAAGGGGCGTGCCCGGCTCCGGCGGCACGATCGCCGCGATTCGTCGTCCGACGTGCGAGGCTTCGTCGACGCGTGACGACACCCTGACCTGCCAACCGCCCCGCCCCCGGCTCAGGTGGTCGAGCGTCGCGACGGCCTTCGACACGTGGAAGGGCTCCGTGTGCGTCACGGTGACCGTGGGCACGAGACCGATGCGGCTCGTGAGGGGGGCGACGTAGGAGGCGATCAGCAGCGCGTCGAGCCGGCCGCGGACCTCGTCGGTGCGGTCGTCGGCCAGGAAGGGGTCCGCCGATTGCAGGGCGAAGGAGTCCTCGATCGTCACGAAGTCGATCCCGCCGCGCTCCGCCCGCTGCACGATGTCCGCCCAGTACGTGCCGGTGAAGAGCGCGTCGGGACGGGCGCCAGGCTCGCGCCAGGACGCGGGGTGCCAGCCGGCGCCCTCGAGGGCGACGGCGAGGCTGAGGGGTGGGGCGGCGGTCATCGTGCTCCTCGGATCAGAGTGCCGGCTCGGACGAGCTCCTCGTCGTCGAGTGCGCGGAGGCGGCGCAGCAGCGCGCGCGCGACCTTGTCGTTCTCGCGGAACGACACCGCGTTCGTGCCCGGCCGGGAGAAGGCGCCGACGAACGGCGAGTCGGTGTACGGGCCGATCGCGTACCGGCGGCCGACGCGGCCTCCCGCCGTCGAGCGCAGCAGGGTGTCGTCCTGGTGCACGCGCAGCCTCCCGGTCGACAGGAGAGTGTCGCCGACGTCGACGAGGTCCTCGACCGCCGACCCCGACGCGACGAGCGCTCGCATCAGCGCGTCGTCACTCCTCGCAACGGACGTCCGGGGGAGGCGCGCGTCGACGAGAGCGTCAGCGAGGACGACCTGATCGGTCGCCCCGCCGCTCGCGACGAAGCGGCCCTCCTCTTCGGAGGTCTCCACACGGATGCCCGGGCCGAGGAAGTCGACGACGCCCGCGTCCGAGAGTGCGAGCAGCTCCTCGAGACGGTGCGCGGGCGGCCCGCTCGCGAGGAAGCTGAACCAGCCGAGCCACCATCCGTGCAGATCCTCGATCCGCGAGCGGGGCGTCCACCTCGCGGACGCGGTGAGATCGGCGACGAGGAAGTGGCTGCGCAGAAGCGCGAGGAAGAGCGCCATCGTGGCGCTGTGCTCCTGCCGGCTGCGCAGAGCCAGGTCGTCCCGGATGTAGGCGCGCACCGCCTCCTGCAGCGCCGAGCCGTCGGCGAACCGCACATCGGCGAACGGGCGGTCGAGATCGGGGAGGAGCAGCCTGTCGAGGCTGTCCGGCACAGTGTCCGCGACGAGCGCGGTCAGGGTCCTCGCATCTCCGAGGACCCGCTCGGCGTCGGCCCCGAGTGCGGGGAGAGCGTACCCCTGTCCCGCTTCGGGTCGCGGGCCGCGGGAGCCGGCGAGGACCGAGGCGCGCGGGTCGAGCCGCGAGAACACCTCCGAGAAGTGCGTCCAGTCGGTGCTCACCCGGTCGGGGTGCCCGGTGAAGAGCTCACGGTAGTAGCCCCAGAGCATCTCCTGGGCGATCAGGGGCCAGACGTCCTCGCTGAAGTCGAGCGGGCGGTGTCGCGAGCGCAGCTCCTCGACGACGGACGCCGAGAACCAGCGGGGCTCGGGCGCGGCTCCCTGGATCGTCGAGCCGATCTTCGAGTGGTAGGGGACCCCGCGGCGGCTGCCGATCAGGATGCGCGGCTCACGTCCCGACGGGTGGTAGCGCAGTCCGCCGGCGTCGTCCCGTTCGAAGCGGCCGCCCCGGCCCTCGGTGAGCAGCACCAGGAGGTCGACCGCGACGAGGCCGAGGCCGCGCACGATCACGTCGTGTCCGGCGCGGAGGGATCCGAGGTCGGCGTCGGCCGTGAACGACGGCGGCAGGTAGGCGAGGCCGTGGCGCTCGGCGAACCCGGCCAGCCGGGTCTCGTCGACCGTCGGCAGAGCGCCGCTGTGCCCGAGCGAGAACAGGACCAGGTCCGCCTCGATCACGTCGCCGGAGTCGAGGACGACCCGCTGCGCACCGTCGTCGCGGCCGAGCACCTCGACGACGCGCGCTGCGTGCTCGCGGACCTCGACGTCAGGGCGGAGAGCGGCGAGCGCCTCCCGGTGGAACCAGCGCAGATAGAGGCTCTGCAGCCGGCGGGTGGGGAAGCTGTCGGCGCGGAGCCCGTCGAGCTCGCGGCGCACGGCTTCGTCGCCCTCTGCGAGCGCGATCCGGCCGGCCCGCACCGCCTCCGCCCACTCGATCAGCGAGGGTCCGGGGCGCACCGGCCCCTCGATCGTCGCGCTTGCGTCGGTGAACATCGTCACGTCGGCTGCGAGCGAGTTGAGCTTCAGCAGCGGCGACTGCTCGTAGCGCCAGATCCGGCCGGGGCCGACGGGGTACGGGTCGACGATGTGGACGACGAGCGCGGCCGGCCCGAGGGCGTCCTCGGCGGCGTTCGCGGCGAGGCGCTCGAGGACCCCGACCGCGCGGGGACCTCCCCCGACGATCACGAGGGAGCGGGTCCCGTCCGATGGCGCTGACATGCGTCCACGATGACTCTTCCCCCGAGAGGACGCCGCTCTGTGACGACTCGTGACGATGTGAAGAAGTGTGTAGCGGCGGGTTGGAGCCGGGTGGCCGCGGACCCTAGCGTCGGCCCCCACGGCGTGCAGAACGGTGCGCCCCGACAGGCAGGAGCCTCGAGTGCCCATCGAATTCCTCGGCATCGCCGCGCTCAACGACGGCAGCGAGACACGAGCACGCAGCGGCGCGAGCTTCGACCCGGAGTACACGGTGCGTCTGGCCGCGGCTCATGAGGACAGCGGGTGGGACCGCATCCTGTTCGCCTACCACTCCGGAGCCCCCGACCCCGCCGTCGCCGCCGCTTTCATCGCGTCGCGGCTCGAGCGCATCCAGCTGCTGCTGGCGCACCGGCCCAACGTCTCCTACCCCACGGTCGCGGCGAAAGCCTTCGCGACCCTCGATCAGCTGAGTGGAGGCCGCCTGAGCGTCCACGTGATCACGGGCGGGTCGGACGCGGACCAGGCCGCGGAGGGCGACTACCTGAGCAAGGACGAGCGCTACGCGCGCACCGCCGAGTACATCAGGATCGTCAAGCAGGTCTGGACGACCCGTGAGCCGTTCGATCACGTCGGGGAGCACTACCGCTTCTCCCGGTTCGTCAGCGACGTCTGGCCGGTGCAGCAGCCTCGGCCGCAGATCTCGTTCGGAGGCTCCTCTCCCGCCGCTCTGTCCGTCGGTGCCGCCGAGAGCGACGTCTACGCGCTCTGGGGCGAGCCGCTGCGGGACACCGCCGAGCAGATCCGCAGCATCCGGGAGGCGGCGGCGGAGGCCGGCCGCGACGTCGCGCCGCGCATCCAGGTCGCCTTCCGACCCATCCTCGGGGCCACCGAGGAACAGGCCTGGGAGAAGGCGGAGGGGATCCTCCGCCGCATCGAGGCGCGCACCCGCGAGACCGCCCCCGGAGGCCTCGCCGCGCCGGAGAACACCGGCTCGCAGCGCCTCCTCGCGATCGCCGCCGCAGGCGACCGTTTCGATCGCGCGCTCTGGACCAGGGCGGGAGTCGCCGCGGGAGCGCGCGGCAACTCGAACGCCCTCGTCGGGACGCCGGAGACGGTGGCCGCCGCGCTGCTCGACTACGTCGATCTCGGGGTCGACATCATCTCGGCGCGCGGCTACGACTACGTCGACGACACCCTCGACTTCGGTCGCCACGTGATACCGCTGGTGCGCGAGGAGGTCGCTCGACGCGACGCCGCGGCCGCCCAGGCCGCCGAGGAGGCCGCTCGTGTCCTCGCCTGACACCGTCGCGGCCGACGAGTTCGTCCATGTGCGGGCCGATGACCCGCGGGCCCGGCCCCTGCTCGACGAGCTCGAGCGCGAGTACGACACCCGCTACGGCACCGCCTGGGGCGAGCCGGCATCGGCCGAGCTCGCGCGCTACCCGAGCGAGGTGTTCGCCCCGCCGGAGGGATCCTTCGTCCTGCTTCTGCGCGACGGCACCGCGATCGCCGGAGGCGCGCTGAAGAGATTCGACGACACGACCGCCGAGCTCAAGCGCATCTGGACATCCTCGGCGCACCGTCGGCAGGGACTCGCCCTGCGCGTGGTCGCCGAGCTCGAGGCGGAGGCCCGCCGGCTCGGCTACTCGACCGTCTACCTCACGACCGGGCCGCTCCAGCCGGAGGCGCAGCGGCTCTACCTCACCGCGGGCTACACACCGCTCTACGACGTGACCCAGCCTCCCGAGGTGGTCGTCCTGCACGGCTATGCGCGGACGCTCACCGATCGGCCGCTCGACGTCGCGAGGATCCGGACCGCGCACGACGACTCCTTCGCGCAGCTCACCGCGTCCCTGCCCGACGGCGGAGCACGCCTGCGCGGTCGCGTCACGGGGCGTGCCTCATGAGCGGCACGATAGCGCCGCCTCGACCGCGGGACACGTCCGGCCCCCTTCCCGGAGGCATCGACCTCGCCCGACTCGGCGAGCGGCCGGTGCTGCCGCTGCGCCACCCGGTGCGCTGGGTGGTCGCCGCACTGGTCCTCGTGCTCCTGCTGAACGCCGGACAGACCCTCTTCACGAACCCGTCGTGGGAGTGGCCGAAGGTCGGGACCTGGCTCTTCAGTCCGGCGATCCTGAAGGGGCTGCAGCTGACGCTCCTCGCCACCGCCATCAGCGCCGTGATCAGCTTCGTCGGAGGCATCGTCGTCGCCGTAGCCCGGCTCTCGGGCAATCCGGTGCTGTCGACGCTCAGCTGGGTCTACATCTGGCTGTTCCGCTCGGTGCCGCTGATCCTCGTCCTCATCTTCCTGTTCAATCTCGGCAACCTGTATCCGACCGTCAGCATCGGCATCCCCTTCGGTCCGCAGTGGTCGGTGCCGACGGTGTCGCTGCTGCCTCCGCTCGCCCTCGGCGTGATCGGCCTGAGCCTGTCCGAGATCGCCTACAGCGCCGAGGTCGTCCGTTCCGGGGTGCTCGCGGTCGATCAGGGGCAGCACGAAGCGGCGAAGGCGCTCGGGATCCCGCAGCGCCGCCAGTTCACCCGCATCGTCCTCCCGCAGGCGCTCCGCTCGATCGTGCCCGCCTACGTGAACCAGATCATCGGCCTGCTGAAGGCGAGCTCGCTGCTGTTCTACGTCTCGCTGCTCGACCTGTTCGGGGTCGCTCAGAACCTCGGCAGCACGTACCCGACGGACATCATCCCCCTGCTCGTCGTCGCGACGATCTGGTACCTGGTGCTGACCTCGGCGATCTCGGTCGTGCAGTTCTACATCGAGCGCTTCTACGCCCGCGGCGCGCACCGGGAGCTCGCGCCCACGCCCCTCCAGCGGGTGCGGCGCTCGCTCGCCGGCCTGAGGAGTGCGCGATGACCGCCGCCATCGAGATCCACAACGCGACCAAGTCCTACGGCGACCGGACCGTGCTCCGGGGAGTCGACCTGCGCGTCGAGGTGGGCACCGTCACGGTTATCCTCGGTCCGAGCGGCTCGGGCAAGTCGACCCTGCTGCGGGCGATCAACCATCTCGAGAAGCTCGACGAGGGGTTCGTCTCCGTGAACGGCGAGCTGATCGGGGTGCGGCTGCGCGGCGGTCGGCTCAAGGAGCTGCGCGAGAAGGAGATCCTGCGCCAGAGGGCGAGGATCGGCTTCGTCTTCCAGAGCTTCAACCTCTTCCCGCACCTGACGATCCTCGAGAACGTCACCGAGGCGCCGATCTCGCAGGGGCAGCCGCCCGCGGAGGCCCGCGAGCGGGCACGCGCCCTGCTCGAGCACGTCCGTCTCGCAGACAAGGCGGCGGCCTATCCGAGGCAGCTCTCCGGCGGCCAGCAGCAGCGCGTGGCCATCGCGCGTGCGCTCGCGCTCGACCCCGAGGTGATCCTCTTCGACGAGCCGACCTCGGCTCTCGATCCCGAGCTCGTCGGGGAGGTGCTGCAGGTCATCCGGTCGCTGGCCGAGAGCGGCCGCACCCTCATCGTCGTGACCCACGAGATCGGCTTCGCCCGCGAGGTCGCCGACCGGGTGGTGTTCGTCGACGACGGCCTCGTCGTCGAGCAGGGCAGCCCGAGCGAGGTCCTCGACCGCCCGCAGAATCCGCGGACCCGCGACTTCCTCGGCCGAGTCCTCGGCTGAGCCCCCGCACTCCTCCTCCTCTCCATCCGCACGACAGACACAGGAATCGAATCATGACCAGACCGCACATCACTCGTTGGACCAGAGTCGGGGCGCTTCTCGCTGCCGCCGCGCTGACGACGGGCCTCGCGGCCTGCTCCGGTGCCGCCGCCTCCGACCCGGCCTCCCCGGGAGCCGCCTCCGGCACCACCACCGTCACCGTGGGTGCCCTCTCCAACGGAGCGGCGACCGAGACGGACATCGACGTGCCGGTCGTCGACGGGATCCGCGGCACGCTGCCGCAGGAGATCCTCGACCGCGGGACCCTGACGATCGGCGTCGGCGCTCTCCCCGCAGGCTTCCCTCCGCTCGCGTTCACCGGGACCGACACCGAGACCCTCACCGGCTCGGAGCCCGATCTCGGCCGCCTCGTCGCCGCCGTCCTCGGGCTGCAGCCCGAGGTGGAGAACTCCACCTGGGACAACCTCTTCGTGGGCATCGACACCGGAGGCAGCGACGTCGGCTTCTCGAACATCACCGTCACGGAGAAGCGCAAGGAGAAGTACGACTTCGCCTCCTACCGCGCCGACACCCTCGCGTTCCAGGTCCTCGCCTCGAACGACTGGGAGTTCGACGGCGACTACGAGAACCTCGACGGACTCACCGTCGCGGTCAGCAGCGGCACCAACCAGGAGAAGATCCTGCTCGAGTGGCAGGCCCGTCTGCAGTCCGAGGGCAGGTCCCTGGAGATCACGCGACTGCCCGATGCCAACTCCGTCACTCTCGCTCTCGGCTCCGGCCGGATCGACGCCTACTTCGGGCCCAACCCGACGACGGTCTACCAGAACCGGATCTCGGAGGACGGCGCCGACCCGACCCGCAACGCCGGCACGTTCTCCGGAGCGGGCGAATCGCTCGACGGGCTGATCGCGGCGACTGTGAAGAAGGACTCCGGACTCGCCGAGCCGATCGCCCAGGCCCTCGGCTACCTCATCGGGAACGGTCAGTACCAGGACTGGCTGTCGGCCTACGGCCTGCAGGACGAGGCCGTGGACGAGGCCCTGGTGAACCCGCCCGGGCTCCCGCTCGACAACAGCTGAGCCGCCCCCGCCTCGGGCGCCCCGATCGACCAGCGGGGCGCCCTCCGCCCGCTTCCCCGAGGACTCCCATGCACCTGTTCGACTCGCTCACGCGCGAACGACTCGACCGCCCGACGAGCCGCAAGTGGAGCCTCCGCCCCGGCACCATCGGAGCCTGGGTCGCCGAGATGGACTTCGGTACGGCGCCGGCCGTTCGGAGGGCACTGCACGACGCCGTGGCCGGCGACGTGCTGGGCTATCTGTCCCCCTCGACTGCGGGCGAGCTGGGCGAGGCCGCCGCGGAGTACCTCGCTGAGCAGTACGCGTGGACGGTCGACCCCGCCCGCGTGCACTCCGTCTCGGATGTCATGGCCGCGCTCGGAGTGGCCGTCACCGAGTTCTCCCGCCCCGGCTCACCGGTGATCGTGCCTACCCCCGCTTACATGCCGTTCCTCACCTACCTGTCGGCCATCGGACGCGAGGTGATCGAGGTCCCGGGAACGATCGTCGACGGCCGCTGGGAGCACGACCTCGACGGGATCGATGCGGCCTTCGCGCAGGGAGCGGGCACCCTGGTGCTCTGCAATCCGCACAACCCGACGGGCTCGGTCCTGCCGCGGTCCGAGCTCGAAGGTCTCGCCGCTGTCGTCGAGCGCCACGGCGGGCGGGTCTTCGCCGACGAGATCCACGCGCCGCTGCGGTTCGACGGCGTCCCCCACATCCCTTACGCCTCGGTCTCGGAGGAGGCCGCCCGGCATTCCGTCACCGGAACGAGCGCCTCGAAGGCGTGGAACATCCCCGGCCTGAAGGCCGCGCAGCTGATCACCACGAACGACGCAGACGAGGACGTCTACTCGCGCTTCGGGTTCGCGGTGCAGCACGGCGCTTCGAATCTCGGCGTGATCGCCTCGACGGCCGCCTACCGGGAGGGCGGAGCGTGGCTCGACGAGGTCGTCGACTACCTCGACGGCAACCGGCGCCTCATCGCCGACTTCCTCGCCTCCGAGCTGCCCCGGATCGGGCACCGCACCCCGGAGGCGACGTATCTCGCCTGGTTCGACCTGGGTGCTCTCGGCCACGCCGATCCCGCGCAGCACCTGCAGCGCGAGGCGGGAGTGACGCTCACCTCCGGACGCCTGTGCGGCGCCGGCTACGCCGACCACGTGCGTCTCGTCTTCGCCATGCCGCGTCCCCTCCTCCTCGAGGCGCTCGAAGCCGTGCGGGCCGCCGTGTGAACGGCGGAGCGCCTTCGCGGGGACTCGACGAGGTGGGACGGCGGAGCACCGAGGCGGGCGGCATCGCACGACAGTGGCGAGGAGCCGTCCTTCAGCGCCTCCGCTCCCTCTGCACCCCCGATGAGGCCGGGCCGCCGGCGGTGGACCGGGCGGCCTCGCGTGTCGAGGCTGTGCAGCTCGCCCGCGAGATCGAGCACGGGTTCTTCCGCCCGGTGCCCGGCCGGGCGCAGGATCCGGAGTGAGACGGGGCGGACCCCCCCTACGTCCCGAAGAGGTTGGCGCGGGTCCCGCCGGGAGCGAGCTCGTCGCGGAGGATCCCGCGGCGGCGCAGCACGGGGACGAGGTCGTCGAGCATCCGGTGCAGGGTGACGGGGTGCAGGTCCCCGGAGAGGAGGAGCCCGTCGCTGCCGCCGTCGTCGCCGAGCTCCTCGACGAAGTCGGCGAACTCCTCCGCGGTGCCGACGAAGCCGGCGCGCTCGGCGACGCGGCCCTTGCGCGCCTTCCTGGTGAGCAGCTCCCGCAGCGGAGCGTCCTCCGTGCCGCCGTACAGGCCGGCGATGGTGCCGTGCGAGACGTGCTCGCCGAACACCGACCGCGGGACGGGGAGGTCCAGGTCCAGCCCGGTGAGGTCGGTCTCCAGGTCGCTCGACCAGCCGAGCGCGATCCGCCGCAGCGCGTCCTCGTCGGGGTGGCGCGACGCCTCGACGACGCGCGCGGCCTCCTCCGGGCTCGACACGATCTCGGGCTTCACGACGAAGAGCACGCGCAGGTCGTCCGCCGTCCGCCCGTGCTGCTCGGCCGCGGCGAGCACGCGCGCCCGGTAGTCGCGCACCGCCCGGGCCTCCAGAGGGGCGAGCGCGAGCTGCACGTCCGACTGCGTGCCGGCGAAGGCCAGGCCGCGCGGAGACCCGCCGGGGGAGACGACGATCGGGTCGCCGTTCGCGAAGGGGACGGCGTTCATGGGTCCGTCCACGTGGAAGTGCTCCCCGCGGTGCCGGAACGCGTCGATCCGGGTGCCGTCGGCGTAGCGGCCCGACCCGGGGTCGGCGATCAGCGCGCCCTCGCCCCAGCTGTGCCAGAGCCGGCGGACGACCGCCATCCACTCGTCCGCCCGGTCGTAGGCCGCGTCGTGCGACAGCGGCTCCAGGCCCACGTGGCGGGCGCTGCCGACGTCGGTGACCAGGTTGATCCCGAAGCGGTCGGAGCTGAGGTGCTGCAGCGTCGCCGCCTGCCGGGCGGCGAGGTACGGGGGCGTGATGCCGGCGTTGATCGTCGGCGCCAGCCCGATCCGCTCGGTCGCCGCGAACAGGTACGGCGCCAGGAGGAGCGGATCGTGCTTCGGCCCGCCGTACGCTCCCCGCACCCGCAGGTCGAGCGTCTCCGGGGAGCCGAGCGAGACGGCGTCCTCCATCACGATCAGCTCGAAGCCGGCCTGCTCCAGCTCGCGGGCCGACTGCTGGTAGAGGCCGGGCTTCGTCCAGTCGTGGTTCCACTCCCGGTAGGGGTGCCCCCATCCCTGCGGTCCGAAGCCCCGGGAGAAGAACCAGCCGAAGTGCTGACGGCGCGCCACGCTCACACCTCCGCGAGCGCGGGGAGGGCGCGTGCGCGCACCGCGGCGAGCCCGCGTTCGAGGTCGCGGAGGAGGTCGTCGACGTCCTCGATCCCGATCGACAGCCGGAGGAGCCCGGGGTGGATCCCGGCGGCGGCGCGCTCGGCGGGGGTGCGTCCGGCGTGGGTGGTCGACGCGGGATGCAGCACCAGCGAGCGCACGTCGCCGAGGTGGGTCATGTGGCTGAACAGCTCGACGGCGTCGATGAAGGCGGCCGCGCCCGCCCCCCCTCCGGCCACGGTGAAGGAGAAGACGGAGCCCTGCCCGCGGGGGAGCAGGCGCTGCGCGAGGGCGAACGACGGGCTCGACTCCAGGCCGGAGTAGTCGACCGACACGACCTCGGGCCGCTCCTCGAGGAAGCGGGCGACGGCGAGGGCGTTCGCCGAGTGCCGCTCGACCCGGAGCGACAGCGTCTCGACGCCCTGCCGCAGCAGGAAGGAGTTCAGCGGTGACGGGGTCGGTCCCAGGCGGGAGACCACGATGTCCCGCGTGTACGAGACGAAGGCGCGCCGGCCGTGCTGCTCGGTCCAGCTGCGGCCGCCGAACGACCGCTCCTCCTGGTTGAGGTGCGGGAAGAGTGCGGGGCGCGCCGCCCAGTCGAACGTGCCGGCGTCGACGATCACGCCGCCGAGGGCGGAGCCGTGCCCGGCGAGGAACTTGCTGGTCGAGTGCACGACCACGTCGGCCCCGTGCTCGATCGGGCGGAGGAGGTAAGGGGTCGCGAGCGTGTTGTCGACCACGAACGGCAGCCCGTGCCGGTGCGCGATCGCGGCCAGCGCCGGGAGGTCCAGCAGATCGTTCTTCGGGTTGGGGATCGGCTCGCCGAAGAGGACCCGGGTGTCGGGCCCGATCCGCCGCTCCCACTCGCCGAGGTCCGACGCGTCGTCGACGAAGTCCACGCCGATCCCGAGCCGCCCGAAGTTCTGCACCAGCAGCCCGCGGTTGCCCTCGTAGAGGCGGCGCGAGGAGAGCACCCGGTCGCCGGCCTGCAGGATCCCCAGGAGAGCGGAGGCGGTGGCCGCCTGGCCGCTCGCCACCAGGATCGCCTCGGCGCCGCCCTCGAGATCGGCGAGCCGACGCTCGACCTCCTCGGTGGTCGGGTTCCCGTTGCGGGTGTAGAGGTAGCCCTCGTCCTCGCCGGCGAACCGCTCGCGGGCGTGCTCGAAGCTGTCGAACACGAAGCCGGCGCTGAGGTGCACGGGAGTGACGCGCGCCCCGTGCGCGCCGTCGGGCGCGGCACCGGCGTGCACCTGGCGCGTGGTGAAGCCGGCCGCCGCGGAGGCACGGGATGCGGGCGCCGCGGTCGTGGTCGCGGCGCTCGCCGCAGCAGTGGTCGCGGTGGTCGCCGGTGCAGTGATCGTCACGGTGTGCTCCTGTCCAGACGCCCTGAAGGCGGATGCCGGGAGCCTGTCAGGCCGAGGGGAGTGCGCGCCGGATCGTGACGGAGTGTGACTGCGCGGGTCGTGGACGTCGACCGCTCGGCGTCCACGGGTCGTGCCTCAGCTGTGCGTCGTGTTCGCCCGGATCTCCTCGACGGACAGCTCCGGTGCGCCGCCCGCTGCCGCCGCCGGGTCCATCCAGACGAAGTCCCAGTGGTGGCCGTCGAGGTCGTCGAAGCTCTTGGAGTACATGAATCCGTGGTCCTGCTCGCCGGCCGGGGTCGCCCCCGCGGCGAGGGCCTTCCCGTGGAGCGTGTCGACCTCCTCCCTGCTGTCGGCGCTGAGGGCGAGCTGCACCTCGGTCGAGGTGGTGGCGTCGATGATCGGCTTGCTGGTGAACTCGGCGAAGAACTCCCGCGTGAGCAGCATCGCGGTGATCGTGTCGCTGATCACCACGCTGACGGCGTTCTCGTCGCTGAAGCCCTCGTTGATCGAGTAGCCGAGCGACTCGTAGAAGGCCCTCGCCCGGGCGAGATCGGCGACGGCCAGGTTGACGAAGAGCATGGTGGGCATCGGTGCACCGTTCCTGTCGGGTCGCCGGTGGCACGCCGCCGCCGGTCGTGACTGCATGATGATGACCGGCCGGCGGCGGTGTCAAGGAAGCGCCGTCGAGAAGGCGGCGGATGCCCGGTGCGGGGCGCCCGGGTGAGACTGCGGCGCGCGAGCGGGGAGCGGCTCATCGTCGTGAAGCCCTTTGGGAAGGGTCGTCACGGCTCCGCGTCCGCGCCAGTTCTGGTGGAAGCCGCGCCTGTACGGAGAAGGCTGTTGTTCCCTCGGCCGCTCGAACCTATGGTCGGCGATCGTGACCGCGGCGGCGGGGCTCCTCCTCCGTGACGGACCGCTCGGAAGGGTTGACCATGCGACGAAGCAGAACGTTCCACCTCTCGATCACCGCTGTGATCGCCTGCCTGACCGTCGGGACGGTCGCACCGGCCCCAGTCGCTCCTGCCGCCTCGACGAGTGTCCCGGTCGTCGTGAGCCGCGTCGACGGCATGTCCGCGGGATTCCTCAGCGGTGTCGACGTCTCCTCCGTCCTCTCCCTCGAGGAGAGCGGGGTCGTCTTCCGCGAGAGGAGCGGCTCTCCGGCGGATCTCTTCGCCGTCCTCGCTGATGCGGGCGTCACGGCGGTCCGGGTCAGGGTGTGGAACGATCCGTTCGATGACCGCGGCCGAGGCTACGGCGGCGGGAACGTCGACGTCGGGCGAGCCGTCGAGGTCGGCAGACGCGCCACGGCTGCTGGACTGGGAGTGCTGGTCGACTTCCACTACTCCGACTTCTGGGCGGACCCCGGTCGTCAGCTGGCTCCGAAGTCGTGGGCCGGCTCGACGCCGGAGGCGACGGCAGCAGCCGTGCGAGGCTTCACGGTCAGCGCGCTGCGGAGGTTCGAGGACGCCGGCGTCGACGTGCGCGTCGTTCAGGTCGGAAACGAGACGAACACCGGGATGGCCGGCTACTCCCGCGACGCCACATCGATGGACGCCTCCCTCGCAGCGCTCTTCGCAGCGGGTGCTTCCGCCGTGCGGGAAGTGCTGCCGCATGCTCTTGTCGCTCTGCACTTCACGAACCCGGAATCCGTCGGGCGGTACTCGGCGATCGCCGCGGGGCTCCACCGCTTCGGAGTCGACTACGACGTCTTCGCGAGCTCCTACTATCCGTACTGGCACGGCTCGACCGCGAACCTCACCGAGGTGCTGGCCCAGGTCTCACGGACCTACGGCAAGAAGGTGATGGTCGCCGAGACCTCGTGGCCGTACACCCTGACGGACGGCGACGGGCATCCGAACGTCATCGCCACTGCTCCCTCTTCGAGCCGGTACCCGATCAGTGTGCAGGGCCAGGCGACGGCTCTCCGGGATGTCGTCGCAGCAGTGCGCGATGTCGGATCGACGGGCATCGGCGTCTTCTACTGGGAGCCGGCCTGGCTGCCCGTCGGTCCTCCATCGGCTCTCGCCGCGAACCGGTCGCTCTGGGAGCGCTTCGGCGCGGGATGGGCGACGAGCCGCGCCGCGGGCTACGACCCGGTCCACGTCGGCGGGAGTCACGGCGGATCGGCCTGGGACAACCAGGCCCTGTTCGCTGCGGACGGCCGTCCCCTTGAATCCCTGCGCACCTTCGAGTACCTTCGCGGCACCCGCGGTTCCCGCGAGGTCTCGACCTCGGAGTGAAGCAGGTGGTCGATCCTCAGTGGTCCCGCCGCACGACCCGGACGCCCTTCCCCGGAACGACCACGGTCCCGTCCACGGTGCTGCCGGTGATGAGCTCGAGCGTGCCGGGGCTCGCGACCGCCGCGTCCGTCTCGGCATGGTTGATGAGGAAGGTGAAGTCCGCGACGTCACCGTGGCGGACGACGACTTCGAGCCCTTCCACTGTCTCGGCGGGTGGAGTGATGCCGGCGTCCGTGAGCAGGGTGTCGACGAAGTCCGCGAGGTCGTCGCCCCGGAGCCGCGTGGAGAGGTACCAGGCCGATCCGTCGCCGAGCACGTTGCGGGTGATCGCCGGTCCTCCGGCAGCTGGTCCGGTGGCGTACCGCGCTCTCTCGACCGCGCCCTCGAGGGCGATGTCGTCGGTCCAGCCGCTTCCTCGCGCTCCGGAGTCGAGCTCGACGACCTCGCCGTCGCGGAGCGGCAGGAACTCGGGGATCGAGAGGCCGAGGACCTCGCGGAGGGCGCCGGGGAAGCCGCCCTCGTGCACGGCGTCGTTCTCGTCGACGATCCCTGAGAAGTAGGAGGCGGCGAACGTGCCGCCGGCGCGGACGTACTCGGTCACGTTCGAGGACGACGTCCGGTCCATCAGGTAGAGCGAGGGGGCGAGGACGAGGCCGTAGCCGCTGAGATCGGAGTGGGGGTGGGCGAAGTCGACCGTGACACCGCGCTTCCAGAGCGCGGAGTAGAAGGCCTCGATCCGCTCGCGGTGATCGAGCTCGACCGAGGGCCGCCACTCCAGATCGTGCGCCCAGAAGGACTCGATGTCCCACAGGATCGCGACGCGAGTCCGGACGACGGAGCCGAGGACCGCTGAGAGGCGGTCGAGGTCGGCGCCGAACTCGACGACCTCCTTCCAGACCCGCGTCCGCGCCCCGGCGTGGGGGAGCATCGCGGAGTGGAACTTCTCGGCTCCGTACCGGGAGGCCCGGAACTGGAAGAAGAGGACCGCGTCGGCCCCGCGCGCGAGATGGCTCGCGGCGTTGCGTGCGAGCTCACCGGGGCGTTTCGCGATGTTGCGCGGCTGCCAGTTCACCGCCGACGTCGAGTGCTCCATGAGGATCCACGGACGCCCTCCGGCGAAAGATCGCGTGAGGTCGGCGTCCATCGCCAGCAGCACGTGGTTGTCGTGGCGCTCTGCGGCCAGGTAGTGGTCGTTCGAGACCAGGTCGACCTCGCTGCTCCATCTCCAGTAGTCGATCGAGGGGCAGTTGGTGGCCATGAAGTTCGTGGTGACCGGCTTGTCCGAGTAGCGCTTGATCGCGTCGCGCTCCGCCGTGAAGCAGGCGAGGAGCGCGTCCGAGGTGAAGCGGGCGAAATCGAGCCGCTGCGTCTGGTTCACGACGGTGGCCGCGACCCGTGGCGCGTCGATCTCGTCCCACTCCCCGTACACCTGGCCCCAGAAGAGCGTGCCCCACGCCGCGTTCAGAGCGCCGAGCGTCGCGTACTTCGCCTGCAGCCAGGCGCGGAAGGCCGCGACAGAGTAGTCGGAGTAGTCCTCGCTGACCGGAGCGCCGTACTCGTTGTGCACGTGCCAGAGGACCACCGCGGGATGCGCGGCGTAGCGCTGCGCGAGCTGCTCCGTGACGGCGACGGCCGCCGCCCGGTACTCGGGCGAGCTCGGGCTGACCATGCCGCGCGAGCCCCGGCCCAGGGTGACGCCCTCCCGGGTGACAGGGTGGGAGTCCGGGTACGCCTTCCAGAACCAGGCGGGCGGGACGGTCGTCGGGGTCGCGAGGTCGACATCGATCCCGGCGCCGTGCAGCAGATCGAGCAGCTCGTCGAGGAACCCGAAGTCGTACCGGCCCTCCTGCGGCTCGAGCAGTGCCCAGGAGAAGATCCCGACGCTGACGAGGTCGACGCCCGCCTCGCGCATCAGGGCGACGTCCTCCGCCCAGACCTCCCGCGGCCACTGCTCGGGGTTGTAGTCGCCTCCGTAACGCAGCCCCGGCCGCCCCGGGATCCACGGAGCCCGGGGGAGCGGACGCCCGTCGGCTCCGGGGAGCCGGTAGCGGAAGGCGGAGGGGGTGTCGCCGGTAGCGGTGGTCATGCGAGCTGTCTCCTTCGGCTGTGCGCGGTCCCAGTGTCGTGCCCTGGTGCGGGTGGCTGCGCCACTGTTGACAGGACCATACACGTATGGCTAACTGTAACCGCTCACAGGGCACGCCGCCGTCCTCCTCCCGAGCGGAGGCGCCGGGGATCGACGAACCAGCTTCTTCAAGGAGGACGAATGCACATCCCGTTCCGCAGGATCCGCTCCCTCGGCGCCGCCGCCGCTGTCACCGGAGCGCTCCTGCTCACCGGTTGCTCCACCGGCTTCGACGACGGAGCCTCGGGCCCTGTCGAGCTGACGTATTGGGCCTGGGCGCCGAACCTCGATCAGGTCGTCGACATCTGGAACGAGGACCACCCGGAGATCCAGGTCACCGTCAGCAAGCAGGACGGCGGCGACCCCGCCATCACCAAGCTGCTCACCGCCGTCAAGGCGGGCAGCGGAGCCCCCGATCTGGTTCAGGCCGAGTACCAGAAGATCCCCACCCTCGTCGCGGCGGATGCTCTGGCCGACATCTCCGACGAAGGCGCCGGCGATCTGGAGGGCAGCTTCTCCGACGGCACCTGGTCGGCCGTCACGCTCGGAGGTGACGCCGTCTACGCGATCCCCCAGGACTCGGGGCCGATGATGGCCTACTATCGCGCGGACATCCTCGAGAGCCTCGGCCTCGGCGTCCCGACGACGTGGGAGGAGTACGCCGCGGCCGCGGAGGCCGTCCACGCCTCCGACCCGGCCCGACACCTGGGCACCTTCTCCTCCAACGACGCGGGCTGGTTCGCCGGCCTCGCGCAGCAGGCCGGAGCCTCCTGGTGGTCGACGGACGACCGGAGCTGGGGCGTCGACATCGACGCCGGACCGACCGAGAAGGTCGCGGCCTACTGGGGAGAGCTCGTCGAATCCGGGGCGATCGGCAACACGCCGATGTACACGCCGGAGTGGAACGCAGGGTTGAACGACGGTTCGCAGGTCGGCTGGATCAGCGCCGTCTGGGCACCCGGCGTGCTCAGCGGCAACGCCCCCGACACGAAAGGCGCGTGGATCGCCGCAGCTCTGCCGCAGTGGGACGCCGCGAACCCCTCCAGCGGGAACTGGGGAGGAAGCACCACGGCAGTCACCAGTCAGACGAAGAAGACCGCGGCCGCTGCCGAGTTCGCGACCTGGCTGAACACGGATCCGGTGGCGGTCGCGGCACTCGCCGAGGTCGCGGGCGTCTACCCGGCGGCGACCGAGGCGGCGAGAGCAGCGCTCAGCAGCCCGCCCGACTTCTTCAGCACCCAGGGGGACTTCTCCGACATCGCCGCCGCCGCCTCCGAGTCGGTCGCTCCGTTCACCTACGGGCCGAACGTGAACGTCGCCTTCAGCGCGTACAACGACGAGTTCGCGAAGGCCGCCGCCGCGAGGACGCGGTCCGCCTTCGTCGACGCCGTGGCCGAGATGCAGCGGATCACCTCCGACGACCTCGTGAAGAGCGGCTTCTCCGTGGAGTGACCGGTGCGCGGCCCGCGTCCACCATCGGGCCGCGCGCCTCCCGGCGGCGAGGATCCGGCGCCGCTTCCCGACCGCTCTCGTTCCGAAGGACTCGGCATGGCTCCCCCACCCCTGACTCTCCCGACCGCGCCGCCGAGGAGAGGTCGACTCGGCACCGGCTTCCGCGCCCGAGTACTCGCTCCCTATGCGATGCTCGCACCGGCGATCGTGCTCTTCGCCGCCTTCATGGCCGCGCCGATCCTCTACACCGTCATGCTCAGCTTCCAGAAGAAGCAGGCCGTTGGGCTCGGCCTGGGTTCCGGCGGCCGGAAGCAGGTCTTCGCCGGCATCGAGAACTACCTCGGGTCGCTCAGCGATCCGGAGTTCGGGGCCAGCGTCGGACGGGTGCTCCTCTACGGGCTCGTCCTCATCCCGTGCATGCTCGGTCTCGCGCTCCTCTTCGCTCTCCTCCTCGACGCGAGGCGGGCCCGTGCGGTCTCGTTCTCGAGGGTCTCGATCTTCCTGCCTTACGCCGTACCGGCCGTCATCTCCTCGCTGCTCTGGGGATTCCTCTACCTGCCGGCCGTCTCGCCTTTCGCGTACGTGATTGAGCGGCTGGGCGGGGAAGCCCCCGACATCCTGTCCTCCGGCGCCGTCGTCTTCGGGATCGCGAACATCGCGCTCTGGGGCGGCGTCGGATTCAACATGATCGTCATCCACACCGCCCTCGAGGCCATTCCCTCCGACGTCTACGAGGCGGCACGGATCGACGGGGCGAGCGATCTGCAGATCGCGCTGCGCATCAAGATCCCGATCGTCACCCCCGCTCTGGTGATGACGGCGCTCTTCTCGATGGTCGCAACTCTGCAGGTGTTCGCCGAGCCGACGACGCTGCGACCGCTGACCAACAGCCTCTCGACCTCCTGGTCCCCGCTGATGCTCGTCTACCGGGACGCGTTCACCCGCGACGACATCCACTCCGCCGCCGCGACCTCCGTCGTGATCGCGCTCGCCAGTTTCGCCGTCTCCTTCCTCTTCCTCCGGGTCGTGCAGAAGCGAGCCTTCGGACAGGAGGACTGATCCGTGCCCGGCATCCTTCAGCGGCCCCCCGCCCGCACCGTCGGGCGGACACGGTCCAGGACCGCACGCCGCGACCCCGATCGCGGACGTCCGGGCTGGATCGCGACGACGATCCTGCTGATCGGCGCCGTCTACTGCCTCTTCCCCGTGCTGTGGGTGGTGACGGCGTCCACGAAGAGCGGCGGCGAGCTCTTCTCCACCTTCACGCTCGCGCCCGGCTCGCATCTGATCGACAACGTGGTCGCTCTCGCGCAGTACCGGGGAGGTCTGTTCTGGCGCTGGATGCTGAACACCGCGCTCTACGCGGGCGTCGGTGCAGTGGCCTCTACCTGGGTATCGGCACTGTCGGGATACGTGCTCGCGAAGTTCGACTTCCCAGGCAGGAAGGGCGTCTTCGCCGTCCTGCTGATGGGCGTCCTCGTCCCCGGCGTGATCCTCGCGATCCCTCAGTACTTCCTGCTGGCCGAGGTGGGGCTGACCAACTCGTTCTGGGGAGTGCTGCTGCCGCAGATCATCAGCCCCTACGGCATCTACCTCGCGCGGATCTACGCCGCGGCCGCCGTGCCGACGGAGGTCATCGAGGCCGCCCGGACCGACGGCGCCCGGGAGATGGGGATCTTCACCCGGATCGCCGTTCCGATGCTCCTGCCGGGGCTGGTGACGATCTTCCTCTTCCAGTTCGTCGCGATCTGGAACAACTTCATGCTGCCGTACATCATGCTCGGCGACGACTCGCTCTTCCCGCTCACGGTCGGCCTGAACGGGCTGCTCAACCAGGGCGCCTCCGCGCCGGCGCTCTACACGCTGGTCATCACCGGGGCACTCCTCTCGATCCTGCCGCTGATCGCGATGTTCCTCGTCCTGCAGCGGTTCTGGCGGGTCGACCTGGCGGCCGGGGCGGTGAAGTGACGCGGATGCCTTCGCGCGGAAGAGGCGGGACGCCCTCACGCCCCACGATTCAGGACGTCGCTGTCGAGGCCGGTGTCTCGCGCGGGACGGTCTCGCGCGTGCTGAACGGCGGAAGATGGGTCAGCCCCGAAGCGCACGCGCGAGTGGAGGCGGCGATCACGAGGACCGGCTACCGCGCCAATCCCCACGCCCGGAGCCTGTCCCGCAGCCGCACCGACACGGTGGCCTTCCTCCTCACGGAGGACGCGCGCTCGCTCTTCGAGGATCCGAACTTCGCCACTCTGCTCCGAGGCGCCTCAGCCGCACTCGCGGAGCACGACGTCGCCCTCGTCCTCATCCTCGCGGGGACGGAGCACGAGCAGAGGCGAGCCCTCGCCTACATCGACGCGGGCCACGTCGACGGGGTCCTGCTCATCTCCGCCCACGTCGGCGCACGGCTGCTCACGGACATCCAGAGATCCTCAGTGCCGGCCATCGCCTGCGGCGTGCCGGTCGGCTACGAGAAGCGCATGGGCTACGTCGCCGCCGACGACGAGGAGGGAGCGCGGGAGATGGTCGCTCATCTGCGGAGCCTCGGACGCTCGCGCATCGCCACGATCGCCGGACCGCCCGACACTACGGGAGGGATCGCGCGGCTCGCGGGCTACCGCGCGGAGGTGGGCGGTGCGGAGGCGGTGGAGTTCGGCGACTACGGACGGGCCGGTGGGGCCACTGCGATGGAGGCGCTTCTCGCCGCGCATCCCGACATCGACGCCGTCTTCGCCGCCAACGACCGCATGGCAGCAGGCGCTATCGACGCACTCGCCCGGCTCGGCAAGCGTGTGCCGGAGGACGTCGCCGTCGGCGGATTCGACGATTCGGCCGTCGCCCTCACGACGGACCCGCCGCTGACGACCATGCGGCAGCCCTTCGAGCGGATCAGCGCGGAGATGGTCCGCCTCCTCCTGCAGGCGATCGAGGGGGAGCGCCCGGCTGCCATCACCCTGCCTACGGACCTGGTGAGGCGCGGGTCGACCCAGCCCGGCGTGAGCCCCTGACGACGGCGGTGCCGGTCTGGGCCTCGCGATCACCCGGGCGATCCTCGCCCGGGCAGGCGGGACCGTCACCGTCTCGACGTCGTTCACCCGGCCCGCCGGGGGCCGGTCTTCACGGCGACCCTCTCGGTACCGGTCTGACGGCGACTGCCCGGCAGCGGTCATCATGGGAGGCGTGCGCCGGTGGTCGGGTCCGACACCGCAGCACGGGCAGGAGGGAGCGGGAGTGGTCCGGACCCTCGTCCTCACCGCCGTCGCGGCAGCCCTCCTCGCCGCCGCCTGGCACGCGATCGGACCCTCGCGCCCGGTCTTCGCCGCGGTCGCGCAGATGGTCCTCACCGGCTGGGCGGCACTGACCTTCGGTGCGCGCACCCGTCCGCTCGAGCAGTCCTGGTTCGACGTGGGCCGCCGCGAGCCGACGGTGCTGCGGGCGCTCGGGGTCGGCGTCTTCGGTCGGCTGCTCGACGTCGTCGGGTGGAACCGCCTCGTCACCCGCGAGCGCGGCTTCGACGGCACGCGCGCGGGGCTGGCCGCTCTCGATCAGCACACCCGCCGCTCCGAGGCGGTGCACGTCGCGTGCACGGCAGTCGGAGTCGCGCTCGCCCTCGCCGCGACAGTCACGGGTGCGACGGGCGGCGCGGCCTGGCTGCTCGGGTCGACGATCGCCGTTCAGCTCTACCCCGCGCTGCTGCAGCGGCTGGTGCGGGCGCGCATCCAGCGGGCGGGGCGGGCGGCGCGCGGTGCGCTTCACGTCGCGGACTCGGGAGACAGCGCCCCCGGCGGCGGACCGACCACGGCTCTGGAAGGGCAGTGATCACGGGGTCACCGACGCGCCGCGATCGTCACCGGGATCGGCCAGGGGATGGCGGCGCGCAAGGACATCGCGAGCCACGTCGGGCGGATCGCGCCGGTCGTCCTCCGCCGCCGTCAGCAGGAGAGCGAGGGCCGTGTCGGCGGGGACCCGCTGCGCTGCGCTGATGAAGCCGACGGCCTGCAGCACGGCGATCGTCCCCGGCGTGAGCGGGGCGCGGGACGCCGCCCAGCGACGGACCTCGGCGTCGTCCGTGTCCCCGGTCAGAGCGTCGGCCAGGGGGCGTGGAGGGAGGCCATGGGCGGGCCGGTCAGTGTCCGAAGCCGTGCTCGAGCTCGACGTCGAAGGTGATGTCGTCCTCGCTCGGCTGCACGGGGAACACTCCCGTGAGCGCCCTGGTGCGTTCGCGGATGCGGGCGACCTCGGCCGTGTTGTCCGGCTCGGGGAGATCGGAGGGAGTGGTCTCGGCGACCAGGGCGGCGCCGGCGTTGAGCAGGAACACCGCCTGCACGGTGCCGCCGTCGGCGCCGATGCCGGTGTACTCCACGCGGTCCGCCGTGCTGCTCGCGGCGAGGGCGACGCCGTACTCGACCAGAGCGTCCGCCGCGTCGTCTCCCACGAGGATCGTCTTGTTCGCGAAGAGGAGGTGCTTCATGCCCCCAGCGTGCGCAGCGCCGAGGCCGACGGGGGAGAGACTTGACAGCTCCTGGGGCGGTCGACAGACGCGACCGCGGCACCCGGTGACGCCCGGTCGTCCTCGGCGTCGCCGAGACGGCACCCGTGGCGTCGGCCGTCCTCTGAGCAGGTCCTCGTCACAGGAACGTGGATCGACGGACCCGTGCTGATGTCGGCCGCCGAGACACCCGGCCGAGAGCAGGGCGACGTGACAGGCGGTGTCAGCGGACCATTCGCCGACGCCCGCGCCGCTTCTCCCCTCTGAGGATCAGGGCCGCGAGGAACGCGGCGAGGAGTGCGCCGATGGTGTTCATGAACCAGTCGTTCGTGTCGCAGGAGCGGCCGATCGCCGGAACGCCCGCCTGGACCACCTCGATCAGGGCGGACAGGCCGGAGACGGCGGCGGCGACGAGCAGGGGCCGGCCGACCGCGACCGCGAGCAGCAGGGCCCCGGGGAGCAGGAGCGCGATGTTCGCGAGGGTGTCGATGCCGTCGAACGGCACCGAGAACTGCACGGTGCAGAAGACCCGCGGCGTCCCATCGGGCGGATACACGGTCAGCGCGATCCCCACGACGAAGGCGAGCGCGGCGAGGACGAGAAGAGACCTTTCCGCGCCGCGCCGGTGCAGCAGCCAGGCGATCGCCGTGACCACCGCGACCGCGATCCAGAAGGCGATCGGGACGAGCGCGGCGTGGTCGACGAGGAACGTGCTGATCACGGTGCTCCGCTCCGAGGTGTCGGGGTGGCGGGAGAGGAAGAGGTCTTCCGTTGACGGACGGCCCGCTCACTCCAGGTCGGCCTGTGCCGACGGCCGGCAGGCCTTCGGCGCGAGTCAGCTCCGGAGGGGAGAGCCTGCTGCGTCGAAGCGGTAGCCGCCGAAGGCGCCGCTGAGCAGCGGGCGCGCCGTCGCGATCGCGGCCTGGACCCGGGGGAGGGCGAGGGAGGCCCGATGCGCCTCGGCGCTCTCCCACAGCTCGACGACGAAGACGGTGTCGGGCTGCTCGTCGTCGACCCCGACCTCGTAGAGCAGGCAGCCGGCGTCGACGAGGTCGTCGTTGTGCTCGGTGAGGACGGCGACGAGCTCGTCGCGTCTGCCGGGGACGGCCCCGAGGGTGCCGACGTTCACGAAGGTCATGCCGCGAGGGTACCGCCGAGGACACCGGCGGCGGGTGGCCGTCCCGACGGTCGGAGTGCGGTCGGGACGTCACGCTGGACGGAGTCGCCGTGCTCCCGCCTGCGACCCGCAGACCGATCGCGCTCGGCCCGAGGCCACTCCCGCTCGGGAGGATCGCCTCGCGAGAGAGGATCTTCGGTGGTCTCCGCGACCCCCGTCGTGTCCCACCGGCCAGGCATGGGCGTGCTCGGACCGACGTAGAGCGCCCGATCAGCCGGCGGGCCTGCTGAACAGATTGACGACGTTCCCGTCCGGGTCGCGGACGAGGGCGGAGCGGTTGCCCCACGGCATGGTGCTCGGCGGGAGCACCACGTCCTCGCTCCGGTGTGCGAGCTCGGCGAAGGCGCGGTCGACGTCGGGCACCTCGAACTCGAGAAGGACGGAGCGGTTCGACGCGGGGACGACGGCGCCGTCGAGCATCGCGACCGTCGAGGTGTGGGCGATCGCGAGGGTCGCGCCCGCTCCCGTGAACTGCGCGAAGACCGGCGCCGGGCGCTCGGCCGGTCGGCCGACGACCTGCTCGTAGAAGGCGACGAGGGCGTCGAGGTCGTCGGTGACGATGCGGAGGGAGGTGAACGACATGGGGCTCCTTGAGGGGCGGGGACGAGGTGGAGGCACCAGGCTCGCCGGTCGTCGCGACATCGTCCTGTCGGTGTTTCCGCAGATCGTCCGCGACTCCGCGAGGTCCGCGGCGGCCGTCCCCGGAGAGGATCAGTCGTCGACGACGGACCGCAGCCGTCCGTACTGGAGCGCGAGGTCCTCGGCTCGCAGGGTGCGCTGCGGAGGCCGCTCGTCGGTCACCTCGACCGACAGCATCCGGTCGCCGCGGAACGCCCTGACCCCCTCCCGCAGCCGGCACCACGCGATCAGGTACCAGTGCTCCTCCTTCCCGATCGAGCCGAGCGGTTCGACGTCTCGGACCGATTCCGCGCCGCTGCTGTCGCGGTAGCGGAGCCGGACGACACGATCCGCTCGGAGGGCCGTCGCGAACTCCGCCGGGACGACCGCCTCCTCCTCGCTCTCGAGGAACTGCACCCGGGAGGCGATCGCGCCGGCGCGGGCGGCCACGTCGTCCGGCAGGACCGCGAGCGTCTTCCGGGCAGCGGTCCTGGCTGCCTGCCGGAACGGACTGCGCTGCAGCGCGCTGAGGCCGATCAGCACGGCGACGGCCTCCTCCACCGTGAATCCGGCCGGCCCGAGGGTCGCGGACGCGTCGATGACGTAGCCGCCCGTGCGGCCGGGCTCCGCCCAGATCGGCAGACCCGCCTGCTGCAGCGCGGACAGGTCCCGCTCGATGGTCCGCACCGACACCTCGAACCGCTCGGCGAGACGGCGCGCGCTCCGCGGCCGGGGCGAGACCGCCCGCAGCTCCTCGACGAGCCCGTACAGACGATCGGTGCGGTTCACCCGACCATCATCCGCCCGGGGCCGCCGCGAGCGGCCGCAGCGCTGAGCTCAGTACTGCGCCTGCTCGTGCACCTCGACCGAGCCGTAGAGGGGGGCGCGTCGGGCGTACCGCACGGCGTCGTCCCGGGTCGGGCAGTCGAGCAGGTAGTAGCCGACGAGGGCGGACCGCTCCTCCGCTCGGGACGGGGCCGGAGTGCCGCCTTCTCTTCGCGCCGCGGTGAGATCCGTCTCGACGGAGACGTCCCCGGAGGCGTCGGCGAAGCGTCCGGAGTCGACGAGGACGCCGTCCGCCTTCAGCGACGCGTCGTAGTCCGCCCAGGCCGCGTAGTCCTCGGGCGCATCGCCCCCGGCGTAGCTGCCGTCCGACCGCATCACGAGCATGACCTTCATCGCGCCTCCTGGTCCATCCGACCACCGTTCCCCCGGCGGCCGCCTCCGCGGTCGGATCGCCCCCGGGAACCGGCGCGCCGAGCCTCCGACCATTCTGGGTCGAGGCGACCGTGCAGGGAAGGGATCGCTACGGAGCGGGATCGTCCGCGTCGAGGGCCTGCTGGAGGAGCCGGAGCGCCTTCGGCCCGACTCCGTGGAGGGTTCCGAGACGGTCGAGGCCCACCCGCCTCACGTCGTCCACATCGTGCACGCCCGCGTCCTCGAGCGCACGGGTGGCCGGGGCGCCGACGGCGGGAAGCGGTCGCGGATCCATACGTCCGACACTACGAACCGGACGACCGTGCCGACAGCCGATCATTCGGCGACTTCTGGCGGCGGGTGATTCCGGCGGCTGCCGTCACGACAGCAGCGGCGGCGAAGGCCACCGTCGTGCGCCTCGTGGTCGTGGTCCCGGGTGGATGGAGGGCCCCCGGCCGAGGTCGTCCGCTCAGGCCGCGGGAGCCGGACGCGGAGGCGCCGTGCTGCCACGTTCGACGATCTCAGGGCCGAGGAGGCGCACGACGTACGCCTCCTCGGTGTCGGTCGCGCCTTCGATCCGGCGGACGAGCTGACGCACCGCCATGCTCCCTAGCCGGTCGGGTGCGCTCTCCACGAAGGAGTAGGGGAGCGAGAAGGTGCGCGCGAACTCCTCCGAGAACCGGCCGAGCACGGAGACGTCCTCCGGGCTCCTCGTGCTCCGCGCTCCCAGAACGCTCGGAAGTGCCGCTGCGGCCGCCTCGTTGTTGACGAGCAGGCCCGTCGCCCGAGGGTGCGCGTCGAGCAGGTCTCCGAGCGCCCGGCCGACGTCCGGCTGGGTGGAGGGCGCGAACGACGTGTGCAGTCGGATGCCGTGGGCGTCGGCGGCCTCGAGAGCGGCGTCCTGCAGGCGCCAGACGTAGGCGCCGCCGCGATCGACGACGTGCTGGGGCGGGGACACGAGCACGAGCTCCCGATGCCCGAGGGCGTGGAAGTGCTCGATCATCGCGCGACCGGTCTCCTCGAAGTCGAGGTCGAAGACGTCGACGCCGGAGCAGTCCCTCGGCAGGCCGACGAGGGCGCCCGGCTGCCGGGCGTTGCGCAGGATGTCCAGCCGCGGATCGTCCACGGCGACGTTGAGCAGGACGATCCCGTCGACCATGCGGGAGTCGCTGATGCGTCGCAGGGCGCTCGTGCCGTCGGCGTCGGTGACCAGCAGGATGTCGTATCCGAGCTCGCGGGCCATGTTCGAGACGCCGAGGGTGTACTGCAGCATCGCGGGGGCGAACTCGTCCTCGAGGAACTGCGCCAGCAGGCCGATGACCCGGGTCTGCGAGGTCGCCAGCGATCGCGCGCCCGCGTTGGGCGTGAACTCCAGGCGACGAGCCGCAGCGAGCACTCGCCGGCGCACTTCGGCCGAGATCGGGCGGTTGCCCGAGAACGCGTAGGACGCGGTGCTGCGGGAGACGCCCGCTTCGCGGGCGACGTCTGCGATGGTGGCCACTGTCGTTCTCCTCGGAGGCTGTCGGACGGCGAGGACCGGTCGGACTGCTGCCGGCTCTCCGCTCAGGTGCAGGAGAGCACGCGGCGGTCGCACCTCATGCTCCTGCATCCAGGGGCCGCTGCCGGTCCGGGTGGGGGGCGCCCCAGCTGCGCCCAGCCTGCCGTGGCATGCCCCGCACACGCTCGAGGCGCCCCGTACGGATACGGGGCGCCTCGAGGTCCGGGTCAGTTCAGGGTGAACTGGACGGTGGTGGTGTTCCCGGCGACGTCGTGGACGACCATGGTGTTGGCACCCTTGACCGCGCCGAAGACGCCCGGCTTGATGAAGTTCACGTCGGACCACGCGTTGTCGGTGAGATCCTTCACGCGACCGTTGATGACCGCCCTGTCGATCCTGCCCGCGTCGTACAGCTTGAAGCTCACCTGGTCGTAGACGCCCTTCTCACCGGTGGTGAAGGAGGGCTCGGTCTTGACCGTGGCCGTCGGCGCCGTGCTGTCCAGCGTCACCGCGAAGGTCTTCGTGGGCGCGATGTTGCCCGCGAGATCCTCCGCGTTGTACTTGACGGTGTAGTTCCCGTCGGGCAGCTGCACCGTGGCCGAGTGCGATCCGGTCCTCGCTCCACCGGCGACCGGGGACTGCGTGCTCGTGACGAGCTTGCCGTCCTTGTAGATGTTGGCCACGATGCGCTTCAGTCCGCGGTCGTCCGTCGCGTCGACCTGGACGGCCAGTGCGGAGAAGGGGCCCGCCGTGGTGGGCGACACCAGCGTGACCGCCGGCTTGGTCGTGTCGGCGACGGCGACCGGCGTGAGCGTCCAGAACCGGTCGGCGGTCTGGGCGTCGGTCGCGGTGCTGGTGGTGGCTCCGTCGGTTCCGAGCACGATGGTCCCGTTCCGGTTGTTCCCCGAGGAGTCCTGGAGCGCGGCTCCGGACGCCTCGTCGAACGCGTACTGCGCGACGGTGCCCGCCGCCGCCCGGCCGCCGGCCAGAGCGGCCACGTCGGCCGCGGACAGCGCCCGGTCGTAGACGGCGAAGTCGTCGATCGCGCCGTCGTAGGCCGGGTCCCCGTACTGCGACTTGCCCAGGTAGTTCCGGTTGGTGTTCCCGAGAGCCGACGGCTTCACCGTCATGTTCGGGTTCGTGGCGACGACCGTGCCGTTGAGGTACATCGTGCCCTGCGTGCCCGAGACGGTGACGACCACGTTCGACCACTGGTTGAGCGGGAAGTTCTGACCGCCGTAGGTCAGTCGCTGCTCGCCCCCGGCGCCGGTGTTCGTGATGGCGAACCGCGGTCCGGCGCCCCCGGCGTTGAGGGAAAGGAACATGTTGACGTTCTGGCCCGTGCCGAAGTCGAAGACGCGGGAGTAGTTCGTCAGCGACGCCGGCTTGATCCAGGTCGAGACCGACCAGTCGCCGGTGAGTCCGCTGACGATTCCGCTGGGGAGCGAACCGTACGACGCCGTCTTGCAGAAGTCCAGTGCCGTGCCGAACCTGCCCGGCTGGCGGGCTCCGCTGACCTGGCAGTTGGAGGTCGGTGCGCCGTCGGACCACTGGATGACCGCAGCGCCCGCGTCCTTGCTCAGGTTGAGGACCCCGAGCGTCTTGCCCGTCGCGTAGTTCGCGAGGCGGACCTTCCCCTTCCCGTCGGGGATGAGCTGCCAGAGCTGCTCGTCTCCGCCGTTCGCGTCGGCGATCACCGCGGCTGCTCCGTTGGACGTCGCGGCGCCGGCGATGGTCAGGGCGCGTCCGCTGGGCGTGTGGATGACGCGGTAGAGGCCCTGGCCCGCTGCCGTGATCCTCCACGCTTGTCCGGTCGAGGTCGCGGAGTCGGCCTGGACGACCGGCGTCCCGTTCGCGGTCGCGCCGCCCTGCGTGGCGAGCTGCAGACCGGAGTTCGCGTTGCCCACGGTGTAGTCGCCCGCCAGGCTGGTCGGGCTCTTCTCCGGGGTGACGATCACCTGGTAGCCGTAGGTCGGGTTCATCACGATGGGCACCGTGATCGATCCGTCGCTGGCGACCTCGTAGGTCGTGTTCGAGATGGTGACCGGGCCGTCGGTCTTCACCGTGCGGCCGTAGGAGGCGGTGAAGTCCACCTGGACGTCGACCTTCGAGCCGAGCGACAGCTCGTCGAGCCCGTTGACCTTGATGGACGTGGCTCCGGTGTTGCCGCCGGCGATGACGCGCACTTCGTCGCCCTCGTCGCTGACGGAGGCGGCGCCGTCGAGCGGGCTCTCGTTCGACGGCGGCGTGGTGGTCACCATCTGGCCGCTCATCTGGGCGTACCAGGTGTAGAGCCAGTACGCGCCGTTGGGGTCGCCGTTCCGTCCGGTGAGGAGGTCGCCCAGGGCGCCCGACTGGTTCCAGAACGGGAGCTCGGCGCGGGTGATCCCGTAGCGCTCGAGCTTCGCGATGTAGCCGACCAGCGGGCCGGACAGGCCGACCTCGGCGGGTGCCGCGTACTCGGTGATGTCGATGGGCGGCTCGGGGAGGTCGAGGTCGTCGAGGATGGCCCGGACCTTCTCGACGTCGCCCTTGATCTTCGAGGAGCGGATCAGCTCGTGCCACTCGAGGACGTCCGGGAGGGTGTCGGTCGCCTTCGCGTGCTCGTAGAACGCGCGCATGTTCGTGATGTTGTCGGAGTAGGCGGGGCCCTGGATCGGCATCTCGGGGTCGAGGGTGCGGATCAGACGGTAGGTCTCGGTCCAGAGATCGAAGAAGGAGCCGTTCGACGCCTGCCAGGTGATATCGGGCTCGTTCCAGATGGCATAGGCGACGATATTCGTCTTGCCGGACGCCTGGGTGTCCTGGACCATCTTCTCGACGGCCGGGAGCCAGGAGGCCTTGTCGTATCGATAGGGCCAGCCGGGCAGGTAGTCCACCAGGCGGACGACGACGCCCGCACCGGCCGACTTCGCGGTGTCTGCGACCGACAGGGCGTCACCGGTCGGCTGCTGGGTGCCCCCCTCGGGCTTCTGCACGAAGGTGTGCGGCTTGATGGGGAGGATCTTGTCGAGGGACGGGACGCCGGCGCTCGCCAGTCCGTATAGGGACCCGCTGGCCATGTGAGTGACGGGACGGAAGGGCTGGTCGGCCTCCACGACGAGCGTGGCTGCGGCTCCGGGTGCCGCTTCCGCGGGAGCGCCCACGGCGAGGACGCTCCCCGCTGCGACGACCGCCGCTGAGACGACTGCTGCGAGGACACGACGCCCGCGGATCCTACGGCGCTGTCGCCGGTCGGCATCCGTGGGAGGCGTCTCGCGTAGAGCGATGGATCTGTTCATCTGCTGTATCTCCATTGATCGAGCGATTGGTCGAACCTGTCCGCCCAGTGCTGCATAGATCATCGAACCGGTTCGATGTGGATTAAAGCATTAACTGGCCGAGGCCTCAATACCTCTGAGCTCTTCGAGCCTTTCGCGCCTGATGCGACATGATGCGTTCGTATCTTTCCGACACCTCTGCACCAGAAGTTGCGAAAGCTTATGAGGACCGTCGAGTGACGCAGGAAAGAGCTGTCGACGGCGTCTCGTCCTGGGCGCGTCTCACGGGGAGGACCGTGCGGGAGCGGATCCTGGCTGGGCCGCATCGTCCAAGGTCTCGGCCCGGACCGTTCACCGGGGCGGGGTCGAGGGAGAAGCCCCTCCGCCGCGACGAGCGGCAGAGCAGCGACCCTCAAGCGGTTCGGACCTCTACCGTTGCACCCGTGCCTCTCCTTCTCGCCGACCTGCTGTCGTGAGAGCGCTCGTCGCCTGGCTCGAGCACCGCCAGATCCCGCTCTACCTCGCCGCGATCGCCGCCGGCGCCGCTCTCGGACTGCTGCTGCCCGCCGCGCACCACCTCGAGGTCGCGATCGAACCGGTGCTCGCGCTGCTGCTGTTCGCCACGTTCCTCGGGGTCCCGTTCGCCGCGATCGGACGGTCTCTGCGCGACGGCCGCTTCCTCGCCGCGGTCGGGGTGCTGAACTTCGTCGTCGTGCCGCTCGTCGCCTACGGGCTGTCCCGATTCGTCGCCGACACTCCGGTGCTGCTGTTCGGGGTCCTCCTGGTGCTCCTGACGCCGTGCATCGACTACGTGATCGTGTTCGCCGGGCTCGCCGGAGGGGCGTCCGACCGGCTGCTCGCCGCCGCACCGCTGCTGATGCTCGCGCAGATCCTCCTCCTCCCCGTGTATCTGCTGCTCTTCATCGGTCCTGCGGGGGTGGCGGTGGTCGACGCCGGTCCGTTCGCGCGGGCGTTCCTGCTGCTGATCGTGGTGCCGTTGTCTGCGGCCGGGCTGGTGCAGGCCCTGGCGCGCCGACACAGAGCCGGCCGAATCGTCGAGTTCACGATGCTCGGGCTCATGGTGCCGCTCATGACGGCCACGCTCTTCACCGTCGTCGCCTCCCAGGCCGGCGCCGTGGGCGCCTCGGCCGGCCGGCTTCTCGTCCTCGTCCCGCTCTACGCGGGATTCCTCGTGGTCATGACCGCTCTGGGGCTGGGTGCTGGACGCGTCTTCCGGCTCGACGTGCCCGCGACGCGCGCCCTCGTGTTCAGCGGCGCGACCCGCAACTCGCTCGTCGTGCTGCCCCTCGCACTCGCGCTCCCGGCACCGCTGTCGCTCGCGCCCGTCGTCGTCGTCACGCAGACTCTCGTGGAACTCGTCGGCATGGTCGTCCTCGTCCGACTGCTCCCTCGGCTCGCCCGAGACCGAGCAGCGCGGGCCGGCCCGGTCTGAGGCGGACTCACCAGCGCCCGAGACGACTCGGGCCTGCAGAAGGGCCGCCCGGGGAGTCGCCCGGGAGGTGCTCGCCGGTCAGTCCTTCTCCGGTCTGCCCGCAGTCCCCGCGTCAGCGGGCTCATCGGCCGGGGCGACAGGAGCTGCGGACTCGACCGCGGTGGGCTGGACCTCGGCTGATCTCGCATTCCTGGCGGCGAGGCGCTTCTTCTGGGACTTGCCGGTGCTGAACGGGCTCACCCACAGCCAGGAGAAGCGCCGCAGCGACTGGAAGATGAACAGCGACGCCCAGAGGGAGAACACCGTCAGGGCGACCGGGAAGACCGTCGCCGGAAGGGGTGGGACATTCGTCTCGCCGAGCAGGGGGACGAATGCGACGACGACAGCGATCACGAAGAGGTGCAGGAGGTAGATCTGGAAGCTCTGCTGCCCCATGGTGACGAAGATCTTCAGTGCGCGGACCTTGACGAGGTACTGGGAGCCGGCGATGCCCGCGATGATCGCGACCGAACTGGCGATCAGGATGACGCCCGGAATGCGGTTGGCGTCGAAGGCGACGATCACCGCGATGATGCCGAGGTAGGCCACCGCGAGCGCGAGCGCCTGCCAGAGCTTCACGCGAGCGGCGAAGCGGTAGAACGTGCGGGGGATGAACATCGCCACGAGGAAGAAGATGAAGTTCTGGAGCACCCGGTCCCAGCCGATGTTGTCGGTGTCCAGCAGGCCGGTGGTCGTCGCCGCGACGGCCAGCAGCCCGGCCACCGAGAGCTGGATCCACCGGGGCACCTTGCGGATCAGCCAGGCGAGGATGCTGAAGATCGCGAGAGCCCAGATGAACCAGTAGCTGCTCGACGGCAGGATGGGGAGCACCAGCACGTTGAGCGGGTCCGTCGGCGAGGTCGCCTCCGACCGTGAGAACGGGACGATGAGGTAGAAGACGACCCGGATGAACGACCACAGCAGGTAGAGGTACACCAGCGCGAGGACTCTGCGGCGCCACAGTTCGGCGAACGTCCACGTCAGCATCCGGGCGGCCGTGAGGCCCGCGATGAAGAAGAACACGGGCATGGGGAAGTAGAGGAGCACGGTCCGGAGCTTCGGGACGTACCCCGCGAGGTCGAAGAATCCGAGGAACAACGACGAGTGGTAGAGCACGACGAGGCTGATCGCGACGCCCTTGGCGAAGTCGATCCACTCCCGCGACTCGGGGCGCTTCACCACGGCGCCGGTCGCACTCGACCCGGTCATCCGCCGCTCCTCGCGTGGGCGCACACGGCGCGATCACTGTTCACCGATTGCTGCGGATCCATTGCGCCCCCAAGATGCTGAATACGAATCGGCTGCGAATGAGCCCCGATTCATTCCCCGTACGGGTTTTGAGAGTACGGGAAAGAATCCGATCGCGGACGAATCGCTGGAGCATCGAGGCGGCCGGGGGGGTCCGGACGCCTCGCAGACACCGGACGACGTCCTGTCCGTGGAGTCGCCCGCTCCACGCCGGAGGGCCTTCGGCTCGATCCGAGCGACGTCGGTCGGTCCGCGACCGTAGACGAATGAACCGTGGAGGGACGCCGTGACGACACTTTCGTCCAGTTCCACGGGTTCGCGACCCGAAGGATGAGACGAAATCGGCCCGCGGCCAGGACACCCCGACCTCTCCGGCATACTCCATGAAGTGAACGACGCCACCACTGCCCCCAGTCTCGACGGCCGCGAGTTCGTGATGACCTCCTCGACCAACAGCGCGGTCGACCCGGAGTCGCCGTCGCGGTTCCGCTACTCCGAGCGCGACGGAGTTGTCTGGGGCGACTACGTCGGCGACACCGTGACCTTCGGCCGGTTCGTGGGCACGCGCACGGGTGACGCCCTGCAGGTCTCGTTCGTGCACCAGCTGATCGACGGCGGGACCGTGGTCAGCGGCACCGGCGGCAGCCGGGTCGAGCTCGACGGCGAAGGCCTGCTGCGGCTCGTCGAGGAGTTCGAGATCGACGGCGACGACCACGTCAGCATCTGCGTCGAGGTCTGACGCTCAGCGCGCCGCGTCGCGGCCGTTCCCCGCGGTGGTGAACCGCGTCATGCCGAGCCGGTTCGTCGATCCGGAGCGGTCGGGGATGTCGGAGGGCAGCAGGTAGGCCTTGCGCACCACCTCGTCGAGCACGACGACCGAGACCACCGACTTCACCTCGGGCCGGGCCGCGACCACGCCGGTGACGAAGTCGTGCACGCCGCCGATGTCGAGCGAGCGGACCAGGAGCATCGCGTCGTGCTCGCCGGTCGTGATGCAGCAGTACTCGACGTCGGGCATCTGGAGGATGCCCTCGCGGAACCGGTGCCACGACTGCGGGTGCACCGTCACGAACACCAGGGCGCAGACGTCGAGCCCCACCTTCCCCGGATCGACCAGGGCCGAGAATCCGGTGATGACGCCGGATGCGGTGAGCTGCTCGACCCGGTTGTAGACACTCGCCCGCGAGACGTTCACCCGCTCGGCCAGGGCGGACATCGAGATGCGCCCGTTCTCGCGCAGGACGGCGAGGATGCGCAGATTGAGGTCGTCGAGCCCGCCCGCGCTTTGTCCAGCGACCGCACCGGCGGCCGGATCGGTGATCGACATAATCCACTCCTTCATCGCTGCGGGCGGCAGTTCGTCCACGATAGCGGCCCTCTGGAAACGGAGTGCGTCGCGATGTGCCATCGTTTCGCAACACGTCCAGCCGAACCCTCGCCAGGAGGCCTCCATGGTTGTCCGCTCCACCCGCACCCCGCGCTCCGCCCCGACGCGAGTGGTGATCGCCGCTGCGGCGGTCTCCCTCGCCCTTCTGGTGGCGGGCTGCTCCTCGGGCCGCGTCGACACCGCCGACGGCAGTAGCGCGACGCTCACCATCAACAAGGCGTTCGACCTGAAGACCGCCGACCCGGGCCGCATGTACGAGCCGACCGGCCAGATGGTCGACAAGGCGCTCTACGAGACCCTCCTCACCTTCGAGGGCGGCGACGTCTCGCAGGTCGTCGACGGCCTCGCGAGCCTCGAGCAGTCCGACGACGCGAAGACCTTCACCCTCACCCTGAACGGCGAGCACACCTTCTCGGACGGCACCGCGATGACCGCCGACGACGTGGTGTTCTCGCTGCAGCGCGTGATCGGCCTCAAGGGCAACCCCTCGTTCCTCCTCGACGGCGTCACCGTCACGAAGAAGGACGACACGACGGTGGTGCTGACCACCGAGAACCCCACGCCCGCCCTGCCGGCGATCCTGGCGAACTCGGCGCTCGGCATCCTGAACTCGAAGGTCGTGAAGGAGAACGGCGGCACCACCGACGAGACCGACACCGCCGAGACGTTCCTCAACACCACCTCCGCCGGCTCCGGCCCGTACGTGCTCGACACGCTCGACCTCGCCTCGCAGGTCGTGCTGACCGCGAACGAGAACTACGACGGCGACGCCCCGGGCTACGGCCGCGTGGTCATCCAGAACGTCGAGGGTGCGACCCAGAAGATCAACGTCGAGGGCGGCAGCGCCGATGTGGCGCTGGACCTCTCGGGCACTCAGGCGGAGGCGCTCGGCGACTCGGTCGCGGTGACCAGCGACCCGTCGGCGAACGTGATCTTCCTGCTGCTCAACCAGAACCCGAGCGTCTCGGCGATCACGTCGAACCCCGACTTCGTGAAGGCCGTGAAGGAGGCCGTCGACTACGACGACCTCGTCTCGATCGCCGGCAACGGCACCGCCCAAGCGTCCGGCGTCATCCCGAGCATGCTGCTCGGCGCCCTGCCCGAGAGCGGCGCGCTCACCCAGGACCTCGACGCCGCGAAGGCGGACCTCGCGAAGAGCGGCTACGCCGGCGAGTCCGTGACGCTCAACTTCCCGAGCGACATCAGCCTGAACGGCATCGACTTCCCGACCATCGCGCAGCGCATCCAGTCGCAGCTCAAGGACGCCGGCATCACCGTCGAGCTCGCCCCGGCCCCCGTCGCCACCGAGCTCGACGCCTACCGCAACGGCACCGAGACCATGGGCCTCTGGTACTGGGGCCCGGACTACCCGGACCCGAGCGACTACCTCGTCTTCACCCCGGGCGACGTCGTGGGCCTCCGCTCCGGCTGGACCGACGGTGCGGCCCCCGCGATCTCGGCGCTGGCCGACGCCGCGGCCACCGGCGGCAGCGACGACGAGCGTCAGTCGCGCTTCGAGGAGCTGCAGACCGCGCTGAACGCCGACGGCCCCTTCATCCCGCTGCTCCAGCCCGGCAACAACATCGCCGCGGCGAAGGACGTCTCGGGTGTCGTCTACAACGCGGTGTGGACCATCGACATCGCGGCCCTCACCGCGCAGTAGCCCGTGTCCACCACCACGACGGCCGTCCGGACCCCGCGTCAGCGCGGGGGCCGGGCGGCCCACCCGTTCCTCCGCTACGCGCTCCGCCGCGTGCTCACCTCGCTGCTGCTGGTGGTGGGCGTGACCCTCGTCACCTTCATCCTGACCAACCTCGTGCCGGGCGACCCCGTGGCGGCCGCCCTCGGCCAGCGCGCTGCGGAGGATCCGGAGATCGTCGCGCGGTTCCGCGCCCAGTACGGTCTCGACCAGCCGCTCGTCGTGCAGTACTTCACCTATCTCGGCAACCTGCTGCACGGCGACCTCGGCGTCTCCACCACCACGCACAACCCGGTGGTCGCCGACCTGGCGAAGGCGCTGCCGGCCACCCTCGAGATCGCCTTCGGCGCCATCGTGCTCAGCGTGATCATCGGCGTGCTGTTCGGCACCGTCGCCGCCTACCGGCGCGGCAGGGCCTCCGACCACGTTCTGCGCGTCGTGTCGCTGGCCGGCCTCAGCGTGCCGACCTTCTGGCTCGCGCTGGTTCTCTACTACGTCCTCTACTTCCAGCTCCGGATCGCGCCGGGATCCGGCCGGCTGAGCAGCGACTTCACCACGCCGCCGACGGTGACGGGCCTCTACACGGTCGACGCCCTGCTCGCCGGCCAGCTCGACACCTTCCTCGACGCGGCGTCGCACCTCTTCCTCCCCGTCCTCGTCCTGACGCTCTACACGGTGGGCCTGCTGACCCGGTTCGTGCGCACCGCGGTGCTCGAGATCCTCGACCAGGACTACGTGCGGGCCGCCCGCGCGAAGGGGCTGCCGAACCGCGCGGTCACCTTCTCCTACGTGCTGCGCGGGGCGAGCATCCCGATCCTCACCGTCGTGGGCCTCGCCTTCGGCAGCCTGCTCAGCGGCACCGTGCTCGTCGAGGCGGTCTTCGGCTGGCCCGGGATCGGCTCCTACGCCTACCAGGCCGCGTCGCACCTCGACCTACGAGGCATCATGGGCGTCGGCCTGCTCATCGGCGTGATGTACCTGCTCGTGAACCTGATCGTCGACCTGCTGTACGGCGTTCTCGACCCGAGAGTGAGGCTGGCCTCGTGAAGGATCCGCGAACCACCCGGTCCGACCCGCGCGACGGCGCTCCGGCCGGTCCGCGCGACGGCGTCGGTGCCGGAGTGCTCGACCCGGTCGCCGCCCCCGGCCTCCGCCTGCGCCGCCCCCGCCTGCGCCTGGGTCGCTGGTCGGCGCCGCTCGGACTCCTCGGCGCCGCCGTCGGCGTGCTCTGGATCCTCATCGCCGTGCTCGCCCCCGTCATCGCCCCGCACGATCCGCTCGCGCAGGACCTGCCCCTCCTCCAGGCGCCCGGCGAGGGCACACTGATGGGGACCGACGCGCTCGGCCGGGACGTGTTCTCGCGGGTGATCTGGGGTGCCCGGGTCACCATCCCGCTCGCCCTGCTGCTCGTCGTGATGTCGGTGCTGATCGGCGCGATCGTCGGATCCGTCGCCGGATTCCTCGGCCGTGCGGTCGACGAGGTCGCGATGCGCATCACCGACCTCGTGATGGCGTTCCCCACGGTCATCCTGGCGATGGTGATCGCGGCCGCGCTCGGAGCGTCGCTCCTGAACGCGGTGCTCGCGGCGCTGATCGTGTCGTGGCCGTCCTATGCCCGGCTGACCCGAGGCCTCGTGCTCGGCCTCCGCTCGTCGAACTATGTCGTGTCCGGCCAGCTGCTCGGCTTCTCGCCGCTGCGCTCCCTCGTCCGCGACATCGCGCCCAACATCGTCGGCCCGGTGCTCGTCCTGGCGAGCCTCGACATCGGTACGGCCATCCTCCTGTTGTCGGGCCTGTCGTTCCTCGGGCTCGGCGCGAAGCCGCCGACCGCGGAGTGGGGCTCGATGGTGTCGGACGCCATCCAGAACTTCGACGCGTGGTGGATCGGGGTCTTCCCGGGCCTGGCCATCCTCACCGTCGTCATCGCGTTCAACTTCGTCGGCGACGCCCTGCGCGACGCCCTGGACCCGCGGTCGCAGACGATCCGCGGAGGAGGCGCCACGCTGTGAGCGACGCACTGACCATCAGCGGGCTGCGCATCCGCACCCGCAGCCACGCCGTCGTGGACGGCATCGATCTGGCGCTGCGCCGCGGCGGCATCCACGGTCTCGCCGGCGAGTCGGGCTCGGGCAAGACCATGACCGCCCTGGCGGTGCTCGGACTGCTGCCCGGATCGATGACGGCCAGCGGGAGCATCCGTCTCGCCGACGACACCGGCGACGGCACGACGGAGCTCGTCGGCGCGTCCCGGCAGGTGCTCGGCGCGGTGCGCGGACGCCGGGTCGCCATGGTCTTCCAGGACCCGTCGACGAGCCTGCATCCGCAGCTCACCGTGGGCCGCCAGCTCACCGACCACCTGCGCCACCACCTCGGTCTCGGCAAGGAGGCCGCGCGGTCCAGGGCCGAGGCCCTGCTCGAGCGGGTGCGGGTGCCGGACGCCCGGGCCTCCCTCGGGCGCTACCCCCACCAGTTCTCCGGAGGTCAGCGGCAGCGCATCGCGATCGCGGTGGCGCTCGCGTGCGAGCCCTCGGTGCTGCTGGCCGACGAGCCGACGACCGCGCTCGACGTGACCGTGCAGGCCGGAGTGCTGCAGCTGCTGCGGGAGCTGGTCGACGACGGCGGGCTGAGCATCCTGCTCGTCACCCATGACCTCGGCGTGATGAGCGCCGTGGCCGACGAGGTGACGGTGATGCGCCAGGGGCTCGTCGTGGAGTCGGCTCCGCGCGAGCGGCTGTTCACCGCACCCGAGGACGAGTACACGCGGGCGCTGCTCGCGGCTCTGCCCGGCTCGAGCTTCGAGGAGAGCCCGGAGGAGCTGGTCGCCGAGCTCGTCGAGGGGCACGAGAGGGCCGCCGCCGCGGACGATCCGGGCGCGGCCACGGCAGGCGACGTCGAGAGGGGTGCGCGATGAGCGCGGGTGTGGTTCTCGAGGCCGACGGCATCGTCGTCGAGTACGGGCGGCGACCGCCGCTGCGTGCCGTCGACGGGGTCGGCTTCCGGGTGGCGGCGGGCGAGGTCGTCGCGCTGGTCGGCGAGAGCGGCTGCGGCAAGTCGAGCCTCGCGCGCGCCGTGGTCGGCATCGAGAAGCGCCGCGGTGGCGACGTGCGCCTGAACGGCGTCGACGTGCCCGCGCTCGGACTCCGTCGGCGCAGTCCGGCGATGACCGGTGTGCAGATGGTCTTCCAGGACCCGAACTCCTCGCTGAACCCCCGTCGCCGCATCGGCGAGCAGATCGGCGACGGCGTCCGGGCGGCGCTCGCCCGGGGCGCCGAGGGCTCGGACCCGGCCGACTGGCTGCGCCGCGTCGGGCTCGACCCGGCGATGGCGAGCCGGTTCCCGCACGAGTTCTCCGGCGGCCAGAAGCAGCGCATCGCCATCGCGCGGGCACTGGCGGCGAGGCCGCGGATGCTCGTGGCCGACGAGCCGATCTCGGCCCTCGACGCCTCGACCCAGACGAGCGTCGCCGCGCTGATGCGCTCGCTCAGCGTCGAGGCCGGCGCGGGCATGCTGTTCATCTCGCACGACCTCTCGGTGGTCCGGCGCATCGCCGACCGGGTGCTCGTGATGTACCGCGGCCGGGTCGTGGAGTCGGGGGACACCGAGACGGTGTGGCAGAGCCCGCTGCATCCGTACACGCGAGCGCTGCTCGCGGCGATCCCGCTGCCGGACGGCCTGGGGCGGCTGCCGCTGGCTCCACTCGACGCCGACCGGGCGGCCTGGCTCGAGGAGCTGCCCGACGCGCTGGAGCGGACGGGCGCGTGAGCGCGGTGGAGGAGGCCCGGGCCGAGGAGTCCGCACTCTGGAGCATGCCGAGGGCCGTGAACCGCAGTCCGCTCCCCGGGGACGGCGCGTTCATGACCGCCGGCTGGGCCGATCCGGAGCCGGTGATCGACCCCGACGAGCCGGTGCTCGCCTACACCGCGGAGCGCCGGTCGCGACTGGCGCAGGCGCTGCCCGCCGAGCTGCTGATCATCCCCGCCGGCCTGCCGCGGGTGCGCTCGAACGACAGCGACCACCGCTTCCGCCCGGGCACCGACCACGTGTGGCTGACGGGCAACGGAGTCGCCGAGAGCGTGCTCGTCGTCGACACGACGGGAGGGGAGGCCGGCTCGATCCTGTACCTGCGTGCTCCCTCCGGCCGCGACGGCGACGAGTTCTGGCAGAACGACGCGCTCGGCGACCTCTGGGTCGGTCCGCGGCCGTCGCTCGCCGAGACGCAGGCGGCACTGGGCATCGAGACCCGGCCGCTGGCCGACTTCACCCGCGACGTGGAGCGGGCCGCGCGGCGGGCCCGGCGCATCCGGGTCCTGCCCACCCTCGACGAGAGCGTCGACGAGCTGGTGCGGAGCATCTGCGGACCGGAGCTCGGACCGCACCTCGTGCTCAAGGCGACGCTCGACGAGCTGCGCCTGATCAAGAACGACTGGGAGATCGGACGGCTGCAGCTCGCCGTCGACGGCACGGCGCGGGGATTCGACGACTGCCTCGAGGCGTGGCCGGTCGCCCGCGTGATGCCCCGCGGCGAGCGCTACCTCGAGGGCACCTTCGCCCGCCGCGCCCTGGTCGAGGGACAGGGGCCGGCCTACGGATCGGTCGTCGCCTCGGGAGCGCACGCCACGACCCTGCACTACACGCGGAACACCGGGCCCCTCGCCGACGGCGATCTCGTCCTGATGGACATGGGAGTGGAGCTGCCCTCGCTCTACGCCGCCGACATCACCCGCACCGTCCCGGTCAGCGGAGAGTTCACCCCGCTGCAGCGGGACGTGTACTCGATCGTGCTGCGCGCGCAGCAGGCCGGCATCGACTCCCTGCGCGCAGGAGTGCGCTTCCAGGACTACCAGGACGCGTGCGGGCAAGCCCTCACCGAGGGGCTGATCGACCTCGGCCTGATCCGCTGCTCCGTCGACGAGGCCATGGCCCCGTCCGCGTCGTACCACCGCCGGTGGAGCATCTCCCGCGCCGGGCACATGCTCGGGATGGACGTGCACGACTGCAACCACGCTCCGCACGAGACGTACCTCGGCGGAGTGCTCGCGGCCGGCCACACGCTCACCGTGGAACCGGGCCTCTACTTCCAACCCGGCGACTTGACGGTCCCCGCCGAGCTGCGGGGCTTGGGCATCCGGATCGAGGACGACCTCGTCGTGACGGAGACGTCGTCGATCCTGCTCTCGGCGGCGATGCCGCGCACGCCCGACGCGGTGGAGGAGTGGATGGCGAGGCTGGCGGGCTGAGAGGTCGGGCCGTCGACGCGATCGGCCGACGCGGCCTACGGGAGCTGCGGGGGCGCGATCAGTTCGAGGAACCCGCCGAGGGCACCTTCGAGGTAGATGATGCGCGTGCCGGCTCGGGCGCCAGCGGTCATCCGGTGAGGTGTCCCGACCGGTCTCCAACCGTGTCCAGCGCAGAGCTCGAGGACACGATCGAGGTCCGAGACCGTGAGCGCGATGTGCACCGTGCCGACCTGTGCGGGCGAGCCGGCGGACTCGAGCTGTCGGGGCGGGTCGTACTGCAGCAGCTCCACCCGGTGGGGGCCGAGGGTCACCGTCGCTGCGCGGATCACGGCTCCACGAACGCCGGTGGTCGCCGCCGTGACCTCCACGTCGAGCGTGAAGGTGCGCTCGAGCACGAACCCGAGACCGGAGCACCACAGCACCAGCGCGTCGTCGAGGTCGGCCACGGTGAGACCGGAGTGAGCGACGTCGGAGACGAGCGGTGATGCCATGACATCAGTATCGAGCTCCGACACTCCTGCCTGCGGATGTGCGGCGATCCTCACCCTCCCTGGGTGAGGCCGATGATCAGATTGATGGCGACGGCGACGACGAAGGTGCCGAAGAAGTAGGACACCAGGGCGTGGGCCAGGGCGATCCGGCGTGAGGGGGTGGAGGACTGGGTGATGTTGCTCGCGCTGTAGGCCATCCCGATCGAGAACGCGGTGTAGGCGAAGTCGCTGTAGGACGGGTCCTCGTCCTGGTCGAAGTCGAAGCGGTGGCGGTCGTCGAGGTAGTACATGCGCGCGTACTTGAAGGCGTAGACGGTGTTGACGAGCGCCCAGGCCGCGACGACCCCGACGACCGCGAGGATCGCGGCCGCGGATCCGACGGGGTCCTTCTGCTGGCTGCGGAGGAGTGCGACGACCACGAGGACGAGGCTGAAGAAGGTGGCGGCGATGATGAGCGAGTCGACCAGCTTCCGGGACCGGTCCTCGTGGCGGGCGAGGTCGCGGGTGCGTTCCGGGCCGGCCGGCCACGCCGTCGACCAGGCCCAGACGAGGAACACCGCCGCGGCGATCGCCCAGCCGAGCAGAGGCGACAGATCGGGGACCGCAGTGGACCCTGAGCGCTCGGGCCGGAGATCCTTCAGACGGGCACGATCGGCCCCAGCACATTGAGCGCGACGACGGCCACCAGCTGGACGACGCCCGCGGTGACCAGTCGACCACCGAGGTGCGACGTGTCAGCGGGCCGCTCGGTCACCGAGCCGATCCGTACTGCTCCCGACGTCGTCCGGCACGTGAGTCAGGATGTCGCCCACCTGGCAGCCGAGGACCTCGCAGATGGCGTCGAGTGCTGAGGCACTCGCACCATCCTCCTGCGAAGAGGGGGCGGTGTCAGCCGGAGAGGGCAGTGCCCGAGAGCGGGTGGGTCAGTCGTCGTCGCTGTCGGGCGCGGGTGCCTGATCGGTGCTGGTGCTCGAGGTGGAGTCGGACCAGACTGCTTGTGCGCCGGAGTCGCCGATGCGGATGACGTCGATGGTCGCTCCGACGGAGATGGCGATCGCTGCGACGGCGAGCACGATTCCGACGAGGGGGCGGCGCGTGGTGGCGGCTCGGTCCTCGGTTCGTCGCGTGCGGCGGAACCAGAGCCACTGGACTAGGGCGACGAGGAACAGGCCGGCAGCCCAGGGGAGCAGGTGGTCGCCGAGCTCGGTGTGCTTCTCGAGGATCGCGGACGGCTCCGTCTGTCGTTCGAGCGCTTCACCGGCCTGCGTGGTGAGCGGGACGGCGATCAGCGCGGCGAGGGCGATGATCGGGGTGAGGATCCCGAACTTGCGGCGGGCGGCCGGCCAGAGGCTGCCGAGGATGAGCATCAGTGCGGCGAGGGGGAGCAGAACCACGACGGCGTGCACGAGGAGCGGGTGGAGGGGGAGGCCGTTGATCTGCCAGTCGTTCATCGGGGGCGCCTTCGGTCGAGAGGGGGGCTGTCCTCGTGACGCTAACGCGCCCCGCCCTGCGCGCTCTGCCGTTGGACGTGTTCGTGTGAGTCCTCGAACGATCACTCGCCCGTCCTCCGAGCCGACTCCCCGCTTCACCGCCGATATGCGAGGAGCCGAACGAGCGGAGTCAGGACGTGTGCCGGCTCGCCGGTGCGATCAGGCGGCGGAGCCGGTCGGTCACGAGAAGGGCACCGGCGGCGTCGATGGTGAGGACGTCGACCTCGAAGCGGTCGGTGACGGTGTCGAGCGTCCCGACGCCGCCGGCGAGGATCGCGGTCGCGAGGACGTCGGCGGTGACGATGTCCTCGGCGATCACGGACACCTGCACGAAGGGGACGTCACCGGGCTCGGCAGGTCGGCGCCAGACGTGCTCTCCGCGTTCGGGGGTCCCGGAGGTGGCGATCGCGCGGCGACCGTCGCCGAGGGGGACGATGCAGAGCAGCGCCTGCCGGTCGCCGGGATCCACGATCCCGATCGTCCAGCTGTCGGCGGGCGAGGTGAGGACGTCTCCCCCGACATCGAGGAGCCATTCGCCGTCGCCGAGCAGCCGGGCCGCGTGCGCCATGGTGGTCGCTTTGACGGTTCCGGCGAGGTCGATGACCCCGTCGGGCCGGTGCGGGGTGAAGGCGCCGTCCGTCGCCGTTCGCCAGTGCAGCGATTCGGTGTAGGCGGTCCGCATCTGCTCGGACGCGGCCGTCAGCGCGAGCTCGCCGCGGGCGATCCGGGACGCCTCCGACTCCGGCCGGTACAGGCTGAAGCGGGCGTCGGCGTCGGCGAAGACGGCTTCGACGTCGCCGACCGGGGTGTCGTCGGCGGCGCGCAGGCTGACGACGGTGCCCATCGTCGTGAACGTGTGCACGGTCAGAGTCCGGCCTGGTCGATCGCCGATTGCAGGGAGGTGAGGTACCCGTCGCTGGTGTAGGTCGCTCCGCTGACCGCCTGCACGTTCGCGGACTGGGCGGCGAGGACTTCTTGACGCAGGATCGGCGCGGCCCGGTGCGAGATCGACACGGACCGGCCGTCCTTGTCCGTGAGGTGCACGGCCGTGACGTCGGTGATCTGCCCGCCGGCGACGGTGATCGCGACCTGCACAGCGCCGAAGCGAGTCGGAACAGATGAGCCGGTCCACGTGCCGTCGGCCGAGGCGGACGGGCTCGCAGTGGCCGTCGAGCTCGTACCGGCCGACGGGTCGGTGGGCGCGCCGGCGGAGGGCGTCGTCGAGGCGGGGGCGCCGGCCGGGGTCGGCGTGGTCACCGCGGGAGCCGCTCCTTCCGTGGCTGTGGTGTCGCTCGTCCCGGTGGCGAGCGGGGACCCGGTGGCGCCGGCGGATCCCATCTGCCAGCCGACGACGAGGACGGCGAGGGAGGCGAGGACGCTGGCGACTGCTGCTCGTGTTCTCACCAGTCGAACCTCTCCACGTGGATCTGCCGGTCGGGCAGGCCTGCCGCTCGCGCGTCGCGGACGACGAGGTCGGCCCAGGCGGTCGGACCGCAGACGAACAGGTCGGATTCGAGCAGGCCCGGCAGTGCCGAGGTGATCGTCACACCTCGGGCGACGGACTCGGCGGACATCCACGTCGCCAGCCCTGCGGGCCGCCGGCCGATCATCCCGAACAGCGCGCCGCGGCTGCTGCGGACCAGTATCCGAGTCTCGTCCCAGAGGTAGGTCTGGGAGTCGTCGGTGGCGCGCAGCAGGACGGTGGCCTCGCCGGGTCGGAGGCCGCCGTGCTCGAGGAGCGCTCGGGCGGGGGTGATGCCGATGCCGGCGGCGATGATCGCGAGCCGCGGGGCGGTGCGGGCGACGTCGGTGAAGATCCCGTAGGGCCCCTCGATCGAGACCGCGGTCCCGGGGCGCAGTCGTGCGAGACGGTCGGTCCCGGCTCCGAGTGCGCGGACGGTGATCCGAGCGCGGGTGTCGGTCGGGACGGCGGAGAAGGAGATCGGGTGCGCATGCCACCAGGTGCCGCGGCTCCAGAACCGCCAGATCGCGTACTGCCCGCCGATCACGCCGAGGCGGGAGAGGTCGCGGCCGGAGAGGTGGAGCGAGAAGACGCCGGGGGCGATCGTCTCGACGGCCTCGACCCGGATCCGGTGCCGCAGGGTGGCGAGTACGGGCACCGCGAACCGGAACCTGGCGATCGCTCCGAACGCCAGGACGTAGAGGGCGAGCCAGTAGACGCGCTGCGGGGTGCTCCCGGCGAGGACCTGGCCGGCGGAGAGCTGGTGGGGGACGGCGACGAGGACCGCCGCGTAGCTGAGGAGGTGGATCGCGTGCCACGCCTCGTACGCGAAGCGGCGGCGCACGGCGACGAGGGAGGTGACGACGACGAGCACCAGCAGGGTGCTGCCGAGCAGCGCCAGGAGCATGTCGGCGCCGGAGTACAGAGTGAGTGTCTCGTTCCACAGCGTCAGCCCATCGGTGAGGGCGTAGCCGACGGTGAGCAGGGCACCGTGCCCGAGGATCAGAGACAGGGCGGGCTTGCCGAGGCGACGGTGCAGCGCCATCGCGGTGTCCTGGCCGAAGGTGTGATCGATCCAGGGGATCCGGGCGGCGAGGACGAGCATGACCAGGATCAGGTCGGTGCCGACGAGGCCGGCGACGATCCCTGCGGCCGTGAGAGCTCCGGCGATATCGGTGGCCTCCGCGGGCCCGCCGGCTGCGAGGTAGAGCGCGATGGCGAGGGCGACCGAGACCCAGCTGGCGGTGACGAGCGCGTCCGCGGAACGCAGGCGCCGACGCAGGGATCGCTCGCGGTCGGCCTGCGACCGCCGCAGCGTGGTCGGCGCGTGGGGTGCGGGTGCGTTGGTCGGTCGGATCGTGGTGCTCACGGCGGCGCCCTCCGGTCGGTGTCGCATGCGCCGACCTCGGGTTTCCGGGGGCGCGCTCCTACCGTCGCGGGGGAGTCTTGGTGTCGACTATGAGGGATGCGTGCCGATTCCCCGCCGGAGTCCGATTCGTGTTCGAGGTCTCACATGTCACCGCTCGGGCAGCACGACCGTCACCCTCACTCCGGCGGGTCGACAGTTCTCGATGGTGACCGATCCGTCCGCGGTGTCAACGAGAGCTGCGACGAGGGCGAGCCCGAGCCCGCTGCCGCCGTCGCGGCTGGTGCGCGCCTCGTCGGGTCGAGAGAAGCGCTCGAACGCGTGCGGCACGAACTCCTCCGGGATGCCGTGCCCAGTGTCCCGGACGCTCAGCTCGAGGGTGGAATCGTGCTGCTCGAGCAGGAGGGTGATGCGTCCGGCAGGAGGTGTTGCGGCGATCGCATTCGCGCCGAGATTGTCGAGGATCCGCGAGAACGCGCTCACCGAGAGCGGGTAGGGCGCGTCGGCGCGCTCGATCGCGGTATCGAGCTCGATGTCGGGGCCGGTGCCGCCGGTGATCGTCCTCAGCCGGTCGACGGAGTCCATCAGCTCGGTCTCCAGCTCGCTCGCCGTCGCGCGCGCGGTGACGGGCGGGGCGGCGTCCAGCCGGGAGAGCTCCAGGAGGTTCGTCGCCAGGCGGGACAGGCGGGCGAGGGACCCCTCGGCGGCGCGGATCTCTTCTTCGAGGGCGTCCGCGTCGCCGAAGTGCCGGTGCGCGAGTTCGAGCTGGGTGATGACGACTGCCAGCGGCGTGCGGATCTCGTGGCTTGCCGCGGACACCATCTGCCGCTCCCGATCGGCGGTGTCCCGCGTCCGGGCGATGAACGCGTTCAACGTCTCCGCCAGATCCGACAGCTCATCAGTCGCCGGGCCTACGGGAAGTTCGCCGCCGTGCCGGTCGCCGAGCGACGCGGCGGTGCGGCGCATCCGCTCGACCGGACGCAGGGCGGCGCCGGTGAGCAGCCATGCGGCGAGGGCGGACAGGATCACGAGGGCCGCGGCGCTGACGAGCAGCGTCCGGTCCAGGGCCGCGACGGTCAGGTCGCTGCCGGCGCCGCTGCGAGCCGCCCACAGCTCCCACGTACCCGCACTCGTGTCCAGGGTCCGGGAGACGATCGTGAACCGGACGTCCTCGTCGGTCATCACCGTCGAGGTGCCGTCGCTGCCGGTGCTGCGCTCCAGAACCTCGTGGACGTCGTGCGGCATCGTATCGACGGGGACCGCCCCGCCGGGAGCGCGCGCGAAGATCAGGATCCCCTCGGCCGGAGGGTCGGGGGTCTCGGTCGGGTCCGATCCCAGATCGGCGAGATACGGGGCGAGGTCGCCCTCGGCGAGGGTCACCTCGGACGCGACGACGATGCTGCGGAACTGCCCGTGCAGCACGAGGGTGATCACGCCGACCCCGATCAGCGCGACGAGGAGGCTGCCGAGGGTGATCCGGGAGCGGATCGACAGGGAGCGCAGCAGCCTCACTCGGCGCGCTCCAGCCGGTATCCGGCGCCGCGGACGGTCGTGATCCGGAGGCCTGTGTCGGCTAGGGCGAGCTTCTTGCGGAGGTAGCTGACGTACTGATCCACGAGGGTCGGCTCGAACGTCTCCGTAGACCCCCACACTTCGGCGAGGATCTCCGTCCGGGTCAGTACCTCATCGAGATGCACGGCGAAGAAGCGCAGCAGCGTGAGCTCCTTGACACTCAGCGCGAAGGGACGCTCTCGGACCGTCGCGCGCACGGACAGGGCATCCAGGCGCAGCGCTCCGATCTGGACCACTGGCTGCGGGCCGCTGGCTCGGCGCCGGATCTGTGCGCGGATCCGGGCGCTCAGCTCGCCGAAGTGGAACGGCTTGGTGACGTAGTCGTCGGCGCCCGAGTCCAGCCCGAAGATCCGGTCCTCGACGGCGTCCCGCGCCGTGATCAGCACGACCGGGACGGTGCTGCCCGACTCGCGCATCCGACGGCAGACCTCGAACCCGGTCATCCCCGGCAGCATGACGTCGACGACGGCGACGTCGACATCTTCCGCCGTGAAGGCGATCAGCGCATCGACACCGTTGTCGACGAGTTGCACGTCGTAGCCGTCCTCCCGCAGTCCTCGCTCGACGAGGGCGCCCATCTGCGGGTCGTCCTCGACGACGAGGATCCGGGACATCAGATCGCGCCGGACGTGCCGAGCAGCGACCCGATCAGGAACGTCGCGGCGAGGGCCAGCGCGCCGCCGACGACGATGCGGATCATCGGGCGCAGAGCCGGGCTGCCGCCGACCCGTGCGCTGATGTATCCGGTCGCGGCGAGGGCGATCAGCACCACGGCGAAGGTCACCGGAACCCTCCAGTCCGGCGGAGGGAGCAGGATCGCCAGCAGCGGCAGCACGGCTCCCAGGAGGAACGCCAGCGCCGAGGCGCCGGCGGCGGCGAGCGGGCTGGCGACCGCTTCCTCGTTCAACCCCAGTTCCGCTTCCAGATGTGCGGTCAGAGCGTCGTTCTCGGTCAGCTCGCGGGCGACCTGATGCGCTGTCTCCGGGGTCAGACCGCGCGCCTGGTACAGCCAGGCGAGTTCTTCGAGCTCCCCGTCGGGATCCTCGGCCAGCTCGACGCGCTCCTTTGTGATCAGCGCACGCTGACTGTCGCTCTGGCTACTCACCGACACGTACTCGCCCAGCGCCATCGAGATCGCACCGCCGACGACACCCGCGACACCCGCCGTCAGGATCGGTGCCGTCGCGGTCGTCGCACCGGCGACACCCACGACGAGAGCGGCGACCGAGACGATGCCGTCGTTCGCGCCCAGCACGCCCGCTCGCAACCAGTTCAGCCGACCTGAGATCGCGCTGTCGTGCGGTTCCGCGCGGGGCGAGGAGGGCGGAGGCGTGGACGGGGTCGACATGAGGGCCATGCAAGCACCCGCCCCGCGGGAGCGCTAGCCAGGAGAGCCTGCCCAATCCCGTCGGTGCTGCACCGGCTGAGAAGAGACGCAGGGGAGAGGCAGAGCCCAGCGCTGGCCGGGAGCTACGGTGCGAGCACGCCCCGGACTGAAGGAGTCACCATGCCACTCATCCGCATCGACCTGATCGAGGGCCGCTCCGACCAGCAGATCACCGCACTCGGTGACGCGCTGATGCGCACCCTCGTCGAGGTCTACGGCCTCCCGGAGCGTGACCGCTTCCAGATCGTCACCGAGCACAAGCCCGGCCGACTCACCGCCCTGGACGTCGGACTCGGCATCGAGAGGTCCGAGCAGATCGTCATCATCCAGATCTTCACCCAGACCGGCCGCAGCACCGAGGAGAAGCAGGCGTTCTTCGCCGCCCTCGCCGCCGCGCTGGACGCGATCGGCATCGACGGCGCCGACCTCGTCATCGGCTTCATCGAGAACACCGCGGCCGACTGGTCCTTCGGTTTCGGCCGAGCGCAATACATCACCGGCGAGCTCGCGGCGCCCGGGAGCGCTTGACGGTGAGGCTCGGCGGAGGAGCGCTGCCAGCGTACCTGCGGTGAGGGGGTGAGCCTCAGAGTGCGGTGAGCCGATCGAAACGCGGGAGTATTTCGGCGCTGTCGCGCGGAACGACAGTGAACCCCAGCCGCTCCAGCTCTGCCACGGCGGTCATCGGATCGTCGGACACCGCGGCGGCGAGTTGACGCTTGCGCCACCGAAGGCGACCCTCGTGAAGGGCGGCGCCCGCGCCACTGATGGTGTCGATACCGAACTCGATGATCATCATCTCCAGCACGTCCTCGAGGCACGGTCGGAACCGATGGCCGCCAGTCGGGAAGTGAACATCGCCGAATCGCGGCGGGTCACCTTTCGCTACGCGCTTCTGGTAGATCTTGCCGCGACGTCGAGCTCCTGTGGCGGCGAGGGCGTCCGTCATGTCCTGCCGCTCGGCATGCACGTTGTAGTGCGCCGAGGGGACGTCGCTGCCGCTGTCTCGGAGGTAGTCGACGGTGAAGAGCGGCCGGGCCGAGCCGCGCACGTTCACTTTGAACGTCGAGCGTTCCACAGAGACGAGGTGGCTCACCGGACTCAGGACCAGCCGATACTGGACGACGAGACGGAAGGTCTCGGTGCCCTCGATGTCCAGACGAAGCCCGAGCTCCTCGGTGGGCTCGACAGTGACGGCGACACCGCCGCCGCGCATGCGAACCACGCTGCTTTCTAGGCCGACGAGTCCGTTGGGGATGATCTTCGCGAGCATCTCCATGATTTCGAGCATGAAGTCGAAGACCTTCTCTTCGAGGTCCCCGTCGGACTGACCGCCAGGGTCAACGCTCGGCATGCTCCCGCAGGTACGTCAGGTCCTCGAGCTTGCGCAGGATCGACTGTCCCTCCTGGGACAGCTCGTACCGGTCGGCGCGCTGGCGCAGCTCATCAACCGAAGCCCCTGCGCGTGCCTCAAGTTCAGCGAGACGAGCGCTGATCTTCGAAATCGTCAGTACCTCGAGGGTGGGAACCATGCAGTCATGGTGACACGGACCCCCGTCATTCGCACTCGGACAGATTCATCGATGGCGCAGGGCTCCAGTCGAAGCGGCGATCTGCACACCTCGGTGGGTGAGGAGATGCGGACGGTGCCGGCGGGCTGACCGCTGTCAGCCGGACGGCGCTCGCTCGCCCGAAGGGCCAGCCCCCACCTGAGCACGCTCGACAAAATACCCCCGGGGGTATAATTTGGTCACGAGCTCCTACTGAAAGGGGAAGTGATGCTGCTCGAACGCTTGTACGACGACGACCTCGCCCAGGCGAGCTACCTCATCGGCTGCCAGGCCACCGGAGACGCGGTGGTCGTGGACCCGCGACGGGACGTCCAGATCTACCTCGACACCGCCGCCCGCAACGGCATGCGCATCGTCGCGGTGACCGAGACCCACATCCACGCCGACTACCTCTCCGGCACGCGCGAGCTCGCCCGCGCCACCGACGCAGAGATCTTCGTATCGGGGGAGGGCGGCGTCGACTGGCAGTACGGCTTCGACGCGACCCGGCTGCACGACGGCGACGTCATCCCCATCGGCAACCTCCGCCTGCAGGCCCGCCACACCCCGGGTCACACTCCGGAGCACCTCGTGTTCCTCGTCACCGACGGCGCCCTCACTCAAGATCCCGGCTACCTGCTCTCCGGCGACTTCGTGTTCGTCGGCGACCTCGGCCGCCCCGATCTGCTGGATGAGGCTGCGGGCGGTCAGGACACGCGGTTCCAGGGCGCTCAGGATCTCTTCGACAGCCTCAGGCGGGTCCTCCTCGCCCTTCCCGATCATGTGCAGATCCACCCCGCGCACGGCTCGGGCAGCGCCTGCGGCAAGGCGCTCGGAGCGATCGCGTCGACCACCGTCGGCTACGAGCGCCTCTACACCTGGTGGGGTCCCTACCTCGCGGCGGATGACCGGGACGGGTTCGTCCGCGAGCTGCTCGACGGGCAGCCCGACGCGCACGCCTACTTCGCCCGCATGAAGCGCGAGAACCGCGACGGCCCGGCCGTGCTCGGACCCCTGTCCGAACTGGCGGCGGTGACGTCCGAGGACGCCGCCGAGCTGCTCCGCGACGACGAGGTGATCCTGGTGGACACCCGCGCCCCGGCCGACGTGCGCGCCGGCTCGGTACCCGGTGCCCTGGCGATCCCCGTGACAGGGAAGACCGCCGCGTGGGGTGCCTGGGCGGTGGACCCGGAGCAGGAGAAGCGCCCCCTTCTTCTCCTGGTCGACGGGCCGGAGCAGGCCGATCACGTGCGCGATCACCTGATCCGCGTCGGAATCGACTCCTACGCCGGCTACCTCACCACCCTCGACGGGCTCGAGACGCGACCCTCCGCCACCATCGCCCCCGACGAGGTCGCGGACATCGAGGACGCCTTCGTGCTCGACGTGCGCGAAGCGAGCGAGTACGCCGCCGGCCACGTCCCCGGAGCGACCCGGATCGGCGCAGGACGCGTGCTGTGGGAGACCGACCGGCTCCCGAAGGACCGCACGATCATCAGCTACTGCCAGAGCGGCGCCCGCAACATCATCGCCAGCCAGGCGCTGCGCCGCGCCGGGTTCCCCGTCATCGAGATCGAGGGCAGCTACCTCGGCTACTCCCGCGCCCAGCAGAACGCCGACGCACCCACCGCCTGACACACCCTCCTCACGGCGTCCCGCCCGCCGCGCCCCACCCTGGCGCGTCCTACTCACGCGCCCGAACTCGGGCGCGGCGGGCGGACACCGGCCCGAGCGCGAGTGTCCCCTCGCCGGGCTGCCGGGCCCCGCCGCCCGGCATCTCACCCGTGCTGGCCACGGCCTACCTCTTCGCTTCCCACCATCGGCGACGCCCGCCTTCGGTGTTTCCGCGCTCTCGAAAGGGCAACCATGACGACCACTTCTTCCCCTCTCACCGTCGACTCGAGCACTCTCCAGGAGTGGGTGAGCGAGCACGAGGACCTGCTCGTCATCGACGTGCGCTCCGCAGCGGAGTTCGAGTCGCTGCACATCCGCGGCTCCTTCAACGTGCCCCTGCCGCTGCTGTCCGAGCACACCGACCAGCTCGCCGAGCGCCTCGGAAGCCGCGTCGTGCTGGCCTGCCAGTCCGGGGTCCGTGCGGAGCAGGCTCGACAGCGCCTGGCCGCGACCGGCCTCACCGGCGCCTACGTCCTCGCCGACGGAGTGCCCGGCTACGCCGCCGCCGGCGGCGACGTCGTCCGAGGCGCTGAACGATGGGCGATGGATCGCCAGGTCCGCTTCGCCGCCGGCGTCCTCGTCCTCCTGGGTCTTGTCGGCGGACGCGTCATCGGCTCTCCGCTGCGTCTGCTGCCCGACGCGATCGGCGCGGGCCTGACGTTCTCGGCCGCGGTGAACAGCTGCCCGATGGCCTCCGTCCTCGGACGACTGCCGTGGAACAAGGCCGCCGTCGAGCCGACAGCCACCGGCGCCATCACCAAGATCCCGGTCCGGAGCGCAGCCTGATGGGTCTTCTCGACCGCCTGCTCCGTCGCTCCTACAACACTGTCTCCGTCGCGCAGGCGAAGGAGCTCGTGCTCTTCGGCGCGACCCTGGTCGACGTCCGCACCGCACAGGAGTGGCGCACCGGCCACGCTGCAGGAGCCGAGCACGTGCCGCTGGACACGCTGCAGAGCACGAGCGCAGGTGTCCGGAAGGACCGTCCCGTGGTGCTCATGTGCCGATCCGGCGTCCGCTCCGCCTCCGCGTCACGTCTTCTCGCCGACCGCGGCTACACCACCCACTCCCTGCGCGGCGGGATCACCGCCTGGCGCTCCGCCGGCGAACCCCTTCGCTGAACCCTCCCAGCGAGGCATCACCCCGCTCACCACTTGAAGGAGAACCGATGAACGAGATCACCGTCATCGAAGCCGACCGTCGGCGTCCGACGAGTCATATCCTCAACGTCCGCGAGAACGACGAGGTCGCCACCGGCATGATCCCCGGCGCCCTGCATGTGCCGATGGGACAGCTGGGGCAGCGCCTCTCCGAGCTCTCGCCCACTCAGCCGATCATCGTCGTCTGCCGCAGCGGCCGCCGCAGCGCCGCCGCCGCGGCCGCACTCGCCGGCGCCGGCTTCACCGCCGACACGATGGTCGGCGGGATGGACGCCTGGACCCTCGCCGGCCTCCCCACCACCTGACTTCGGATCGATGACCGTCCACACCCTCACCACCGGCACGTTCGACGCCGAGACGACAGCGCACGACGTCGCCCTCATCAGCTACGGGGCGAGCTGGTGCGGTCCCTGCCGAGCCCTTGCGCCCGTGTTCGCGAGCCTCTCCGAGCACTACCCGTCGATCCTCTTCGCAGCCGTGGATATCGAAGCCGAACCGCTTCTCGCTCGAGCAGCCGGAATCCGGTCGATCCCTACAGTCCTCCTCCTGCGCCGCGGCGAGGTGGTGCGCCGCCACTCGGGCGTCCTCGCCGCTGCGGCCCTCGCCGACCTCGCGGAGAGTGCCCTCATCCACCCGACAATCCGGAAGAGCGCATGAGCCTCATCTCCCTCCCTCTCGGACTCCTCATCGGAGCAGTCCTCGGCCTGGTCGGCGCCGGAGGATCGATCATCGCCGTCCCTGCGCTCGTCTACGGCGTCGGTCTGTCGACCGACGTGGCCGTCCCCGCGTCCCTGATCGTGGTCGGACTGGCCGCGCTCACCGCCGTGATTCCTCGACTGCGCCGCGCGATCGACCGGCGCACCGCCGCCCTCGTCGGCGCCGCAGGAATCCCTGCCACGTGGGTCGGCTCCCAGGTCAACAAGGTCCTCGACCCGGACGTGCTGATGCTGGTCTTCGCTGCCCTCATGGTCGCTGGCGGTATCCGCATGCTCACCGCCCCACCCACCGGACACGATCACCGGGTCCGCCTCTACGCGCTCCGCGCGATCGGAGTCGGCCTGGTCGTCGGATTCCTCACGGGCCTGCTCGGCATCGGCGGGGGATTCCTCATCACCCCCGCCCTCATCCTCCTTCTCGGCCTGTCCGCCGGCACCGCGGTCGGCACCTCGCTGGTCATCATCGTGATCAACTCCCTCGCAGGCCTCAGCGCCCACCTCCCCGGTGCCACCCTCGACTGGCCCGTCATCCTCCTGTTCAGCGGCGCCGCGATCGCCGGATCCCTCATCGCCTCCCGCTACGCCTCCCGCCTCCCGGACAGAACCGTCAAGATCGTGTTCGCCGTAATGGTCCTCCTCGTCGCCGTGTTCGTCGCGTCCGTCAGCATCGCGGGACTACTCACCCGCTGACGCTCTCGCAACGGGCCGCCAAGCGATCAAGAATCGCCCACAGCCTCCACGCCGATACCCCCAGGGGTACTCTGATCCGGAAGCTACCGCGCACCCGCAGCATCAGAGCACTCGACGCGCACCTCGCGCCGCGAACAGGAAGAACGAGCATGACCGACACCGCTGGCCAACTCCACGACACGGACGCCATCCGGAAGATCGCGAACCGCCTCAAGCGCGCGCAGGGGCAGCTCACCGCCGTGATCAGCGCGGTCGAGAGCGGCGGTGACTGCCGAGACGTCGTCACCCAGCTCTCCGCCGTCTCCAGCGCTCTGGATCGGGCCGGCTTCGCGATCATCTCCACCGCCATGCGTCAATGCCTCATCACCGATGACGCGGACTCCGCCGACGACGTCGCGGCTGACGCCTCTCCGCGCAAGCTCACCGTGGAAGAGCTCGAGAAGCTCTTCCTCACCCTCGCCTGACACGCCAGACCGGGCACTTCGTGTCCGGTCATCGTGTTCATGGGGAGCGCCGCGCCGCACGTGCGGCTGGACACTTCCGCGGCCACTACTCGACGTCTGGCAAGAGGAGACGGCGTTCCAGGATGTCGGGGGCGAGGATGCTCAGGTCGGGGCGCAGCTGCTGCGCCTTCTGCTGGAAGGCCCGCGGAGCGTCGCAGGGCGCGCGGATGACGCCGGCGCCGACGCCGTCAGCCCACCCTCTAGAAGGGCCACACCGGTCGCACTTCGACGAGCCCGAAACGCGCCATCGGAGGCAATCGCGATCGCCGCGTCGAGATCATCAGCCTCGACGATGTCGAAACCGGCCACCTGCCCGGAACCGTCGATGGACGGCCCGTCGACGACGATGCGTTCCCCTCCACGCACGCGCACGGTTCTGGCGTCCTCGGCTGGTCGCAACCGGTCACCGACCGCATACGAGCCGGATGCTCGCAGCGCCTCTACCCGCTCGCCGGTGGTCCCGTCGCTCCCGGTGAACGTCGCTACGCCTAGGTCGCCGGCCAGTGACGTGGCGAAGCCGTCGTCCGTGTTCGTCGCCAGAGGCGGGCCGACGGTGCAGGCTGCGCCGTGCACCCCGTCACGACCATCAGGCATGCCGCGATCGCGACCGTGCTGCGCACTTTCGAGAACGTCCCCACCGGATCAGGCTGAGCGACGTCACCACTTTCCTGGTGGTCGCCTCTCGGCCTGAGCGACTCAGCGCCGTTCCGAAAAGGAGTGTCTGCTGCGGGTCATCAGGAAGCCCGACGGCTCCTAGGCTGACCCGATGAGTTCCCCGGCACCGACCCGCCCATTCGTGGGTGTAGCGCGCATCGCCGTCGGTGCAGCCGCGGTCGCGGTGGTCCTCCACACCTACGCGCTGAGCATCGTGGCCGGCGACCCGAATCCGTTCGACTACTTCGGCTACTTCACGAACCAGACCAGCCTCCTCGCGAGCGCGGTGCTCATCGTCGCCGGATCGGTCGCGCTCGCCCGCCGTCCGACGCCGGTGTGGCTGAGCTACGTCCGCGGCGCGGCGACGGCCTACTCGATCGTCGTCGCCGTGATCTACAACACCCTCGTACCCGGTACCGGGACGGCTCCGCCCTGGGTCAGCGCCGTCCTGCATGTGGTGCTCCCCGCGCTCGTCCTCCTCGACTGGATCGTCGTCGCCGACCGCGGACCGCTCTCCTGGCGCCGGCTGTGGGTGGTCCTGCCCTACCCGATCGTCTGGGTCGTCGTCGTGCTCGTCCGCGGAGCGACCGACGGGTGGGTGCCGTACGGTTTCCTGCTCCCCGAGAACGGAATGCCGTCGCTCGTCCTGCACGTCGCCGGGCTGACCTGCGCGGTGCTCCTCGCGGGCGCGCTCGTCTGGGCACTGAGCCGACGCCGCAGATCGGCCGGTTGATGTCCTGTTCTCCGTCGCCGTGAATCATGAGGCGTGCTGATTCCAGACGTCGGGCGCGTCACCTCTCGTGCGCCGCGGCTCGGCCGCAGCGGGCTCTGATCACGCGCGACACGAGATCGATGACCAGCAACCCCGACATCATTTCAGTCTCGCGAACCCGAGCGCCTTGTGCGCGTCCCGTATGGGGATCGTCGAGCGATCACCTGAACGCCGATTCGTGGACCGACGCACGCCGCATCGCGACGGCGGGACGATAGAACCCCTGGGAGCCGCCGTCTCTCACCATTCGTCGCCCAGCTTGCGGAGCCGGTTGTCCTCCGGCAGGGTCTGGCGCGAGAAGTCGTGCAGAACGTCGGACGACGCATGTCACAGTCACGATCAACGCCGCAGCAGTCGTCAACGTCATCCATGTCGGCTGAACGGTCGAACCGTCCGAGCACAGCGGGTTCCAGAGGAACCCCTCTCCCGTCAGGCTGCCTCCGCCGCGGGTCCGGCACGTCTCGCTCGGGTCCCACATGTAGATGGAGGCAACCGCTCCCATGACGGCTGCGAGACCGCCGAAGACCAAGGCGAGAACGACGGGCGTCGCTGCACTCGGTCGCGGGGGCTCTCCAACGGTCATCGGGACATCATGCACTGCACTCCACGGGATCGATCAAGAACCGGAACAACAGAGGCGGCTGCGAGCGCCCCGCAGGGAGGTCATCGCGCAGCGACAGAGGACTTCAGCACTTCACCGACACGCAGAATCTCGTCCGAAGGGAAGCGGAACGGGTTGAGGGAGAGCAGGTCATCCGCCGTCATCCCCGCTCCTCCCTTTCTCGTGAGGTTGGCGCGACCGGATGGAGTGGCCGCAGTTCCCTCAGGGGCCACAGCGCATTGCTCGTGGCCGGGCTCGTGGATGAGCCCAGAGAGCGCGGACGCCCTTTCGTCGTCGCGGGAGCGACGATCGCGGCTGCAGCCGTTCTCTGCGCTCCCGTGTACGACGCCGGTCTAGCCGTCCTCCGGACCGAGGGGGACGTGCCGACAGCTGCTCTCGGTGCGCCCGCCCGACGCGATGATCCCGAACAGCTGTCGAGCCAGCTCGGAACGACGCCGCAAGCGCGCATCAGCTACGGGCAGCGGTATGTCTTCGCGAAGTCGGTTGCCGTGAACTGCCTTCCCTCGGTCATGGAGTTCAGTGACGGGCAGATGTCGTTGTTGTGCGCCGCCGCTACGAAGGGGGTCGCTGCTTGTGGGACGCAGCCGTAGTCCTGGTCGGGCTGGTCGAGGATGCGCAGCTGACCCGTCTCCCCGGCGGCGAGGTGAAGATCGGACCAGGAGCAGGACCAGGTGAGTGAGGCTCCGGTGTCGTTGGTGATGCTGACGTAGTGGGAAGGGCCATGCACTCCGAACAGCAGATCACCTACCCACAGAACCGCGGCCGCCACGACGGCTAGAGCGCCCAGCGCGATCGACAGTCTCACCGACCGTCGTTGGCGGGGTGGCGTCTGCCGGTCCGGCGAGAGCCCGCTCGGATCCCAACTGTCTAGACCTTCAACCACGGCGTCTCCCCTCAATGGGCGAGAAACGGCCTCGACCGCTGCCCAGCTCGAGTCCGCCCACGGGAGAAGAGTAGGCGTGATGCGGCTCTCACCACGAGGAGCAACCGGCTCGCGACCGAGAGCGTCCGCAAGGCGATCGTTCACAGACGCATTGCGGGACCGGCGATGTTCGTTCGTGAAGTTTGAGACGAAACCGTGCTCTGAGGGCATTCACTACTGAGGGGGTGATGTCGGATGGTCGGTGCTGCTGAGGTGACGCTGGTAAATCGTCTTCGCGGCGGTGACCCTTCGGCGCTGGATGCTCTCTTCCGGATGCACGGCCGCGCGGTCTACCGGGCCGCGGGAAGCTTCCTCGCGGACGCCGGTCATGCCGAGGACGTCGTGCAGGAGAGCTTCTTCCTGCTCTGGCAGCGCCGCTCGGGCGTGCGCATCGTGGGGGAGTCGGTGCTGCCCTGGCTGCTGGTCACGGTACGCAACCTCAGCTTCTCGACCAACCGCCGCGAGCAGCGCCGACGCCACCTGCCCCTCTCCGACGACACCGCCTCTCGCGGCGTCGACGCGGAGACGAGCGACCGGCTGCTCGACGTGCGGCGTCTGGTCGAGCAGATGAGCGCGACGGACCGGGCGATCTGGACGGCGTGCATCGAGGACGACCTCAGCTACAGCGATGCCGCTCGCTCCCTCGGCCTGTCCCACGGGACTGTCCGCAACCGCCTCTCGCGGGTGCGGACATCACTGGCGAGAACCCTGACGGAACGGACAGAAGACCATGGACGATCCTGACCTGAGCGACGAGCAGCTCGAGCGCATCAGCGCACGCCTCGCGCACCGCATCCGCCGCCGCCGACGTCTCGGCCAGGCCGCGGCGGTGACCCTCGCCGGCATCGCGGGCGCGATTCTCAGCGTCGCTGTCCTCACGGCGGTGACGACGGAGCGCGGCACTCCGGTCGCAGCGCCCGTCACCTGCTGGGAACAGGACGGGCAGGGCGTCGCCCTGTCGGGCGAGATTCAGACGCCCGCGAAGCAGTCCACTGCGTCGCTCGCAGCGGCGTGTGCTGCGCTCGCTGGGACCGACGCAGACGGGACGGACGCCGCCTTGTTCTCCCTCGCAGGAACGCAGGTGTGCCAAAAGGGCGGCCGGATCGAGATATTCACGGGACTGACCACCGCGGTCGACTGCACCAACCCGCCCGCGACGCAGACCGGAGTGGACCAGTGACCGTCAGGCGGGCGAGAGTCCTCCCCCTCATAATCCTCTGCCTCTCCGCGGCGCTCCTCGCCAGTGGATGCGCGACGAGCGCCAGCAGCCCCGGGTCGCCGTCGACGGCGCAGCTGCCGGGTGAACTGCTCAGCGCCGAAGACGCGACCAAGCCCGTCTACGAGACCACCGCTGTCATCGGCGATCAAGGATCAGGCGGATGGCTGCTCGATCACCCCGTCAGCCTTCGCATCACCGGCACCGACGGCCGGTCGCAGCTCAGCGTCGACGGTCCCTGCAACACGCTCACCTACGACCTCCAGTCCGCCGGCCTGCAGACCTCCGTATGGGTGGTCACCGGAGGCCCCGCGACGACGTACGTCGGCTGCCTCGACGCCGCCGACGAACGAGAGCAGTGGCTCATGGACGTGCTGGGCGCCGAGGCCGTCAGCCTCACCCAGACCTCCACGACGATGCGCATCCGCTCCGGCCCCGTCACCATCGACGCCACCGCCAGCACGACCCCCATCTCCACCGAGACGCCTGCCGAACCAACAGAGATGACGGAGTCCCTGACACCCACCGTCCCGACGGAGGGCCCACCGGGCACCCCCATCGCCACCGCCGCCTCTGAGGGGCCGATCATCGACGTCCAGCAGCTGACGAACCCGGCGCTCGACCTGGCTAACGGCACCGGAGTCCAGCTCTCGACGCTCAGTGCGGAGGAGAAGAAGCAGTACCCGATCTACGCGGTCGGAACAACGTACGAGGAGCTCGCCGCTTATGACCCCGCTCTCGCGGACCACTACTGGGTCGCACAGGACGAGCCGGTCTGGGCGCTGACCGTGCACGCGCCCGCGGAGAGAACAGACGTGCCCTATGGCTTCGACCTCCATCGGGTGGACGTCTTCACCGCCGTCTACGACGGGATCAGCGGAGAGCTCCTGACGTCACAGGGCGATGTCGACCTCGCGTCTCTCGGTGCGCCCGGCGAGCTGATCACCGCCGGGTCGATCCTTAGTTACCGTCCGTATGGGAATCCCCAAACGGGACGCCAGAGGCGATGCGGATGAGGCGAAGCGCGCGATTGCTTGGTGGCGCGCTCGCTACGCTCACGTGATGGTCGGCCTCTCGCAGTGGCGCCGGCGAGCTGACGCTCGCCGTTCGCGCCGCGCCCGGTTCCGGGTTCTGCTCGCTGAGGTTTGTGGTGAGTGCTCGCACCCCTGGGTGGAGCACCTCGCGGACGCCGGCCTGGTCGGCAGCCCCGTGTGCTCGGAGTGCGTCTACGAGCTCGAGCATGGGTTCAGTAGCGGACCGATTTGTCACCGACCGGTTCCGATCGATGTGTTGAGTCGCGCTGATGCCGCTGCGGCGGCGGCAGGGCAGGGCGGCAGTGATCAATTGGTCGGAGGAGGCCAGATGCGGGTCGCAAAAGAAGACCTTGACGCCTCATGTCAGCGTCCGGCGAGAGTGGTCAGCAGGTCCTGGATGCTCGTCTTCTCGACAACCGGGTCGGGGCTGCCGGCGCGGACGGAGGAGAGAACGGGGTCGATCTGCTGGTCGACGTAGGTCCACGTCTGGCAGTTCGCGGCGCTCAGTGCGGGCTCCGCGTCGTCCCAGGCGGTCTCAAGGTCGGTGGCGCGGGCTTTCGCGCCGGCCTGATCGCCGCTGGTGACGAGGGCGAGGGTGTCGGCGGTGATCGTCTGGAAGTTCTGCACGTCGGCGGAGGGGAAGTCGGTCTGAACGGATGCCTTCGCGTCAGCTGCGGACAGCGTTCCCGACGCATCGCAGGCCGGGGCTGCGCCTTCCGGTGCCGGACTGGTGTGCGGCTGGCTGTTGGTGAAGGCGAGCAGCCCGACGACGGCGACGGCGAGGACCGCGAAGGCGACGAGTGAACGGCGTTCGCGGGCGACTGGCGTGGTGTAGTGCTCGGATGCGCCCTTGTCGACATCGGCCTTGCTGAGGGAGAGGTAGACGACGGTGGCGAGGATCGCGAGCAGGAAGATGATGCTGGTGACGAAGGTGCCGAGCCCGAGGCCCTGCTCGTCGGGGGACAGGCCGAGCCAGTCGCCGATATTGGCGCCGAGGGGGCGGGTGAGGATGTAGGCGATCCAGAACGCGAGGACCGGGTTCGCGCCGTAGCGCCAGAGGCCGGTGACGATCGCGAGCAGCGTGAGGGGCAGGAGGATCGAGACGCCAGGGCCCCAGCCGGTGAGCTCGAGAGTCCAGTCGCCGAGGGCGGTGCCGAGCGCGAAGGTGACCAGGACGGTGACCCAATAGAACGCCTCCCGCGGGGTGGTGTCGATGCTGTGGATCGAGAGGGTGCGCTCCTTCGAATACCAGACGCCGAACACGATCACGAGCAGCAGCGAGAAGACGAGGGAGCTGGCCCAGAGAGGCACTCCGAGCTGGTCGGTGAGGATGTCGGTGAGCAGGGTGCCGGTGACGCTCATCACCACGACAGTCAGCCAGTACGCGGCGGGCACGTAGCGTCGCAGCCGCATCTGCACGGCGAGCACGACCGCGGTGACGATGATGAAGATCACAGCCGTCGCGATGAGGCCGACGCCGAGGACCATGTTGATCCAGTCGGCGAAGCTCTCACCGACCGTGGTGCAGAGGATCTTGATGATCCAGAACCAGATCGTGACCTCGGGGACCTTGCTGAGCAGCCGCCGGCCGCGGGACGGTGCTGCCGTCGTTGAGATGTCCATGCCCGCAGAGTCCCAGCCGGGACGTGGGCGGCGGCTCGGGATGCGCCGTGCTGCGTTGTGTTTGCTCACAACGACCCGAAGCTCCGCGGTTCGACCAGGTCGGTACCGAGCCGATGGGCTCAGGTTCTGTGCTTTCACAACGGATGCGGGGGAATCCTCCGCACCCGGAGCCCGCGCATTCGTAGCGTGGACTCCTCCGGCGTGCTGCGCGCCGAGCGAGGAGGACGGAACTGATGCCGAACAGCGGACCCCTGGCCGATGGTGCGATCGCCTATCGGGCGGCGCGACGCTGGCCGCTGATCTCGGCGGGCCTCGCGGTGCTGCTCACGGGACTTCTGGCCGCGCTGATCTTCTACCGGGAGCACGACAAGCCGTTCGGGTTCGACACCGCCTGGATGAACGAGATCATCGAGCACCGGTCCACGTTCTGGCTGGTCCCGTCGCTGGTGATGAACAGCCTCGGCGGCGGGATCCTCGGGACGATCGTGATTCCTCTGGTCGTCTTCGCGGCGCTGCTGCTCTGGCGCGGTCGCTGGGCTGCGACGTACTTCGCGATCGCCGCGCCGCTCAGCGGGCTGCTGGTGCAGATCCTCAAGAACGCGGTCGGGCGTCCACGGCCGCTGGAGATCCTCGTGAACGCCGACTTCGGCTCCTTCCCCTCCGGACACAGCGCGAACGCGGCCACGACCGCGGTGGTCCTCGCGATCGTCTTCCCCCTGTGGTGGGTCCGGATCGCCGGTGCCCTCTACACGGTGGCAATGATGCTCAGCCGCACCTACCTCGGTGCGCACTGGATCTCCGACACCGTCGGCGGGCTGCTCCTGGGCGCCGGGGTGGCGTTGATCGTCTGGGCGCCGCTCGCGGTCAGGCTGCACACCGAACGTGCTGCATCACCGTCGTTCCGTTGGCGGCGCTTCTCCGGGCACCGTCCGACCAGATGACGGCGGAAGGCAGCGGGCAGCGCTGCCGGTGAGCGGGTCGCTGTGCGCTTGTTCAACGGACCCGGCGAAGCCCCCAGCCCCGGGTGCCGCAGACTGCCCGACCATGGCGGCATGACGCATCTCACCGATCAGCGCCGCCCTCCGCTCCCTCGGATCCGCTCCCGCCTCCTCGCCGGCCGCTACGCCGCCTCGACGGTGCCCGAGGCGACGGCGCTGTTCTGGGTCCTCAAGGTGCTGACGACGGGGATGGGCGAGACGGCGTCGGACTTCCTCGCGACCGCGTTCGACCCGGTGATCGTTGTCGGAGTGACCGGGCTCGCGTTCCTCGCCGCGCTGGCGCTGCAGTTCGCAGCCCGCCGGTACGTCCCCTGGGTGTACTGGCTGGCGGTGCTGATGGTGAGTGTCTTCGGCACGATGGCCGCCGACGTGCTGCACGTGGTCGCCGGTGTCCCGTACCTCGTCTCCACCCTCGGGTTCGCGGTGGCTCTCGCGGCGGTCTTCCTCGTGTGGTGGCGGGTGGAGCGGACGCTGTCGATCCACTCGATCACGACGCCGCGCCGGGCCGCGTTCTACTGGCTCGCCGTCTCGGGGACGTTCGCACTCGGCACCGCAGCGGGCGACCTGACCGCGTCGACCCTCGGCTTCGGCTACCTGCCCTCCGCCGTCCTGTTCGCGGCGATCATCGCGATCCCCGCTCTCGCACACCGGTTCACGGGGCGGAACGCGGTCCTCGCGTTCTGGGCCGCCTACGTCGTCACGCGACCGCTCGGCGCCTCGGTCTGCGACTGGCTCGCGGATCCCGTCGCCCAGAAGGGCCTGGGCCTGGGCACCGGCCCGGTCACGCTCGCGGCCCTCGGGGTGTTCCTGCTGCTGGTCGCGGTGATCGCGCTCCGCCGACCGCGCGCGGCCGTCACGGCGACCCCCTGAGCGCTGGGCTCAGGCGTCGCGTCCGGCGCGGTTCTTCTGCCGCCAGTAGGTGAGGGCGATGCCGGCGAGGCTGATCACGACGATGCCGACGAGGACGATGTCGATGTACTTCCCCACGAAGTCCGCGACGCCGGGGATCTGCCCGAGGAAGAAGCCGAGGAGGATCACGCCGGTGGACCAGACGGCGGCGCCGAGGGCGTTGAAGCCGACGAAGTGGCCGTAGTGCATCTTCCCGACGCCCGCGGCGACGGGGGCGAAGGTGCGCACGACCGGCACGAAGCGGGCGATGGTGACCGCCCAGCCGCCGAACCGGTCGAAGAACGACTGGGTGCGGGCGACGCTCGAGCGGCTGAAGAGCCCGCTGTCCTTGCGCTCGAAGATCCGCGGCCCGCTCGCGCGGCCGATGACGAACGCGAGCTGGTCGCCGAGGAACGCGGCGGCGGCGACCATCAGGATCACCAGCGGCACCGGCAGGGAGATCACGCCGGTCGCGACGAAGACACCGGTGAAGAAGAGGAGGGTGTCACCGGGGAGGAAGAACCCGATCAGCAGGCCCGTCTCGACGAAGGCGATCAGGCAGACCAGGGCGATCGCCCAGGGGCCGGCGCCGTCGAGGAGGGATTGGGCGTCGATCATCGGTTCTCCTTGCGAGAGGTCGGGTGGGGCTGCGTCGCGGGGATGCGGACGTCGACACCGAGGCCGTGGGGGGCGAGGTTGCGGAGTCGGAGCTCGCCGCCGGCGGCGCGGCTGAGACCGGCGACGATCGCGAGCCCGAGGCCGGCGCCGCCGTCGCGGGAGCGGGCGGCATCCGGGCGGGTGAAACGGTCAGTCGCGACCGCGAGGAACGCGTCAGGAACGCCCGGGCCGTCGTCGTCGACGGAGACGACGATCTCTTCGGCGCGCTCGACGAGGGTCGCGCTGACGCTGCCGCCGTCGGGCGTCGCAGTGACGGCGTTCGCGAGCAGGTTGTCCAGGATCCGGCCGAAATCGGTCGGGGAGATCGGGTACCGGGCGGCGACGATCGAGGCGGGGGCGACGAAGTCGATCGCGAGGTCCCGCTCGCGGGCGAGCATCCGGGCGCGGTCGACGCTGTCGGCTACCTCCTCCCGCAGAGCCGCCGAGGAGGCGTCGCCGGTAGCGATGCCCGCGTCGATCCTCGACAGGATCAGCAGCCCGTCCGTCAGGGACTGCAGGCGGTCGATCGAGCGGCGCGCGTCGACGACATCGGCGTAGAGAGCCGCCGGATCGTCACGGACCCGCTCAGCGAGCTCGAGCCGGGTGCGCAGCGCGGCGAGCGGGGTGCGCAGCTCGTGGCTCGCGTCGGCGACGAGCCGCCGCTCCCGGTCCGCCGACTCCCGCAGGTCCGCGATCAGCGCGTTCAGGGTCGAGGCGAGGTCGGAGAGCTCGTCGCGGGCGGGCCCGACCGGGAGCAGCTCGGTGGAGCGTCCCTGGCGCAGCCGGTCGGCGATCGCGCGCATCCTGCCGACGGGGCGCAGCGCGAGGCCGACCAGGACCCAGGACGTCACAGCGAACGCGACGAACAGGATCGCGAGGGCGATCAGGAGCGTCGTGCTGACGCCGCCGACGACGGCCTCGGCGGTGTCGCGGCTCTCCTCGATCAGCGCCTGCGACGCTCCCGAGCGGACCAGCTCGATCGTGGAGGCATCGAGGATGTGATCGAGCTGCTCGCGCACGACGACCGCGACGATCCCGAAGAACAGCATCGCGACCAGCAGGCTCGACACCGTGATCCGCACCCGGATCGACAGGGACCGCCAGCTCACGGCGTCACCCCGAGGCGATAGCCCGCACCCCGTCGGGTGAGGATCTCGACCGACGCCCCGCCCGCGGCCAGCTTGCGGCGGAGGTAGCTGATGTACTGCTCCGCGATGTTGTGGTCCACGAACTCCGCCGACCCCCACACCTCGAGCAGGATCTCCTCCCGCGGCACGAAGTCCCCGGCGCGCGCCGCGAGCGCGCGGAGGACGCCGAACTCCTTGGGGCTCAGAGGCAGGACGGCGCCGTCGACCGTCGCGGCGTGCGCGTAGGGGTCGACGCGCAGATTTCCCAGCACGACCGGTGCCCGGTTCGTGAGGTGCTCTCTGCGGATCATCGCTCGGAGGCGGGCGGAGAGCTCCTCGAAGTGGAACGGTTTCGCGAGGTAGTCGTCGGCGCCCGCGTCGAGGCCGAACACGCGGTCCTGCAGGGCGTCGCGGGCGGTGAGCATGATCACCGGGAGCGTGGCACCGCTCGCGCGCAGGTGCCGGCAGATCTCGAAGCCACTCATCCCCGGGAGCATCACGTCGAGGATCGCCGCGGAGTAGTCCGCTTCGCGCGCCGAATTGAGCGCGTCGACCCCGTTCGAGAACAGGTCGACGTCGTAGCCGTCGCCGGTGAGGCCCCGCTTGATGAGCTCGCCCATCTCGACGTCGTCTTCGACGACCATCACCGCGTCACGCATCCAGGCCTCCTACGGTCATGCTCGCACCCGTGGCGCGGCGGAACCGGCCTACTCCGCGGAGATATGCGGCTTCTCAGCGGTACGCACTGCATACAAAGGCAGCACGTGCGGCCCGATGGAGCAGCACGCCCCTGGTGCGCAGACGATCTCGGACGCGGGCACCGACATGGACGCCGACCTGCAGTCGGCGCGGTGTTGTGCGCTGCGCGCAGTTTTTGCCTGGAAGCCTTCGGCAACGTACGGGCCTCCGGCGTCCACGCAAAGCCGCTGCGCGGCCGGCTCCTCCGAGGTTCTCGGCACGCGGTCGCTGCGCTCCCTCACATCGCGCCGACAACCTCTCCTCCGCCTCCCTCCGGGTTGCGCTCCCACCTCCGACCCTGCTCGGCACTACGTGCCATCCAGGCAAAAAAACGCTGGGAGAGAAGGAAGAACAACCGAGCCAGACCACCCCCGCTGGCTTGACAAATCTGATTGAGAATCCTTACCCAGACCGGACACACCGACGCCGCCGAGAAGTGGGCCGAGCTGCACGCCTGGTCCCCGGTCAACGACGAGCACGACCCGCACCGCGGCGACCGGTGGGACGACTGATGCTCACCGTCTAATCGAAACCGTCATGCGTGCAGTGCACCATGACCTACCGGGTGCTCGAGAAGAAGGGCATCGAGTACACCACCGTCGACATCACCACCAACCCCGCAGCGCTCGCGTACGTCACGGAGGAGCTGGGCTACTCCGCCGCCCCCGTGGTCGTCGCGAGCGACCAGGACCACTGGTCGGGGTTCCGCCCCGACCTCATCGAGAAGCACGCCGCATGACCGGCCCGAACATCACCGGTGACGACTACCGGGCCGGGTACCTCGCCGGACAAGCCGACCGGCAAGGCGAAGTCGACTGGCTGGAGAACGAGGCCGACCGGCTCTACCGCCTCGCCTACGGCGACGAGTGCCGCGTCCAGGACCTCACCGTCACACGCGCCGAGCTCGAACAGCGCAGAGCGCTGTCCGAGCCGCCGGTCGAGGTCACCCGCCGCGACGCTCTGGCGTCCTGGGGCATCGAGACACCCGCCACCGACACCCCCGCGGCCGCGGCCGCGAACGAGAACCCGTCGACGCCGACGGGACCCACCAACCGCACGAGCAGGAGTCTCAATGACGACGTCAAGGCGCCCTACTTTCGTTTGAGCGTCGACGGGGACCTCCGAGGGGGTCGTGGCCGGGGCCGTCCCACAGCGCGCCTATCTCGATCGTCCCGATAGGGGACTGGTTGTCGAGCCTTGGAGGACCGGGCTCCTGCACGGACCAGCCCGTGTACGAGATGCTGATTGCATGCGTTTCACTCACGAACTCGGCGATGGATTCCGACTCGCGCTACGCACCCTCGACACCGTCGAGGAGATGCACGCTCTGACGGTGGCCAATCTTGAGCGTCTAAGGCAGTGGGAGCCATGGGCCTTCTACGACCAAACTCTCGATGGCACTGCTGCCTTCACTCGTGCTCAGCTGTCGGACTTCATCGCAGAATCCGTGTTGCCGACCGTCATCATGTCGGGCGATTCCATCATCGGTTCAGCGTCTCTTCGAATGAACTCCTACACGCAGACAGCGGAACTCGGGTACTGGATCGACGCCGCCACCGAGGGTCGCGGTGCCGTGACTCGCGCCTGCACCGCGCTGCTGACTGAGGTCCCAGCCCGCGGAATCCGTCGAGTCGAGATACGAACGGCGGTCGAGAACGTGCGCAGCTGGCGCGTTGCTGAGCGGCTCGGGTTCACCCGGGAAGGCGTCCTCACCAGCGCGCTGCCTCTAGGGGACAAACGACTGGACGTGGCGGTCTACGGGCGCACCTTCGCCCGCTGACGCCAGATCTTTAGTCCGCCGTTCGCCGTGCAGTGGTGGGAGAACGCTGTCAGGGGCCGCCGTGGAGCCACACGTTGCCGACGGCGACACGGAGCGATCGCAGAAACCGTTAGATACGGGGATCGGTCAGTGGGCGCTCGAAGCGGCGATCGGGTTTGACGAGGCGTAGTGCTCATCACCTCGGTTCAGCTCATCTGTGCAGAGCGAATCGGAGGCGCCGGGGTGAACGTGCGGTTGTCGCGCAGCAGGGCCCAAAGCACGCTCACGCGTCGTCGGGAGAGAGCGAGGAGCGCCTGCGTGTGCTTGTACCCTTCGCTACGTTTCTTGAGGTAAAGGTCGCGGTTTGGTCCTTCGCGGATGACGGAGGTCTGCGCTGAGAGGTAGAGCGAGCGGCGCAGATGTCGGTTGTACCGCTTCGGCCGGTGCATGTTCCCGGTCCGGCGTCCGGAGTCGCGCGGAACGGGTATCAGCCCGGCCGCTGCGGCGAGGTGGCCGTCGTCGGCGTAGTTGTCGAGTGGCCCGGCTGCGGCGAGGAATTCGGCTCCGAGGATCGGACCCATCCCGGGCATCGATTCGATGATCTCGGCCTGCGGGTGCGCGTGGAACATCGTGGTGATCTGGTTCTCCAGCGTTCGGAGACGCTTGTCGAGGGCGAGGATCTGCGTTGCGATGTCGGCGATGATCTGCGCCGCGATCGTCTCGTTCCCGATTTGCGTCTGTTGTCCGCTCGCGGCCTCGAGAGCAGCCTCCGCGACCGCCGGCGCGCCTTGCACGCCGCGGCGAGCCAGCCACTTCGTCAGGCGCACCTGCCCCATCCGGCGAAGCGCGGTGGGCGTCTGGTAGCCGGTGAGGAGGGTGAGAGCGCCCTTGTGTTTGGCGTAGTCGAACGCGCGGTCGAGGCGGGGGAAGATGCCGGTCAGGACGTCGCGGAGCCGGTTGAGCATGCGGACGCGATCAGCGACGAGATCGCCGCGATGTGCGATCAGGAGCTTGAGGTCGGCAATGATCTCGACCGGCAGCCTGATTGGGGTCAGGTCGTGCCGGTGCCGCGCCGTCTCGGCGATCACGTAGGCGTCGCGGGCGTCCGTCTTCGCTTCGCCTCGGTATGCGCCGGCCATCCGGTTGACGATCCGTCCGGGGACGTACAGCGCGGACTGTCCGTGGCTTGCGAGCAGCGCGAGAAGCAGCGCAGACGTGGTGCCGACGATGTCGACTGCCCAGGTGAAGTTCTCGCCGAGAGTAAGCACTTCGGCGAGCGGGTCGAGGATCGCACTTTCGTCGTTGCTGACCTTGCGCGACCAGAGCATCGCGCCCTGGTCGTCGATCGCTGTCACCCAGTGATGCGCCTTTCCTGCATCGATGCCCACCCAGATGTGAGCTTGTCGATCGTTCAACCCGTCCTCCTCAGTCGTGATCTGCCTCGTGTAAGCCCGAGGAGCACCCAACCGTCATCTCCGTAAACAGCGACCGAAACGCACATCTCAATTAGCGGCCAGGGGCACCCCAGAGGACCGGACGGCCACTCCTGCTGAGCCACACGATCGGCGACGACAGATAAGCCACATCCGGCCCCCTCGGGCCGCCACCAAACTTACGGAGACGACAGATGAGCACCAGGACCATCACCGGCAACCTCGCCGCCGACCCCGAGGCCGTGCAGGCGGGCCGCGTGCAGATCGTGAAGCTGCGCGTCATCGAGAACACCGGCGAATACCGCGCGGGGGAGTGGACCCCGCACGACGCCCCGACCACGCATTACGTGGAAGCGAAGTTCGAACTCGGCGAGCACGTCCTCGCCTCCCTCCACAAGGGAGACGCCGTGATCGTCGTCGGCTACGAGCGCACCGTCGCCTGGGGAGAAGGAGAGAACCGCCGCACCGGCCGCGTCCTCGAAGCCGACGCCATCGGCCCCAACCTCACCCGCGCGACCGCCGTCGTCACCACGACCACCCAACGCGCACCCCGCCGCCGCGCCGCCTCCGCGGCTGAGTAGGACTCGGTCCTCCGAGATACTCCGCCATCCGCCGCAGAGTTCGCCGTTCTACGGCCTATATTCGCGGTTCTCCGTAGAGGACGGAGGCGGTCCGGGGTTGGGCTGCTGGAAGCTGCCCACGCCCAGAGCGGCGAGTCCCGCGGACACCGCCGCGCCCAGAAGGCGGAAGACGATCACGAATGCCTTTCCGACGAACTTCAACACGTTTGCCATCACGAGACCATCGCTTTCCGGAACTGATCGCAACGCTAGTGGTTCCGAGCGAATCCCGGTGGGTTCTACTCCCAGCAGTTCTCGACGCGGAGCACGTAGAGGATGACGTGATCCTCCGGGATCGCTGCGCGCACTTCCGGGATCGCCGGGGCGCTCGTCGCCGCGTTGCTGCGCACCACCGTTGATGCCGATTCCGCGCGCGTCCGGTGTGCCAGTTCCCACATGCCTCCATCGTCGCATCCGACGCTGACACGACCCGCTCGGGCGTGGGGGCCGGCGGCGCCGGCCCGTGAGGGGCGACCCCCTCACGCTCCCCGGTGTCCCGTTCCGGGGCGCGAGCTGCACTCGCGCAGCGGCGACGGAGCACCGCCAATGGGAGGCCGCGATGCGGCCCGTTCCATCCGTTTTCTTCACCTCTCCGCGGTTTCAACCTATTTCGCTCCACCGGCTGCGTGCCACCGATCCCGGACGCGCCCTACGGGCTTATTTCGCCCGTGATCGGTGTCACTCCGCCGGCTCCACTCAAACGGTTTTCCCCGCCGGAGAGGCAAAGAAAAACGATCAGCCAGGAGCAGGAGCAACACACATGGACACCCTCGAAGCGATCCTCCGTGACCAGACGGTCACCTACCTCGTCAGCAAGAACATCCTCTGCCCGCGCACCGGGGCCGTTCTCGACTCGCGCACCTGTGTCGTCTTCAACGACGCGGACGGGGATCCCGCGGTCGTCATCTCGCCCGAGGGCTGGCAGCAGATCGCGAAGGAGCCCGCCACCCTCGACCGCCTCGCGGAGCGCGGGATCACCGTCGACATCAACACCGCGCTGGCCGCAACCCGCTGAGAGGAACAGACCATGTACCGCACCGACACCGACACCGGCCTCGCGACCCCCGATCAGGTCGCCCTCATCATCACCGACCAGCGCGCTCACTGGGACCAGAACGCCGACGACAGCGACGACGTGATGCTCGCCGCCGTCCGCAACGCCCACGCCCTGCCGGGCGCCGAGCCCGTCGAGGACGACAGCTCCGCCCTCGCCGCCGCACTGATCGCGTTCCTCACCCCGGACCCCGCCCGCACCGCACCGGTCATCGACGCCGACACCGGATGCGCGACGCCAGAGCAGATCGGCCTCATCGTCGCGTTCGAGCGCAACTACTACGAGGAGCACGAGAGCTACAGCACCGAACGGCTGCTCGCGGGCGTCCGCAACACGCTCACCCTCCCCGGGGTGTGGGTGCTCGGAGGGTTCCCCGTCCGGGAGGACGGCACCGACCACGCCGCCGCGCTGATCGCGTTCCTCATCCCGGCGGTGACTACGTGATCGAGCGCAGCCGTGTCGATGAGCGGCTCGGGGCCGCGCGCGCGGCTCATCAGCTCTCGCGCCTGTCCAGCGGCCGACTCCAGCAGGAGGCCGACCGTGTGCGCCTGCACGGCGAGCGGCTGACGGGGCTGAGTCGGAAGACGAGCCGCCGCCTGATCGAGCAGGAGGAGGCGATCCGAGCGAACCGGATCGCCGCGGCGGACAGCGCCGCTGAGCGGCGGCTCATCGTCGGAGTCGTCATCGCGACGGGCGCTCTTCTCGCGGTCGGGCTGCGGCTGATCCTCACCTCAGGGCAGCTCCCTCCTCTGTTCTGACGAGCGGGCCGCGCTGACTTGTTGTCATGCTTACAAGTCGGACCTCGCCCACCGTCCCGCCTCCGCCCGCGCATCCCGTCAGGGCGAGCAGCAGTGCTCCTGCCAGTGCGATCCCTGCGGTCGTCCGCCTCATCGTGTCCCCCGATCACTCCGCCGCGGCACGTCGCCGGGCGCGTCACCTCGACGCCAACAGCAGCCGCCCGCCCGGACGGAGTCGTCCTGGCGGGCGGGCAGCCCCCGTCCCGGTCACGCGCGCGGGATGACCACCGAGACGCTCGCGCGCGAGGCGCCCGAGACGGCCGTGACCGTGCCGGTGCCGGCGGCGATCGAGCTCTTGCCCGTGCGGAACACCTTGGTCACCGTGGCGCCCGGGGCGACCGCGGCCGAGGACGCCGTGCCGTAGGGCGTCACGACGGTCAGATCGGCGGCCGCGCGGCCGGTGTTCGTCGCCGTCACCGTGACGACGACCTTCCCGAGGATCAGCCGCGAGGTCGCCTTCGCGGTGACGGAGGCGCCGGGCGCAACGCTCGCTCCGGCCAGCGCCGTCGTCACGCCGTCGACGCGCGCGGTGATCGAGACGGTGCCGGCGGTGGAGCCGGTGCGGATCCGGGGGAGCGCGGCGACGCCGTCGGCGCCCGACAGCACCGCGGCGGTCGTCGCTCCGCTCTCGAAGGCCGCCGGCCCGGTGATCGCGAAGCCCACCGAGCGGCCCGCGAGGGCGCGACCAGAGGAATCGCGCACCAGCACGGACTGCGCGAGGTCGCGCGTCGTCGCGGTCGGCACGCTCTGCAGCGTCCCGCGCGCCTCCGCCGAGGCCGCGAGGGCGATGCCGTTCACCTCGATCTCGGCCACGCCCGTGGACCCGCCGTACTCGCCGGCTCCCCACGCCGTGAACACGAGCCGCAGCGCCGTCGTGGTCACCGGAGCGAACGTCGCGCGGTTCAGCACGTCGCGCTCGCGGCCGGGAGCCGCTCCGCTCACGGGAGTCCAGACGTCGCCGACCAGGTGCTCGACCCGCCACGACCGCGCGGGGATCAGCCCGCGTCCGTCGGCGTCGGCCGCGTCGCTCGCGAACAGCACCGAGGCGCTGTCGACGGTCACGGCGCTCGGCCAGCGCAGCTCGACGTGCTGCTCTCCGACCCGGGGCCAGGAGCCCCAGATCGTCGAGGCGGCGCCGTCGGCGACCGCTCCGACCGAGGTCCACGGCGAGGTGTACGAAGCGCTCGTCGACGAGGCGAGCGGAGCGATGTCGCCGACGTAGTCGGTGCACGGCACGGTCACGGTGACCGTCGCGGTCCGGGTGAGCTCGTCGATCCGGTCGACCCGCACGGACATGCCGGAGTTGAGCACTGCGCTCTCTCCGGCGAGCACGAACTCGTTCGCCTCGCTCGCGTCGCCCGGACGCTCGAGCAGGTCGCCGGCGTACGGCTGGCCCGGGTTCGAGCGCAGGATCTGCACGCCCGAGACGTCGCGGCGCACCTGGAAGGGACTCGTGTACGCGCCGCCGTCGGACGTCGTGTCGGCGCGGTCGTTGTACTGCGCCCAGTAGCGGATGCCCGTGTCCTGCGGGTCGTTCCAGGTGAGCGCACGCCGGCCGGCGGGTCCGGCTCCGAGGGTGTCGAGCGTCGTGGTGCGGGGTGCGCCGCAGACCGGCTGGCGGGTGTTCGGCAGCGTGCCCAGGCGCGCCAGCGACGGGGACGACAGCGGCAGGAACGACCAGGCGCCGCCCATCACGTCGGTCCGGTTGCCGTACTCCTCGCGGCGGCAGTCCGCGGGCAGCGGGGTGGAGGCGTAGTCGCGGGTCGTGGCGCAGTTCACGCTGTAGGCGTGCGGCAGCGAGAGGTTGTGGCCGAGCTCGTGCGCGAGGAAGTACGCGTCCGGTCCGGGCTGGAACGCGCGTCCGCCGTCATCGGGATCGCCGGACTGCTCGCCGTTGGCCCAGTTCGGGCACGGGTCACCCTCAGGCACCATGGCGACCAGGTGCTTGCCCGGTCCGCGCTGCCAGCCGGTCCTCTGCGCGATCCAGTCCTGCAGTCCGCCCGTGTTCGTGCAGCCGATCGGCTGGTCGACGACCTGCCAGTCGACGACCTGGTCGAGCTCGAAGCGGATCGCCCCGCTGGTCTCGCGGGAGTAGAACCGGTCGACGAGGTCGAGGGCGCGGACGGCGTCGGCGGTCGTGTACCCGCCCGGGACGGTGCCCTGCGGAGCGACGAGCGCGATCGTCACGCGGTGCGTCTGCACCTGGGCGCGCGCCGGGATCTCGACGTCGACGAAGTCGGCGTCGAGGGCGAGGGCGGCCTGCTGCGTCGTCGCGTCCGCCTCCGGCTCGATCACGGTGGGCTCGGCGTCTGGAGCCGCGACGGGGCGGTCCGGAGCGGGAGCGGGAGCGGCGGGAGCGGGGGCCACCGGAGCGGCCGCCGCTGGAGCCGCGGCGGGCCCTCCGGCGACGAGCCCGGAGGCCAGCAGCAGTCCGGTGAGCGCTCCAGGGAGCAGGGCGTGTCGTCGTCGCATGGTCGTCCTCTGGGTCGGTCCTCGCTGAGTGCCCCGAGCGGCAGCAGGCGGGGGCACGAGCTCCCGCCGACCTCCTCGCCGCTGAGGAGTCGGCTGACGTTACCGTGAACATCCGTGCAGGAACGGGCAGATGTCCCTCCGCGGCGGCCCCTTTCCGGGTGGGGACCAGAAATGACGAAGGCCGGGGGCGGGACCCCGGCCTTCAGCGACGATCAGATCTCGGTGTGCCCCAGATCCGCCGCGTCCAGCAGTCGGATCTCGGTCTCACATGCAGGGGTCGCAGGTGGGGGAGGGCCGGCCTTCCAGCCGGCCCGCGAGGGGCGATCCCCTCACACTCTCTAATGGTCGCGGCTGGCCTGGTGCCGGCTGTCAGGCTGGTCCTGGCTTGCTCGGGCGTGACTCATCACACTCTTGACCGCTGTGTCTTGCTGGGGACCTGTCCGTCCGAGCGAGCTAGTTCCGGCGTGACGCTGCGATGGCTTGATAGAAGGTTGTCCGCGACTTCGGCCGCGTGACTCGTTAGAGAGATGCCTCCGCGGCGCATCCCACCCGGATGACCCCTGAGGAGAAGAGGCCGCATGATCGTCGCCCACCGCTATGACCACGTCGTCGGAGTCGACACCCACGCCCGCACCCACACCTACGCAATCGTCGCTACCAAGACCGGCGAGATCCTCGGAACGAAAGCCTTCCCGGTCACGGCGACGGCGATCGACAGAGCGATCGCCTGGGTGCGAGGCATCGCGGGCGGGTCGGTTCTGTTCGCGATGGAGGGCACTGGCTCCTACGGTGCGTCGTTGGGTCGAGCGCTGCTGCGTGACGAGATCGTGTTCTGCGAGGTCCGGCCGCCGAAGAAGTCGAGCCGCGTCCGCGGCAAGACTGATGAAATCGACGCGATCGCTGCCGCGACCTCGGCTATGGGGATCGAGCTCGAGGCGCTGACTCGGCCGAAGGCCGACGGGCTGCGCAATGCACTCCGAGTGACGCTTGACGCCCGCCGAGATATGGAAGTTCGTCGCACGAGCGCCCGGAACCAGCTCAACGCGTTGATTCGTACCGCGGACTTCGGGCTCGACACGAGGCGGGCACTCACCGATCGTGGTGTGCAGCAGCTCGCCAATCTGGACGCTAATCGTTCCGACGTGGCTGAGCGCATCATCCGCGCTGAAGCTGTCCGGCTGGCCTCGACCGTGATCGATCTTGGACGGCAGATGCGACACAACCGCGAAGCGTTAGCTGAGCTGGTCGAGCTTCTCGCGCCCGGGCTGCAGCAGATCTACGGCGTCGGCCCGGTCACCGCCGCAGTGGCAGTCGCGGCATACTCCCACCCGGGCAGGGTGCGGAGCGAGGCTGCTTTCGCAGCTCTCGCCGGAGTGAACCCGATTCCGGCGTCATCGGGGAACACGACACGTCACCGGCTCAACCGTGGCGGTGACCGTCAGCTCAATCGCGCGCTCGACGTGATCGCTCGCGTACGGATGGTCTCCGAGGCGCGCACTCGCGCATACGTCGAGCGACGAACGTCAGAGGGCCGAACTGTCCGCGAGATCAGGCGCAGCGTCAAGCGATACATCGCACGTGAACTATTCAAGGCGCTACAGGTCCGCATGGTGTTGGGCACGTAGCCGTGTGAGTCGACGCCGAGCACGATACGAGGGCGCCTGTTCGGCCGTCTACGGGGCGTCAGGGGTGACGAGTCTTACGCGAGGGTCGTGGAGTCCTGATCATCTAAGCGGAACACTGCGCAGCGCGGCGCGGCCGCTGCGAAATCGGCAGCGCTCGCCTCCGGGCCGACTTCGAAGATCTGAGCGGCGACTTTTCGGCCCTGGCTGTGCTGATGCCAGTACGCGCTGAGGATCGGGCCGCGCTGTTCAAGGGTCATCTCGGTGAAATTCACTGCCTCTCGTCGTCGGCCGCGCTGGATCTCGCCACGGCCGGCAGCCCTCACGTTCTTGACCCAGGACATCTTCTGTCCGGCGACCACGTACCGAGCCCCGTCCACGACAACGATCGAGACGGGTGTGGAGCGCGGCTCGCCGGAGACTCGGCCGACCACGGTCAGAACATGCGGAGGACCGGTGGTGATACCGATGTTGTTGAGGAACACGATCACCCTGTTGGCGTACTTCAGGAACGGGGGAAGGTTCTTGTCTTGTGGCATGTCCTACGACCTCGCTTCAGAACACGCGGCCCGTCGGGCTCGCTGCGGCGTCCAGTATCCACCGGGACCCCGTCGACTCCCTGACCGGCGCCGTGGGGTCTCAGGCCGAGACGACGACCGACCGCTTCATCGCGTGTTGGGTCTTGACTCGAAGCCATAGAAGGGTCCCCGAGTGCCCCGTTGCGGGGCGCGAGCTGCGCGCGCGCGGCGGTGACGGAGCACCGCACGTCGAAAGCCGTGATGCGGCCCAGTCTCCGAAGCCTCCGGCTCGGGGTTCATCCCTCGACGTAGCGTGCGCAGTCGCCGGAACCGTGCACATCTGCCGGATCGGCGCAGTGCAGGAGTGACCAGCTGGCACCCACGCCCGTGGGCTCTTCAAGACCGTTGTGGCGATCGAACGCTGTCGTCGTGTACACGTCGACGCCGTCGATCGAGCCACCGACGAACGCGAACGAGACGATCGGGTCACCTTCGGTGGTCGGTGTGCTCCAAGCCAGTTCCGCATCCTCTCCTGCGAGGGCGGCCGTCGCGAGGCAGGCTCGAGCCTCGCTAGGCAGGTCACTTCCTTGCTCAAGAACGTATTCGCCGCAGCTTGAACTGGCGTCGCTAACGGCGACGACGCCACCAGCATCAGGAAGGTTGCGAGCGGCGACGATCGGATCGCCGTTCGGCGCTTTCGACGCAGGTTCAGGCGCAGTCGCGGAGCAACCGCTGGCCAGAGTAAGCACCGCGATCGCGATCGCAGCTACCGTCAGGCGGTTCATCCGCCCACCGTATCCGCCAGCGCCGCATACCAGCCAAGGAACCAAGCGGGCGGGCCGGCGCCGCCCGCCCGTGAGGGGCGGCCCCCTCACGCTCCCCGGTGTCCCGTTCCGGGGCGCGAGCTGCACTCGCGCAGCGGCGACGGAGCACCGCTCACGGGAGGCCGCGATGCGGCCCGTTCCACCCGTTTTCTTCACCTCTCCGCGGTTTCAACCTATTTCGCTCCACCGGCTCCGTGCCACCGATAGCGGACGCGCCCTGCGGGCTTATTTCGCCCGCTATCGGCGTCACTGCGCCGCCTCCACTCAAACGGTTTTCCCCGCCGGAGAGGCAAAGAAAAACGATCAGCCAGAGGGAGCACCCACACCATGCAGACCGCCACCGACTTGCAGACCACCGCGAAGACCTACCTCACGCTCGCGAACACCCGCGCGGTCGACGTCCGCGTCGTGGGCACCGACCCCAAGACGACGCCCTCGGTACACGTCACCCGCCGCAAGTCCGGCGTCTGGGAAGCGTGGCACTCCGACCAGCTGCACGGCATCACCAGCGGCTCGTTCCGCCACTGCATCACTCACGCCCGCCGCGCAGCGATCCGCCGCGTCGCCCCGTTCCTGAACCGCTGAGAGGACCACACCATGACCCGCACCGACACCGGCCGCGCGAGCGCCGACCAGCTCGCCCTCATCCTCGCGACCAGCCGCGACGAGGACCCGGAGAACGCCACCGCGACCGACGCGGAGATCCTCACGCACACCCGCAACACGCTCGGACTGCCGGGGGAGTGCGGACCCGGCGGGATGCCCGTCTACGACGACGGCACCGCCGAGGCCGCCGCGTTGATCGCGTTCCTGACGCCCGCCGAGTAGCGCGGGGGAGGGGCCGGCCTTCGGGCCGGCCACGAGGGGCGATCCCCTCGCGCTCCCCCGTGTTCCGCCGGAGGCGGGACGCGAGCTCCGCACGCGCAGCGGTGACGGAGCACCGCCGGCGGGAGCCGCTACGCGGCGAGTCCTTTGCTCGCCTGGTTACTGGCCTGGCTCACGCTCGGCATCGCGTTCCTCGTGGGACACGCGGTCATGCGTGGTCATCGGTTGCGAGGAAGTCAGACCTCCGGCGCCCAGATGTCGACTACGCCGGCCTGCAGGCGCATCTCGCCGAGTTTCAGTTGCTTGCGAAGACGAAGCCGGGTGTAGGGAACCAGGACCACCAGCGCGATGCCCTCCCGATGTTCCGACTCGACTCGGATGGCATCACCGCTCCCGCTGATCGTGACCACGCTGACGTACGCGACCGCCCGTAACGACTGCCGATTCTCTCTGCTCGCACGCCGGAGCTCGTCGAGGTCCGCCTGGGACGAGTTGTTCCCGCGACCCGGCTCCGGCTCCACCATGCTCAGAACGCTGCGCCCGTCGGTGTCGATCGAGGCGGAGAACGGGCCGAGCTCACCGCGCTTTCCGAGAGCCTCAACGGCGCGGGTCATCGTCAGATCGAGCAGGCCGTCGAGATCCTCTTGCGCTTCGGCTGACGCCGTCTCACGCCACATCATCATCTGCACACAGTGCCACAGGCCGCTTTCTCGCGCCGGACGGAACTGCGGTCGCGCAGACGGTCAAAGCCTCACCCGTCTCCCCGTTCGGGGGCGCGAGCTCCGCTCGAGCAGCGGCGCCAGAGCACCGCCGGCGAGAGCCGCTACGCGGCGCGATTCTAGGTTTTCTTCACCTCATCGGGAGCGCGATCTTCCTGGAATCGGATCGTCGTGGAGGCCGCGGGCGCCTTCCACGTCGTCAGGCGGGCTTGTGAGTTTTCAGGTGAAGGCCCGTCGCGTGACCGTTCGATCGCTCGAGCACCGAGCGCCGCGGGTGTAGTGGCCGATTAGGAGGCGCAGGGCCGCTGTGACAGGGCTACTGTGAGCCTCAGAACGAAGGAGTACACGTGCCCCTGTGGATGAAAAGACACCCCGTCTGTGTGGGCGCGTTCCTCGGAGCCATCGTCGCGATCCTCTACAGCGCCCCTTTCGTCTCCTTGCTGTTCCAGTACAACGACTTCAGCGATGGGAACCAAATCGCCATTGGCGTCGTCGGTTTTGTCGGTTTCTTCATCGTGACAGTCATCCTCGGGGCGATCGTGGGCACCTACAGCGCAGTCGGTGCACTCGCAAGCCGAGCGGTGGTCCGCCGCGCCTGCCGCCGGCTGACCGTCACGCGCGAGTCGATCGGGGCCGCACTCGGTAGCTCTATCGCGGTCAGCGTCCCGCTGCTTCCCGCGGGCCTCACCGAACCTACGTACGTCCCCGCGTTCGGGTTCGTTCCGCTCCCGGCCTTCCTCGTCGCCGGGATCATCGCAGGTGGCGCCGCCTACGCCGTCAATCGCGTACAGATCCGACCGCAGTCGATCTGAGTTCCGCGCCGAAAGCATCGAGCAACCGCTCAGGTCGGTGAACGGTGCAGGCCAGCCTGTGAGGGGCGAACCCCTCATGCTCCCCTAGGGAGCACGGCTTCAGTGGAAGTTGAGCGTGGAAGGCGCAGGTGCCTTCCACGACTCCTCCTGGTACGAGCGCGGGTCGTGAGCCTCGCGAGGCGGCTCCCCGAACGGATCCGTCGGAAGCGCCGCCGGCGCTGTGGTGAACTTCGCGCGGAGCAATGCGGCGATGGATCGAATGCGGTAGATCACGGCGTTCATGTCGTTCTCCCGTCCGGGGTGATCAAGCGTCACCTAGCCGAAGCCTACCGACGTCGTTTCTCCGGTGGGGCGCGAGCTTCGCACGCGCAGCGGTGACGGAGCACCGCCGGCGGGAGCCGCTACGCGGCCGGATTACCCGTTTTCTTCACCTCTCCGCGGTTTCAACCTATCTCGCTCCGTCGGCTACGTGCCGTCTCTCTCGGACGCGGTCGCACGCTCCCTTATTTCGCCCAAGAGAGCCGTCACTCCGCCGACTCCACTCAATTGGTTTTCACTCGCCGGAGAGGCAAAGAAAAACGATCAGGAAGACGACAAAAGCCCCGTAGTGCGGCTAACACCACGGGACTCGTCACCTTCATGGTCGCACACCGATCAAGGAGAAACCATCGTGACTATCACCACCGGAACCGGGACCGTTCAGCACATCGACCCGACCGTCCTCGTGATCGAGGCGAACGTCCGCACCAGCGCCCCGCTGACGAAGGACTTCATCGCGTCGATCCGCGAGAACGGCGTCATCACCCCGGTCCTCGCTCGCCGCGACGAGCACGGAAACGTCATCGTCCGCGCCGGACAGCGCCGCACTCTCGCCGCCCGCGAGGCCGGAGTGCCCACGATCCCGGTCTACGTCGTGGAGGGCGACGAGACGACCGCCGACCGGATCGTTCAGCAGATCATCGAGAACGACCAGCGCGCCGAGCTGAGCGTCGCGGATCGCACCGCCGCGTGGGCGCAGCTCGCGTTCGAGGGCGTCTCCGCCGCTGCGATCGCCAAGCGCACCGGCACCAAGACCGACGCGGTGTAGAAGGGCCTCGCGGTCGCGGAGTCCGCGACCGTCACGTCCGTTCTGCACGAGCACGAGCTGACCCTGGACCAGGCGGCGGTGCTGTTGGAGTTCGAGGACGACGCCGACGCCCGCGCGACCCTGATCGAGGTCGCCATACACGACCCGGCCCGGTTCGAGCACACCGCGCAGACCCTCCGCGACGAGGCCGCGCACCAGGGGCTCCTCGCGGCGACCGCCGCCGAGTACACCGGCAACGTCTTCCAGATCCTCACCCGCTCCGACGCTTACGGCGACCAGGCGACGTGGACGCCGGTGCGGCAGCTGCGTGGCGAGGACGGGAAGAGCGTCACCCCCGAGCAGGTCGCCGTCGCTTCCGGCCGCGGAGTGCTCATCGACACCAGCTGGCGCGGCGAGGTCGAGGTCACGCTCCTCGTCCAGGCCCGACCGCCGCCGGATTCACCTACGCCTACGGAGCCCCCGAGCAACCGCAGACCGAGGAGGAGCGTGCTGAGAAGTCCGCGGAGCGGAAGGTTCTCATCGCCAACAACAAGGCGTGGAACGCGGCCGAGAAGGTGCGCCGCGAGTGGATCGCGACGTTCCTCGCTCGCAAGACCCTCCCCAAGGACGCGGATCGCGTCATCGCCCTCGGTCTCACCGCTCACCGGTTCGCCGTGTCCTCCGGGATGACGGGCGGCAGCGACCTTGCGCACGCGCTGCTGCGCATCGAGCGCCCCTCCGGCTACCGTTCTGCGTTCGGGCAGAGGACGTGGACGGCGCCGCGAAGCGTTCCCGGCGCACGCGGCGGCCGGCGGTCGCGTACTTCTCGGAAACACCGCGCAGCTCGGCCGCGTTCTCCGCGGACAGATCTATTTCGTAGTTCACGCCCTCGATCGAAAATTTCACGGTTCCACCGGCGGCGATCGCGGAGCCGTTCAGATCATCGATCAGAGTCAGCGTCTGTGCCATCAGGGGTATCTCCAAGCAGAGGGAAAGGGCGGCCGTCTTGTTTCCAGCAGTCGTCCACTCCCGGCCCGTCGCCCTGTTCTGTGCGGCGCAAACCTAGCCTGGCAGAGTAATGCTCGTAGCCGCGAGCGGACCGTGCGAGCCGCCTTCTCGGATCGGTTCAGCGGGTGCAAGTGGTCACGGTGTCGACCGGAGACGGCCGTGGAGCCGATGCCCGTCGACGCCGCGTCGTGGGCGGCGGGGAGGGATACGTCGCAGAGTTCTGCTTTTCGGGCGTCACTGGGCCAGTCCGCGAGAGCTGCCTATACCCGTGTCGCGGACAGTGCCGTTCGTGCAAGCCGCCCGAGGTCTCGTGCGACCAGGCACTCCAGCCGGCGCCAGTCCTCCGCTGTGAGGAGTAGGTACTTGTGTCGCGCGAGCTCCCTCTCCCCTCGAATTCTTCAAGGTCTGAGATGAAACGACCAGAACGATAAACATCTTCCGGGTTTCACATGGCGTTTTGGCTTCCAAGATCAAGGAACTGAAGCGTTAGGTGGCGGCTTCGGGTCGTGTGGATACTTTGCTCGCAAGGGGGTGGGGCGCAACATGGATGAGAGCCGCAGGGAACACCTCATCAGGTGCTTCCCTGCGGCTATCATCGATAAGTGCGTTTATTGTCTAGAACTATTACTCGCCAAAATCTCGACGCGAACGGATAACAGAATAAACAAGGAGAGTCACGGCGCCGACAAGCGGAATCAGAACAGTGACCAGGAGCCAGGCCAACTTCTCACCACGTGGAGCGGAGCGCCTCCAGTTGACCACGAGAGCCAGCGTGGTCAGTGCTACATACAATGTGATCCAGGCATAGCTTGCGATGTCGAGTCCAAGCCCTGGGCTGATCTCATCTGTCACGTTACTCATTGATGTTCTCCTTAGGACTGGGTCGCCCAGGCGCGGTCTCCGCCGACATTCAGAGCAACCCAGACGTTCCAGCTTCCCCAAGGAGCCGTCACGTCGCGCTGTCCTCGGAGTACTGCCGGGCCGGAGAACCCCTCACTCATCTTCTTGACCGTGAAAGTTGGGCTCGAGCACGTCATCGGGCTGCATCGCTGCCACGTCATGCCTGTTCCGATGATCTGATCGTAGCCGCCCTGAATAAGTGAGTAGCTGGCTACGAACCCGGCCTGGATCGCGCCGGCCGACCATGTCGCTGTGACCGAGCACCCATTCGAGTTCTGGTATCCCGAGCCCGTCTGCACGGAGCAACCGCCGATCTGAGCCATTGTGGCGACTCCTCCAGGAGTGCCGGATGGGCTCTCCACTGCAACAGTGTTCGCGGAACCGTCCGGAAAGATCGACACTGTCACGAGGTCTCCATCGTCGGCTAGCGGGCCATCTCCTATTTGAACGTAGGAGTGAGACGAAACGGGTTCCGCGCCCAAGAATGCGTCCACGGGCTGTCCGCTTTCGAGTTTGGAGACCAGCGCTTCGACGGTGGCAGGTTCGGTACCGAGTGATGCATAGCCGGCGCGCATATCCGCCCACGGATCTTCTGTCGGGGCTGCTGTCGAGAGCGGTGCGGCTGCTCCGGCGCCAAGAAGTACTGCGACCACGCATGCAAGACCTCGGATCTTTTCGGAGAGGGTTTTGAGTTCGATCGACGACATGTTGTACTTCCCTTCAATCGGCGGGTTCTCGACGGACGCAGGCTTGCATCCGCAGTCGCAGAACCGTCTCATTGAGGCTCGTGAGTGTCAAGAGTCATCGTCCGAGTGGCGGGATAAGTGGCGCACTCGGATATGGAGTTGTACTCGCCTTTCAGTGAGTGCGACTCTGGTTGTACTTGAAAGCCAAATCGGACCCGGCTTGCGGGCTCATTTTGCGCGGAAGCGGCGGGCTTCGCTCCGAGATGAAGGACAGAAGCGGTGCGGTAGCCGGAATCCGCGCCGAACGATCTCGAAATGACCACATGAGTATGTTTCACGTTCTAAGGGAGAGGTCGCACTGTTGTGCTCATGACAAGTTCGAACTGTCGCAGAAGACCGGCGGAACCTCTTCAGGATCGGGATCGTCGCTCACGAGCGGCGATCGTCGCGGCGGCACGGGACGTCGTCATCGACGTCGGCCGAGATCGGGCGACGACTGCCGAGGTGGCCGCACGTGCGGGTGTCGGGTTGGAACTCTCTACCGATATTTCCTGGATTTAGGAGACGTGCTCGAGGCCGTCTATGCCCAGCATGCGATCTATGCCAGATATCAAGCGGTGCTGAGAGCCGCGCGCGCAGCGGCGAACTCTGAGGACTCCGAGACGCTCGCGGTGGAGGCTCTCCAGAAGTTCATAGAGGAACTGAGAGCGGAGTCGCTCTTCGAAAGCGATCTGCGTCTCTACGCCTAGTCGCAGGAGCCTGGCCGCGGCGCACGGAGGCGTGTCCGCCGGCACGAGGCCCCGGTTCGTCTACCGGACTCTCGCAGTGAAGTATTCGCCGGGGGAACTGCTAGCGCCCAGCGCCCGCCCGCTCCCCGAACTCCACGAGCTTCGCGAACAGGTCCTCGATCAGCCAGCGGGTGTCGAACGCCTCGCAGACCCGGATCGTGTACGGCCCGGAGTCGGGCAGGAGCTCGCCGTCCGCGGAGAACCGCGGTGCGCGGCGCTTCCGCCAGCGTCCGCCGGCGGGGTTCATCACGGCGCCGATCGCCGGGCTGTCACCCAGCGACCGGAAGTCGAGCGGCCCGTACGGGATGGTGTCGTTGAACGCGATCAGCTGGTCCACCAGGTAGTCCCCGAGCGGGCTCGTGCCGCGCAGGCGCGTCCGCAGCTCGGCGTGCCCGACTCCGACTCCGGAGTACACGGGCATCGGGATCTGCCACAGGGCGATGCCCGACTCGAGCACCAGATTCGCGGCGCCGACGTCGTTGATCAGGTTGAACTCGGGGCTGTAGGCGGGGATCTCGTCGTAGGGCGGGCCGCCGACCCAGACGACCACGACGTCGCGGGAGGCGATCGACGGCTCGAGCAGCAGGGCGGCGGCGACGTCGGTCAGCGGCCCGAGCACGGCGATCCACAGCCGGCCGTCGTCGCGCAGAGCCTCCGCGACGATCAGGCGGGCGCCGTCCGACGCCTCGGCGGGCAGGGCCGACTCGGCGCCGTCGACGACGGTCACCGTCGATCCCGCCAACTCCACGATGCGGTCGATCTCGGCGCGCGACTCCGGCATGCTCCCCGGCCGGCCGAAGTGCGCCGCCACCAGACCGCGGACGTCGAGGGTCTCGGTCAGCAGCGCCTGGACGATCGCGAACTGGTCGTCGGCCTCGTTCGCGGCGTCGGTGCTGACGATCAGGCGGTGCGCGGGAGGCGGGATCATGCGGACTCGCGCTGCACGAGGGTCGTCGCGAGGATCGGCTGCCGGTCGACCGGGCGGCCCTGCACGACGGCGACGACGGTCTCGGCGGCGACGCGGCCCATGTCCTCCAGGGGCTGCCGGATGGTCGTGAGGGTCGGATCCGAGGTGGTCGCGATGACGACGTCGTCGAAGCCGATGACGGAGACGTCGGCGGGGACGCGGCGGCCGGACGCCTGCAGGACGCGGATCGCGCCGTTGGCCATCAGGTCGGAGGAGGCGAAGACGCCGTCGAGGTCGGGGTGGCGCTGCAGGAGGCGCGCCATCGCGGCGGAACCGCTCTCGTGGGTGAACTCGCCGTGCACGATCGGGCTGGAGTCGAGGCCGAGCTCGGTCAGCTCGTCGCGCCAGCCGCGGATGCGGTCGCGGGCGGGCTCCATGTCGTGCGGGCCGGCGATGATGCCCAGGCGCCGGCGGCCGGAGTCGGCGAGCGCGCGGGCGGCGAGGCGGCCGCCTCCGTAGTTGTCGGAGTCGATGACGATGGCGTCCTCGGGCAGGGCGACGCGCGGGCGGCCGACCCAGGCGATCGGCACGGGGGAGTCGGCCAGCGCCTGCGCGAGGTGGGTGATCTCGTGCTGGAGGATCACGATCGCGCCGTCGACGGCCCGCGAGCGGAGGAAGCGGGGGATGCGGTCGCTGTCGTCGTGGTCGGCGGGCAGCAGCACGGGCTGCACCTCGCCGGCGTAGAGGCCCTTCGCGGCGCCCTTCAGCACCGAGGTGAAGAACGTCCCGGTGAGGCTGTCCAGCTCGTTGAAGGCGACGATCAGGGCGATGGCCCCGGCCCGCCCGCCGCGCAGCATCCGGGCGGCGCTGTTCGCCTCGTAGCCGAGGGACTTCGCGGCGCGCTCGACCGCGGCGGTCATCCGGACGTCGACATTGGTGCCGCCTGCGAGCACCCGGGCGGCGGTGGCGCGCGAGACGCCCGCGGCCTGGGCGACGTCCACCAGCGTGGGTCGAGTCATGCTGCTTCCTTCTGCGAGGGGAGGTTCCGGCTTCCGCGCCTCCCCGCGGAGCACGGTGGGGAGAACGTCGGAGTGAAGACTCGCACGGGTCGGCGGGCGGCCGTCCGGAACTGCTCGATTTGCGAAACTTCCCTTTGATACTAGGCGGAGATCGTTATCTCGCGGAGACCGGTTCTCGCTTGCATCGTGCTCGCGGGCGGGTTAGGTTGGCCGCCAAGAGATCGTTCTCTGAGGCCCGCCCTCACCGAAACCCTGCGAATCCCCAACGAAGAGGAATTGTCGTGAAAAGAAGCCTGACGGCCGTAGCCGCCGCAGCAGCAGTAGTCGCGCTCACACTGACCGGGTGCTCGTCCGGAGGGGGAGGAGGCGCCTCGGACGACCCGAACGCCGAAGCCACCTTCTGGTCCTTCACCGGCATCAACGCCAAGGACAGCGTCGACGAGTACCTCGCGAAGATGCCCGACGCGAAGATCAAGCTCTCCGAGGTCGGCAGCACGACCGAGACCGCCACCGCCCTCACCGCGGCCCTCGCCGGCGGCAAGGTGCCCGACCTGGTCATGATCCAGAACGACGACCTGCCCCAGTTCGTCGCCAACAGCTCGAACTTCCTCGACCTGCGCACCCTCGGCGGCGACGACGTCGCCTCGACCTACCTCCCGTGGGCCGCCTCCGCCGCGACCGCCGACGACGGCTCCGTCGTGGGCGTCCCGACCGACGTCGGCGGACTGGGCTTCGCCTACCGCGCCGACCTCTTCGAGCAGGCCGGCCTGCCGACCGAGCCCGACCAGGTCGCCGAGCTCTGGAAGGACTGGCCGTCCTTCATCGAGACCGGCAAGAAGTACACCGAGGCGACCGGCAAGCCGTTCGTCGACAACATCGAGACCAGCGTCTTCTTCTCGACCGTCAACCAGGTCTCGGAGAAGTACTACTCGCCCGACGGCGAGCTGGTCTACGACACCAACCCGCAGGTGAAGGACGCGTTCCAGGTCGCCGTGGACACCAAGGACGCCGGCATCAGCGCCGGCATCGCCGCCTGGTCCTCGGGCTGGGCTCCGGGCCGCGCGAACGGCGCCTTCGCCGTGACGATCGCCCCCTCGTGGATCCTCGCCGGCATCAAGACCGACGCCCCCGACACCGCCGGCAACTGGCGCGTCACCAGCGTCCCCGGCATCGGCGGCAACTGGGGCGGCAGCGTCATCGCCATCCCCGCCCGCGCCGAGCACCCCGAGGCCGCCTGGCAGTACATCAAGACGATGATGTCGGCTGAGGGCCAGACCGACCACTTCAAGGCCTCGGGCACGCTGCCCGCCGCCACCGAGGCGGTCGCCAGCGAAGAAGTCCAGTCGTACACCGACCCGTTCTTCGGCGACTCGAAGATCGGCGAGGTCATGGCGACCTCCGTCGAGCAGTTCCCGTCCTTCTACAACGGACCGGACACCACCCCGATCAACGGGGCGCTCCTCAACACCCTCGTCGAGCTGGAGGCCGGCAACGTGACCTCCGACAAGGCGTGGTCGACCGCACTCGACACGGCCAAGCAGGCCATCGGCGGCTGATCGCCCCACCCACCCGAGCGGCCCGGCGCCTCGCGCGCCGGGCCCCTCCCCCCTTTCTCGACGGAGGTACTCCCGTGTCAACGGTGACAGCAGCACCACCCCGCAAGCAGCGCAAGCAGCCCAGCGCGCCGGTCCAGAAGGCCGCGCGGATCCGCAACTCCCTCTCGGAGCGGATCGCCCCCTACGCGTACGTCGCGCCCTTCTTCATCATCTTCATCGTCTTCGGGCTCTTCCCGCTCCTGTTCACGTTCTACGTCTCGCTCTTCGACTGGAACCCGATCGGCGAGCAGACCTTCGTCGGCATCGCGAACTTCCAGCAGCTCTTCGCCGACTCCCGGTTCTGGAACGCGCTGGTCAACACCTTCGGCATCTTCATCATCTCGACGGTGCCCCAGCTGCTGTTCGCCCTCTTCCTCGCGCACCTGCTGAACCACGCCCGCCTCCGCTGGGCGAACTTCTTCCGCATGGCGTTGCTGGTGCCGTACATCACCTCCGTCGCGGCGACCGCGATCGTGTTCGCGCAGATCTTCGACAAGAACTTCGGCCTGATCAACTGGTTCCTCGGCATCTTCGGACTGCCGTCGATCAACTTCCTCGCCACGAACTACGGCTCCTGGATCGTCATCTCGACGATGGTCTTCTGGCGCTGGTTCGGCTACAACACGCTCCTCTACCTGGCGGGCCTGCAGTCGCTGCCCCGCGAGATGTTCGAGGCGGCCTCCGTCGACGGCGCGTCCAGCTGGCAGCAGTTCCGCCACCTGACGATCCCGGCGCTGCGCCCGATCATCGTCTTCACCGTGATCATGTCGACCATCGGCGGTCTGCAGATCTTCACGGAGGCGCTCCTGGTGGCTCCCGAATCGGGCCTCACCTGCGGCGCCGGCCGGCAGTGCCAGACGCTGGCGCTCTTCCTCTACGAGCAGGGCTTCGGCCAGTTCAAGTTCGGCTACGGATCCGCCATCGGCGTCGTGCTGTTCGTGATCGTGGTCCTCGTCTCCCTCCTCAACTTCTACCTCTCCACCCGCACCCGGAAGGAGGCCGTCTGATGTCGGATGTGATCGACCAGGCCGTCCCGCAGACGCTGGCCCCCACGGTCCAGAAGGCACAGCTGCCGAAGCGGCGCGGGAAGGGCGGCGGAGTCGGCTGGCCGACCTACGTCTTCCTCGTGATCGCGGTGCTCGTCTCGATCTTCCCGCTCTACTACATGTTCGTCGTCGCGTCGGTCGGAGCGACCGCCGTCACGTCGATCCCGCCGCGCCTGTACCCGGGCACGAACTTCATGGCGATCGCCGAGAAGGTGTTCGACACCGTCCCGTTCATCGCCTCGATGCTGAACAGCCTCATCGTGTCGCTGAGCATCGCCGTCATCTCGGCGATCCTCTGCGCGATGGCCGGCTTCGCCTTCGCGAAGCTGCAGTTCCCGGGCCGCAACGTGCTGTTCCTGATCGTGCTGCTGACGATGACGGTGCCGGCGCAGCTGAGCATCATCCCGCAGTACCTGATCGTCTCGGCGCTCGACTGGGTCGACACCCTCCAGGCGATCATCGTGCCGGGCCTGGCCAGCGCCTTCGGCATCTTCTGGATGCGGCAGCACATGTCCACGACGGTCAGCGACGAGCTGATCCAGGCGGCCCGCATCGACGGCGCCAACTCGTGGCAGCTGTTCTGGCGCATCGCCTTCCCGGTGGTCCGCCCCGCGGCGTTCGTCCTCGGACTGATCACCTTCACCGCGGTCTGGAACGACTTCATGTGGCCGTTCATCGTCCTCAAGTCGCCGGAGCTGTTCACGGTGCAGATCGCGCTGAAGCAGCTGCAGGCCAACCGCTCGATCGACGTCGCCCTGGCGATGGGCGGATCGTTCATGGCCACCCTCCCGCTGCTGATCGCGTTCTTCTTCGTCGGCCGCCGGATGGTGTCCGGGATCATGGACGGGGCGTTCAAGGGCTGATGCACGACGCTTCCCCAGCACTGCCCGGGACGGACGCCGCGCGTCCTCCCGGGCGGGACTGGCGGGACCGCGCTCTGCCTCCGGCCGAGCGCGCCCGCCTCCTGACCCAGGAACTCACCCTCGAGGAGAAGGCGGCGCAGCTCGGCTCCGTCTGGCTCACCGACTCCGCCGACGACTTCGCCCCGAAGCTCGACAACGGGCCCGCCGCGGGCGACGACCTCTTCACCGGCGGCCTAGGCCAGCTGACCCGCGTGTTCGGCACCGAGCCGGTCACCGTCCCGGAGGGCGTCCGCCGGCTCCGCGAGCTGCAGGAGCGCGTGGTCGCCGGCAGCCGCCTCGGCATCCCGGCCATCGCGCACGAGGAGTGCCTCACCGGCCTGGCCGCGTACGGCGCGACCGCGTTCCCCACTCCGCTCGCCTGGGCGGCCACCTTCCACGAGGAGCTCGTGGGCGAGATGGCGGAGGCGATCGGCTCGGACATGCGCGCCCTCGGCATCCACCAGGGCCTCGCCCCGGTCGTCGACGTCGTGAAGGACTACCGCTGGGGCCGCGTCGAGGAGACCCTCGGCGAGGACCCGTACCTGGTCTCGCAGCTCGGCGCCGCCTACGTCGCGGGGCTGGAGGGGACCGGCGTCGTCGCGACGCTGAAGCACTTCGCCGGGTACGCCGCCTCCCGCGGCGCCCGCAACCACGGACCCGTCAGCATGGGGCCGCGCGAGCTCGCCGACACGGTGCTGCCACCGTTCGAGGCCGCCCTGCGGCACGGCGGCGCCCGCAGCGTGATGACCTCGTACACCGACATCGACGGCGTGCCCAGCAGCGCCAGCCGGCACCTGCTGACGACGCTGCTCCGCGATCGCTGGGGCTTCGAGGGCACGGTCGTCGCCGACTACTGGGCGGTGCCGTTCCTCCAGGCCATGCACCACGTGGCGGTCGATGCGGCCGACGCGGGGCGCCTGGCGCTGCACGCGGGGGTCGACGTCGAGCTGCCGCAGACGGCGGCGTACGGCGAGCTGCCGCGCCTGATCCGCGAGGGCGTCGTCGACGAGGCCGACCTCGACCGCTCCGTCGACAGGCACCTCCGCCACAAGTTCGAGGCGGGCCTGCTCGACGGCGGCCCGCTGGTGCCCGAGGGGGCCGAGGAGGTCGACCTCGACAGCGCCCGCAACCGCGCGATCTCGTCGCGAATCGCGGAGGAGTCGGTCGTGCTGCTGCGCGACGAGGACGTCGTCGGGCTGCTGTCCTCCGGCTCGCTCGCCGTCGTGGGACCGGCCGCGGACCAGTTCCGCAGCCTGGTCGGCTGCTACGCGTTCCCCAACCACGTGCTCTCCAAGCACCCCGGGCACGACCTCGGCCTGTCGATCCCGACGGTGCTGACGGCGCTGCAGGAGGAGTTCGGAGCGTCGCGCGTGCGCTTCGCGGAGGGCGGCTCGATCACCTCCGCGTCGACCGACGGCGTGCAGGAGGCGGTGGACCTCGTCCGCGGCTCCGACGCGGCGGTCGTCGTGGTCGGCGACATCGCCGGGCTCTTCGGCGACGGCACCTCGGGCGAGGGCTGCGACGCGGCCGACCTCCGCCTCCCCGGAGCGCAGGAGCCGCTGGTGACGGCCGTGCTCGAGACCGGCGTGCCCACCGTGGTGGTCGTCCTCTCGGGCCGGCCCTACGCGCTCGGGGCGTTCGGAGCGGCGCGCGGACTCGTGCAGGCGTTCTTCCCGGGAGCGGACGGGGCGGCCGCGGTCGCCGGCGTGCTTTCGGGCCGTGTGGCTCCGACCGGGCGCCTGCCCGTGCAGATCCCGCGGCTCCCGTCCGCGTCGACCACGTACCTGCAGCCGTCGCTCGGGCTCTCGAACCCCGGGATCACGGCGCTGGACGCGACTCCGCTCTACCCGTTCGGCTACGGGCTGACCCGCGGCGCGGTGACGTACACGGAGCTGGCGACGGCGGCGGAGCTGCCGGTCGGCGGATCGCTCGACGTGGCGGTATCGCTCCGGAACGACGGCGCCGACACGGTCGAGGTGGTGCAGCTCTACGCGGGCTACCCGACCTCGGCGGTGGTGCGGCCGGTCGCGCAGCTGATCGGCTTCGCGCGCGTGCCGATCGCGGCGGGCGAGACGCTGACGGTGCACTTGCACGTCGACGCGGCCCGGCTCGCGGTGACGGGGGAGGACGGCCGGCTCGCCGTGGACCCGGGGCCGCTGCGGCTGACGGCCGGCGCCTCGGCGGCGGACGCGGCAGTGACGGCGGAGGTGTCGATCACGGGGGAGCGGCGGCTGCTCGCCGAGCGGGCGCTGCGGACCCCCTGGTCGGTGGCGCGAGGCTGAGCGGTCGGCGCCTCAGGGGGGAGGCGCCGGCCGCTCGCTGGGGCGGGCCGGCGGTGCCGGCTCGCGACCCCGCGGAAGTCGCGGTACTCGCGCGCGAGACCTGCGACTTCTGCGGGGTCGGCGGCGGGGAGCGCGACGGCCGCGTAGCACCGGAGGCGCCAAGCGCAAGGGGCCCGCGCGAGCCGGGGGCCCGGCCTAGCGTGGAAGGAGCGGCGCCGCCGGTGGCGGCCCGCGGAGAAGACCGATGCAGAGGAGAGTCATGCCCGCCCTGACCGACACGTTCACGCTGTCCAACGGAGTCGCCATCCCGAAGATCGGGTTCGGCACCTGGCAGATCCCCGATGGCCCCGAGGCCTACGACGCGACGACCGCCGCGCTCGAGGCCGGCTACCGCCACATCGACACCGCCCGCGCCTACGGCAACGAGGCGAGCGTCGCCCGGGCACTGCGCGACAGCGGCGTCCCGCGCGACGAGGTGTTCATCACCACCAAGCTCCCGGCCGAGGTGAAGGACTACGAGGGCGCGAAGGCGAGCTTCGAGACCACCATGGCGGCGCTCGAGCTCGACCACGTCGACCTGTACCTCATCCACGCCCCGTGGCCCTGGCAGGACATGGGCTCCGACCACCGCGAGGGCAACATCGCGGCGTGGAAGGCGATGGAGGAGATCCTCGAGGCCGGTCGCTCGCGCGCCATCGGCGTCTCGAACTTCCAGGTCGCCGATCTGGAGTCGCTGATCGCGGCGACCGACGTGGTGCCGCACGCCAACCAGATCCGCTGGTTCGTCGGCAACACCCAGGACGAGACGACCGCGTACTGCAAGGAGCACGGCATCCTCGTGGAGGGCTACTCGCCGCTCGCGACGGGCGGCCTGCTCGCCAACTCCGACATCGGCGAGATCGCCGCGAAGTACGACAAGTCGGTGGCGCAGCTCTGCATCCGCTACCTGCTCGAGAAGGACGTGCTGCCGCTGCCGAAGTCGACGACGCCCTCGCGCATCGTCGAGAACGCCGACGTCGACTTCGAGATCTCGTCCGAGGACCTCGCCCACCTCGACTCGCTCGTCGACACGGAGTCCTGACCCGCGGCCGCCCGCTCCTGACGGCCTCCTGCGTCTCTTCGCATCCGCCGCCGCCTCCGCCGCCGACTCCGCTCGCGAGTGCGCAGGAGTTGTCGCACTCGAAGTCGAGTGCGACAAGTCCTGGCTTCTCGCCGGACTCCTCCGATCGCGGTTCCGCGAGTGCGCAGGAGTTGTCGCAGTCGGTCTCGAGTGCGACAACTCCTGGAGTCTCGGGGTGCTCGGCACAGGAGCGACGGGCGTCCGGCGTCCCGAGGCCGGTCGCGAGTGCGCAGGAGTTGTCGCGGTCGGTCTCGAGTGCGACGACTCCTGGCTTCTCGCCGAGGCGAGCCGGGGCGGGCCGGGGCGGGCCGGGGCGGGCCCCGCCCGCTCCGGCCGGCGCCCGCGCGTCAGGCCAGGCGCAGCAGGCGGCAGCCGTGCGGCTCGAGCTCGAGCTCGACGGCGCCGCCGACGATCGGCAGCTCGGCGCCGCTCCACACTTCGACGGCCGAGGTCGCGCCGGAGCAGCCCAGGTCGGCCAGATGCGCCGAGTAGGACCGCGCCGACGAGCCCAGCCAGAACACTCCGCGCCACTGCTCGTCGCCGCGCCACGCCGACCACACCACCAGGTCGCCGTCGCGGACGATCTCGCGGCTGCCGTCGCTGCCGAGAAGCGCGAGGACGTCGCCGTTCGTCAGCAGCGCGAGCGTGTCGGCGGGCGTGTCCGGGAGGTGCCCGCCCATCATCAGCGGCGAACGGAGCAGGCACCACAGCGTCACGAGCGTCCGCTGCTCCGCGGGCGTGAACCGCGAGAGCCGGTCCTCGCCCACGTGCGCGCGCACGCCGATCCGCCCCAGCGGCAGCATGTCGGCGTCGGCCCACGCGCCGGGGCGCTGGTGCGGCGCCCAGCGCGCCGCCCGCTGGAACTGCTCGTGCAGGTGCGCCCAGTCGTCCCAGAAGTCGTCCGAGATCCGCCACATCTGCGCGGTCGACCGCAGCACCTCGAGGTTCTCGAGCGAGAGCTGCTTGCCCGGGGAGAGGCTCAGCACCATCGGACGGCCGGTCGCGTCGATCGCGCGGGAGAGGGCGGCGATCTCCTCCGCCTGGATCGGCGGGTAGAGCACGTCGTCGAGCTTCACGAAGTCGACGCCCCACGAGGCCAGCTGCGCCATCACGGAGTCGTAGTACTGCTGCGCGCCGGGCGCGCTCATGTCGACTCCGTAGTTGTCGGGGTTCCACGGGCAGACGTTCCCGCGGTCGGCGATGTCGGCGCAGGTCGCCTCCGACCCGAGCACCGGCAGGTCGAGCTCGGCCGCTCGGCGGGGGACGCCGCGCATCAGGTGCACGCCGAAGCGGAGGCCGAGGGCGTGCACGCGCGCGGCCAGCGCCGTGAACCCGCCCGTCGCCGCGGAGGGGAAGCGTCCGACGGCGGGCTGCGGGCGTCCCCAGTCGTCGAGCACCGGCTCCGACACCTCCTGGTAGTCGCTCGTGCCGGGATCGGGCTCGTACCACTGGATGTCGACGACGACCGTGTCCCAGCCGTGCGGCAGGAGGTGCTCGGCGAGGTACTCGGCGTTCGCGAGCACCTCCTCCTCCGTCACCGAGGCGCCGAAGCAGTCCCAGCTGTTCCAGCCCATCGGCGGGCGGCGGGCGGCCTCCGTGCGTGCGGCGATCACGACAGCTCCAGCGTCACGGTCGCGAAGGAGTGCGGGGGAAGCGTGACGCGCAGGCCTGTCGCCGTGGTCTCGATGCCCTCGAGGGCGACGGGGCTCACCTCGTCGGCGGCGCCGGGCCGGTTGTGCGCGTCGGGGCGGTCGGCGGTGAGGAGGCGGCCGGTCGCGCCGGTCACGGTCCCGCCGCGGAAGTCGAGGGAGACCTCGAGCGGCTCCTCCAGGTCGACGTTGGTCAGCGAGACCAGGACGCGGCCGTCCTTCGTGGAGGCGGAGGCGGAGGCGACCGGGATCTCGCGGCCGTCGACCGCGTGCGTCGGGCCGGCGACCGTGGTCGGCAGCACCGTCGCGTCGTGGTGCCCCTTGTTCATCTCGAACACGTGGTACGTCGGCGTGCGGACCATCTCGCCGCCGTCCGGGTCGGTCAGCAGCATCGCCTGCAGCACGTTCACCGTCTGCGCGATGTTCGCCATCGTCAGGCGGTCGGCGAAGCCGTGGAAGACGTCGAAGTGCCAGGCCGCGACCATCGCGTCGCGGATCGTGTTCTGCTGGAAGAGGAAGCCCGGGTGGGTCCCCGGCTCCACGTCCCACCAGGTGCCCCACTCGTCGAGCACCATCCCGTACTTCTTCTCGGGGTCGTGGACGTCCATCACCGCGGCGTGCGAGCGGAGCAGCTCCTCGATCCCCTGCGCGGCCACGATCGTGCTCCAGTAGGTGTCGGCGTCGAAGTCGGTCGCGCTGCCCTTCGCGTGCCAGCTGCCGCCGATCGTGTAGTAGTGCACCGAGACCGACTCCCACGGCACGGAGGAGAAGGGGTGTCCCTCGATCTCGGGGATCACCTCCATCAGCGTCTGCGTCCAGTGGGTGTCGGCGCCGTCGGCTCCGGCCGCCACGCGGTAGAGCGGAGTGTCGTTGCCGCTCTGCACGAAGGTCCCGAACTGCCGCGCCAGGTCGGCGTAGGCGCCGGCGCGCATGTTGCCGCCGCAGCCCCAGGTCTCGTTGCCGAGCCCCCAGAAGCGGACGGTCCACGGCTCCTCCCGGCCGTGGGAGCGGCGCAGATCGGCCATCGGCGACTTCCCCGCGCCGGTGAGGTACTCGGCCCAGTCCGCCATCTCCTGCACGGTGCCGGATCCGATGTTGCCCGAGATGTAGGCGTCGGCGCCGAGCAGCTCGCAGAGCGCCATGAACTCGTGGGTGCCGAAGGAGTTGTCCTCCGCGACTCCGCCCCACTGCGTGTTGATCAGGCCGGGGCGCTCCTCGCGCGGGCCGATGCCGTTGGTCCAGTGGTAGCGGTCGGCGAAGCAGCCGCCGGGCCAGCGGAGGTTGGGGATGTCGAGGGCGCGGAGGGCCTCGACGACGTCCAGGCGGATCCCGCCCTCGTTCGGGACGGGCGAGTCCTCCCCGACCCAGAAGCCGTCGTAGATGCACCGGCCGAGGTGCTCGGCGAAGTGGCCGTAGAGGTGGCGGCTGATGGTGGCGCCGGGGCGGTCGAGGTCGACGGTGACGGTGCTGTTCACGGGGTGCTCCAGGGTGGTGGCGGACGAATCGGCGGCGGCGGTTCCGGCGGCGGCGGTGTCGAGGACGCCGGGATCGGCGGCGGTGCTCACGCGGTCTCGCGGACGAGCCGCAGGACGATCGCGCGGTCGGCGTGGAAGGTCGGCAGGTCCAGGCCCGCCTCGCCCAGCAGGCTCCCCGGGTAGGCGGGGGCCGGGTCGTCGGAGTCCAGCGGCACCGTCGACTCCAGCCAGTGCGGGCTCTGCCAGGGCGGGCCGAGCGAGCCGGGGCGCGCGGTCTCGATCCGGTAGCGCGCCCGCGGATCCAGGCCCGGGAGGCGGACGCGGCGGCGCGAGTCCGCGGTCAGCGCGGGCGTGACCAGCGTGTACAGCGCCTCCGAGCCGTCCGGCGCGACGACGCCGCGCAGCGACGGCGCGTCGGGGTCGGAGTCGTCGCCCCCGACGACCCGGCCGGTCGCGATCAGGCCGCGGTGCTCGCGGTACGCCGCGATCCAGCCCGCCAGCACGGGCTCCTCCTCCGCGTCCAGCTCGCGGAGGTCCCACTCGATCCCGAAGTGGCCGAGGAAGGCGATCGCGCAGCGGGTGTGCAGGTCGCTGGTGCGACCGGTGACGGAGTTGACCGGCGAGGCGACGTGCGAGCCGAGCATCTCTGGCGGCACGAGCAGCCCGGTCCAGCGCAGCATCCGCGAGCGGTCCAGCGGGTCCTGGTTGTCGGAGGTGTGCACGCGGTCGGTGCGCTCGAGGATCCCCAGGTCGACCCGGCCGCCGCCGGAGGCGCAGCTCTCGATCTCGAGCTCCGGGTGCCGGGCGCGCAGCTCGTCGATCAGCCGGTACAGCGCGAGCGTCTGCTCGTGCACCGCCGCCGTCCCGGTGGCGGGGTGGCCCGCGTCGATCAGGTCGCGGTTGTGGTCCCACTTGAGGTACGCGACGCCGAGGTCGGCGACCAGGCCGTCGAGCACGGCGAGGATGTGCGCGAACGCGTCGGGGTTCGTCAGGTCGAGCACCTGCTGGAAGCGGAACCGCGGCGGCAGCTCCTCGCGGGCCCGCAGGATCCAGTCGGGGTGCGCGCGGGCGAGGTCGGAGTCCTCGTTGATCATCTCGGGCTCGACCCAGAGACCGAACTCCATGCCCAGGCCGCGGACGTGCTCGGCGAGGGGGAGGAGGCCGTCGGGCCAGGCGACGGGGTCGGGCGTCCAGTCGCCGAGGCCGGCGCGGTCGTCGCTGCGGCCGAGGAACCAGCCGTCGTCGAGCACGTAGCGCTCGACCCCGAGGGCGGCGGCGCGGTCGGCCAGCTCGGCGAGGACGGCGAGGTCCTGGTCGAAGTAGACCGCCTCCCAGACGTTGAGCGTCACCGGGCGCGGCCGGCGCGAGGAGCGGGAGACCCCGCGGAGGTGGGCGTGGAAGCGGGCGGCCGCGGCGTCGAGGCCGTGGCCGAAGCTGCCGGAGATCCAGGGGGAGGAGTAGCTCTCGCCGCTCGCGAGGCGCACCTCGCCGGGCAGGAGCAGCTCGCCGCCCCGGAAGGCGAGCCAGCCGTCGCCGCGCTCCACCGCGTGCTCGTGGTTGCCGCCGATGCCGACGTGGCAGAGCCAGACCCGGCCGTCGGCGGAGTCGAAGCCGGGGGTGCCGACCGCGACGACCGTCGTCGCGTCCAGGCCGGTGCGGCCGCGCCGCGAGGAGCGGGAGTGGGTGCCGGTGACGACGGGGTGGCGCTGGGGGATCTTCTCGGTGCCCCAGCGGCCGGAGAAGTCCAGGATCTCGCGGGCCTCGGTCGGGATCCGGAGGGCGGGGTCGACGCCGATCACCTCCAGGTGCCCGGCGCCGTCGTTGCGGACCGAGACGCGGGTCCTGAGCAGTCCGGCAGGAGAGAGAACGATCTCTACGACGACCCCGATCCGGGCCTGCGCGTCGTGCGCCTCGACGGTCACAGCGGCGCTGCCGGCCTGCGCGACCGCGCCCTCCGCGAGGGCCTCCCCGTCCACCGAGACGGCGTCCACGGTCAGCCTCGGCGACCAGCCGGCGCCCTCCCGGTGCACCCGGAGACCCGGCAGGCCGGCCCAGCCGAAGGTGTGCTCGGGCAGTATCCCGGGCTCGTAGGGGACGTCGGAGGAGCCCTCGATCCCCGTCCGCGCGGGAGTTCTTGCGAAAGCTGCGAGATCGTCGTCGCTCGCGTCGAGTCGCGGACCCCAGTGCAGCAGCACGGGCAGGTCGCCTCCCGACTGAGTGAGGAGGGCGGACACGTCATCGGCGACGAGATGGATCACTCTCGGGGATTGCATGTCCCCATTCCTATCGTCGATCCTGGTCTGAGTACAGCGAGAGATCGATCTCGACCCTCGGTCGGATGGACCACCGCGCGGATCGACCCGCGCCGATCGACCACCGCTCGCACCGCTCATCCCCACCACCCACCGCCTCGACGAGGAGCACCCATGCCGCTGACCCACCCGGCCCCGCACGAGACCCGCCTGGAGCGCGGGGTGCTCGACGCGCGGCGGCGGCTCAACCGCGACTACCTCCTCTCGCTCACCGACGAGGGGCTGCTGCAGAACTTCCTGATCGAGGCCGGGATCGGCGACCAGGGCTGGCACCTGCACCCCTCGCAGGACTCGCGCGAGGCCCGCGGCCTCGACCGGCACTGGGGCTGGGAGACGCCGGGCTCGCAGCTGCGCGGGCACTTCCTCGGCCACTGGCTCTCCGCAGCGGCTCGCGAGGTCGCGGTCACCGGCGACCCGCTGCTGCGCGTCCGGATCGACTCCGTGCTCGACGGACTCGAGCGCTGCCAGGAGGAGAACGGCGGCGGCTGGATCTGGGCGATCCCGCGCGGCTACCTCGACCGCCTCGCGACCGGCCGCCCCATCTGGGCGCCGCAGTACGCGATGCACAAGCTGCTGATGGGCCTCGTCGACCTGCACCTCAACCTCGGCGACGAGCGGGCGCTGCGGATGGCGCGGGCCGCCACGGTCCCGCTGCTGGAGTGGGTCCGCGGATTCGACGACGCCGCGTTCCAGGAGATCCTCGAGGTCGAGACCGGCGGCATGCTCGAGGTCTGGGCCGACCTCCTCGCGATCACCGGCGACCCCGTCTACACCGAGCTACTGGGCCGCTACGACCGCCGCTCCCTCTTCGAGGGCCTGCTCGAGGGCCGCGACGTGCTGACCAACATGCACGCCAACACCACGATCCCCGAGGTCCTCGGCGCCGCCCGCGCCTACGAGGTCACCGGCGACGAGCGCTGGCGGAGGATCGTCGAGGCCTACTGGGAGCAGGCGGTCACCCTCCGCGGCACCTTCTGCACGGGCGGTCAGACCTCCGGCGAGATCTGGACGCCGCCCTTCGCGTTCGCCGCTCGCCGCGGCGAGAAGACGCAGGAGCACTGCGTCGTCTACAACATGATCCGGCTGGCCGACGTGCTGCTGCGCTGGACCGGCGACCTCGCCTACGCCGACTACATCGAGCGGAACCTCTGGAACGGCCTCCTCGCCCAGCAGAACCCGCGGACCGGGATGGTCGCCTACTTCCTGCCGCTCGAGGGCGGCGCCCGCAAGGACTGGGGCAGCCCGACCGAGGACTTCTGGTGCTGCCACGGCACGCTGGTGCAGGCGCACACGCGCCACTCCGGGCTTGTCTTCTACCGCGGCGGCGACGCCGAGCTGACGATCGCGCAGCACGTCGACGCGAGCCTGCGCCTGCCGACCGCCGCCGGCGACGCGGCGGTGCGGGTCGAGGTGCTCGACACCGCCGGCTACGTCGGCCCGGACGCCAACGCGGGTGCCGCGGGCGACGTGCACCGCCCCACCGCCTCGCGGATCCGGGTCGAGATCGTCTCGGAGGAGGGGGTCGCGCTGCAGGTGCGGCTGCGGGTGCCGGAGTGGACCGTCGGCGAGCCGGGGGTCGCGGGCGACGCCGAGCGCGTTCGGGCGGGCGACGGCGCGCTCCTGATCGAGCACCCCGGCGGCCGCACGAGCGTCGACCTCGCCTTCGGCACCGAGATCCGCGCCGTGCCGATCCCGGACGAGCCGGGCACGGTCGCCTTCGTCGAGGGCCCGATCGTGCTGGCCGGCCTCGTCGACCGCGAGATCGCGCTGCGGGGGCGCCTCGAGGACGCCCCCGCCCTGCTCGCCCCCGACAACGAGCGGCAGTGGACCCAGTGGCTGCGCGGCTACCGCGCCGTCGGCCAGCCCGCCGCCGTCCGCTTCCGGCCTCTGCACGAGGTCGTCGACGAACCCTTCTCGCTCTACTTCCCGGTCTCGGCCGGGAGCTGATGGACAGGATCCCCTCCGTGACCTGCGCTCCGCGCTCATGACCGCCTCCCCCGCCGTCCAAGCGATGCCCCGCGGCCGCCTCCTGCTGCCGATCTTCGCGATGCTCGTCGGCTTCGGGCCGCTCACCATCGACCTGGTGCTGCCGTTCCTGCCGACGCTGCAGGACGATCTCGGCGTCTCGGTGGCGACCGCCCAGCTGGTCGTCACCGGCGCCACCTTCGGCTTCGCGGCCGGCCAGCTCGTCTCCGGACCGCTCAGCGACGCGGTCGGCCGCAAGTGGCCGCTCGGCGTCTCGGCGGCGCTGCACATCGCGGCGAGCCTCGTCGCGGCGATGACCTCCGACACCGCCGTGCTGCTCTCGGCCCGCTTCGTCCAGGGCGCCGCCTGCACCGCCGCGGGCGTCGTCGTCACCGCCATCGTCCGCGACCTCTACAGCGGCAAGCGGCTCGTCACGATGCTCGCGAACCTCGCCGTGATCGTCTCGGTCTTCCCGATCCTGGTGCCCTCCGTCGGCGCGCAGCTGACCAAGGTGATCGACTGGCGCGGCTCCTTCCTCGCGGTCGCCGCCTGGGGAGCGCTCGCGACCGTGATCGCGCTCCTGGTGCTGCCCGAGACGCTGCCCCGCGAGCGGCGGCACCAGGGCGGGCTCGGCCCGTCGCTGCGCAACTCCTTCGGGATGCTCCGCCGGCCGCGCGTGCTGGCGCTCGCCGCCGCCTCGGCCGCGGGCTGGTCGGTCGGCTTCGCGTATCTCGCGACCGCTCCCTTCCTCTACACGAACGTCTACGCGGTCGGTCCCGACCTGTACGGGCTGCTGTTCCTGGTCACCTCGCTCGTGACGATCGCGGTCGGGCAGACGACGGGACGGGTGATCGTGCCGCGGTTCGGACCCCGGTTCGCGATGTTCGCCTCGGCGATCGTCACGGCGCTCGGCGCCGTCGTGGTCGCGGTGCTCGCGCTCACCGGCACGCAGCCGCTGCTCGTCGTCGTCGGCGCGCTGACGTTCGCGCTGGCCGGCCGCTCGCTCGGCTTCGCCCCGGTGCAGTACCTCTCGCTGCAGGGCCCGTCGAGCGAGGCGGGCAGCGTCACGGCGATCCTCGGCACGGTCAGCTTCACGGCGGCCGGACTGGTGATGCCGGTGATGGGCGCGTGGGCCGAGATCTCGCTGATCCCGTTCGCGATCCTGCTGCTGCTCGCGGGCCTGGTCGAGGGCGGCGTGGCGCTGCTGTTCCGGCCGGGCTCGCGGCGCTTCGATCCCGGGGCGCAGCGGCTCGAGGACGAGCCGGCGGGGGCCGCCCCATCGGCCGGCCCCCGCGCGCACGACGAGAAGAGCTGAGATGACCCTCCGGGAAGGAACCACCGTGGAACTGCGCTCCGGCGACTACACCCTCCGCGTCGAGGCGGGCGGCCTCGAGGTGCTCGCGGGCGAGCGCGTCCTCTACGCGAACGACCGGCCGCTGCGCGTCACGGTCAAGACCGTCGCCGCGATCAGCGAGTACTCCGGCGCGCCCTTCGACGACGTCTCGCTGTCGGAGGGGGCGATCACCGCGAGCGGGACGATCACCGTCCGCTCCGGGTCGGCCTTCGCCGTCACCGACGTCTGGCGCGTCGCGGGCGACGGCTTCTCCGTGCACCGCGACGTCGAGGTGCTGGCGGCCGGCGGCGACCTCGGCTTCTCCACCGCCGTCTCGCTCGGGCTGACCGGGTCCGACGACCTCCGCGACTACGAGTGCTTCGCCCCCGGCGCCTGGTACCGCGACAACGCCTTCGGGCCCGCCGACGCGATGGGCCGCGACCCCGGCAGCGAGTACTTCTGGCGCACCGAGACGCACTACGCGCTGCCGCTGTTCGCCGCGCAGAGCCTCGCGACCGGCGAGACCGTGGCGCTCTCGCGCTGGGCGGCCGACGCGACGCTGCCGCGCCTGGACGTGGTCCGCTCCGAGAACTTCACCGACCCGGACTGCACCGTCGGCTCGATCGGCCTGAGCCGCCCGCAGGGCACGACGCTGAACTACCTCTACTACGGCTTCGGCGTGCGGACCCCGCTCGACGTGCCGCCCGCGGGCCTGTCGATCGACTACGTCCACCCGGGCGCCGACGGCGAGCGCACGATCGACAACCCCTACTCCGGCCTCGACTACGACGCCGCCCCGAAGGCCCTGCAGCGGGTGAACCACCCGGTCGAGGTCGGCTTCCGCCAGCGCTACGCCGTCGCGGTCGACCTCGGCCGGTACGACGACTTCGCGACGATGATGCGCGCCACCTGGCGCAGCACCTACGCCCGGCTCCGCGACGACCTGTTCGAGGTCGACAACGAGCGGCACTTCCACCACGGCATGGCGATCCTCCAGCGCCTCACCCGCCGCTACGGCGACTCCTGGGGCCTGCCGTTCGCCTGCCAGCTGCCGGACCTGGACGTCTCGAGCGTCTCGTTCCAGTTCGGCTTCGTCGGGCAGCAGCCCGGCATCGGCTACCAGCTGCTGCGCTACGGGGACCGCGAGGGCGTGCCCGAGGCGTTCGAGCAGGGCGTCGGCATCGTCGACTTCTGGGCGCGGACCGCGCTGCCCGAGTCGGGCCCGCCGCGGATGTGCTTCAACCCCTCGCTCGGCGGCTTCGAGCCGTACCCGCACTACCTGCGGATGCTCGCCGACGGCGTCGAGGCGATCCTCGACGCCTACCTGCACCTGCGCGACCTCGGCGACGAGCGCCCGCTCTGGCTCGAGTTCTGCCGGCGGACCGCCGACTGGCTGCTCGAGGTGCAGGACGCCGACGGCAGCTTCCACCGCGCCTACAACGCCGACGGGTCGGTGCGGATGGACTCGCGCTCGAACACCCCGAGCGTGATCCGCTTCCTCGTGCAGCTGCACCTCGTGACGGGGGAGGGGCGCTACCGCGCGTCCGCCGTGCGCGCCGGCGAGTGGTCGTTCGCGAACATCCACCGCACGCTGGAGTACCGCGGCGGCACCTGCGACAACGCCGACATCCAGGACAAGGAGGCGGGCATCTACGGGCTGTTCGGCTTCCTCGCGCTGTACGACCTGACGGAGGAGCCGCGCTGGCTGGAGGGCGCCGTCCGCGCCGCCGACTACACGGAGACCTGGACCTACGCGTGGTCCTTCCCGGTCCGCGCGCCCTGGGCGCATCCCTTCAACCGGTACTCGATCAGCGGACAGAGCATCATCACCCTCGGCGGCGGCGCCGACGTCTACATGGCGGCCTGCTCGTACAGCTACTACCGACTGCACCTGATCACGGGCGACGAGCACTACCTCGATTTCGCCGAGTTCCTGCACCGCAACACCCGCCAGTCGACCGACGTCGACGGCAGCATCGGCTACGCGATGCCCGGCCTCGGCCACGAGAGCGGCGACTTCGCGACCCAGACCCTGCGCAGCCACCACCACTGGCTGCCCTGGTGCACCTTCGTCGAGGTCGACCCGGCCTCGCGCCTGCGCGACACCTTCGGCGTCTACGAGATCGCCGACGCGCAGCGCCTGCCCGCCGCCGAGCGGGCGGCCCGCAACCGCGTCTACGACCGCTACGGGCACTCGCGGAGCTGACCCGACCCCCCACCGCATCCTGCTCGCGTCTCGTTCTCACGTCGACGCGGCCACACGGCGGGTCCGGCGGCCAGCGGGGACGACGCCCGGTGCGCTGCTCCGCCTCAGTCGGCGGACCGGAGCTCGTTCCGCGTGCCGCAGCCGGACCCTCCGCAGCGCCCTCAGCCGCGCCACTCCACGTCGACGCGCACCGCCTCCGCACCGAGCTCCAGCCCGCCCGACACCTCGCGCCCGTCGACCCGCAGCACCGCGTCGCGCAGCGTGCGCACCCGCGTCCCGCCCGCCGGTGCCAGCCACTCCGCGCTCGGCACCCGCCGCACCCACAGCGACGCCCGTCCCGGCGACCACTCCAGCCGGTCCACGACCACCCCGCCGCGCGCGCGCAGCCCCGTCACGGCACCCCGCGCCCACGCGGACGGCAGTGCCGGCAGCACCGTCAGCGTCTCGTCATCCGATCCCAGCAGCATCGCCGCCACGAGCCCCGGCAGTCCGCCGCTGGCGTCGAGGTTGAAGATCCGCCCCGCGTCGTGCCGGGTCGTCAGCGTCGGTGACCAGTGCTCGACCGCGAGCCACTCCGCGCAGGTCAGCGCCGCCTCCGCGTCACCCAGCGCCGCCGCCGCGACGCCCACCTGCACCAGCCCGAACGCCATCTCCATCCGCCCGGGAGGAGCGGTCGGCGCCTCGGCCCGCCACGCGATCTTCGCCGCCACCGTCGCCGCCGCGGCGGCCCGCAGCCGCACCGCGGAGGCGCCGGGGCCCTCGAAGGCAGCGTCGCCTCCGTACCAGAGCGGGTACAGCTGCGACGCGTGCCGGTGCGCGATCTCCTCCGCGAACCGCGGGTCGATCCACTCCGCCAGCGTGCCGTCCTCGGCGACCCGGTACTCCGGCAGCTCCGCCACCACCCGCGCCCAGCGCTCGTCGAGCGAGTCGTCGCCGCGGGCCCGGCCGAGCAGCGCCGTCGCCCGCGCGGCGTCCCGCAGCACGGCGACGTCGATCGTCGCATCGACCGCTATCGGCGAGCGCGCACCACCCGGTGTGTTCTCGGGGGAGTAGGAGGGGACGATCCGGCGCACCCCGTCGACCACGGTCGTCCCGGTCTCGGCGAAGCGCAGCACGCCCTCGGCCAGCTCCCACAGCCGGTCGTCGACGATGCCGCGGTCTCCCGTGGCCGCGACGGCGTCGGCGGCCAGGCGCAGCACCCAGCCGCCGCAGCCCGTCCAGAAGAGGTGCGGGTAGCTCGCCGCGAAGTGGTCGGCGCGGCCGTGGGTCGACATCCGCGACGGAAGGAGCATCCCCTCGGACCCGTAGACGAGGCGCGCGTTGTCGCGGTAGTCGTCGAGGTGCGGCAGCACCAGCTCCAGGATCGACAGCGCCAGCTCGGGCGTGCCGGTCGGGATCATCCCCGCCATCGCTCCGTTCTGGACGTTGCCGTTCAGCGTGTAGTCGGCCGACCACGCCGGCCGCCAGGTGCCCTGCCAGACGCCCTGCAGCGTCGGCGGCAGCTCGCCGGTCGACGCGACGATGTTGGCCCGGCCGCTCAGCCAGGCCAGCTCGACCACGCGGCGACGGGCGCCCGCGTCGCCGGAGCGGGCGGCGTCCCACAGGTCCTCGGTCAGCTCGGCGTCGGAGGCGCCGTCGAGATCCAGCACGGAGGCGCCGACCAGCCGGCCGTGCCCCTCGCGCTGGGCGTCGCGCAGCTCCTCCCAGGAGAGGTCGGCGGAGGCGTCGGGAGCCGCGCCGATCGCGACGTCCAGCCGGAGCACGCGGGCGACCCCCGCGGAGATCTCCACGTCCGAGACGGCGGCGCCCCCGGCCACGCGCCACGTCGCTCCGCTCGTCGCCCGCGTCACGGCGCGGATCGCGGTCGGGCCCTCGCCCGCCTCGGCCGTGAGCACCGCGGAGGCGCCGCCCTCGACGTGCGACGAGACCACGGCCGAGGCGTCGGGCACGCCGGTGTCGAAGGAGGTCGCCTCGCCGGCCCCGAGCGCGAGCTCGACGGTGACGACGGTGTCCGCGGAGGACTCCAGAGCCAGCCGGACGCCCTCGCCGCCGTGCGGGGCGAGCAGGCGCACGGCGTGGCGGCCGCCGTCCTCGTCGGTCCATTCCACCGCGGCCTCGCCGCCGAGCGGATCGATCAGGCGGACCGCGGAGGCGACACCGCCGGGGGTGCGCAGCGTGACGGTCGCGCAGAGGCCGAGCGGGTCGGTCCAGATCAGGCAGCCGTCGTAGCCGCTGTCGCGGGCGGCGCGGGCGAGCAGGGCGGTGGCGGTGTCGGAGTCGCCGGCCAGCAGGGCGCCGCGCAGCTCGTCGCGGACGCCGGCGAGGTCGGGCGCGTCCGGGCGCGGATTGACGGGGAGGAACCAGCGCTCGTGGGCGAGCGGGACGGTCAGGGAGTGGGCCGGGCCGTGCACCACGGCGCCGACGCGGCCGCTGCCGACGATCAGGCCCTCCTCCCAGGTCGGGGCCGCAGTGGCGGTGACGAGGGTGGGCGTGCGCGACAGTGCGCCGGCGATCGGGGCGATGATCGGTTCCTTTCGGGCTCGCGGGAGTGCCTGATATGTTGCGTGAACCCTCAAATTACCTCTCCCGGTGCGACGGCGCGCGGGAGTCGAGAGTTAGGAATCCGCGATGACGCGACCGATCACCCTCTTCACCGGCCAGTGGGCGGACCTCCCCTTCGAGGAGGTGGCGCGCCTCGCGGGGGAGTGGGGCTACGACGGCCTCGAGATCGCCTGCTGGGGCGACCACATCGACGTGGCGCGCTGGGACGACGCGGAGTACGTGCAGAGCCGGAAGGACATCCTCGAGCGCAACGGCCTCCAGGTCTTCGCGATCTCGAACCACCTCACCGGCCAGGCGGTCTGCGACGACCCGATCGACGAGCGCCACCGCGACATCCTCAGCGACCGCGTCTGGGGCGACGGCGACCCCGAGGGCGTCCGGCAGCGCGCCGCCCAGGACCTCAAGGACACCGCCCGCTTCGCCGCCGCGCTCGGCGTGACGCAGGTCAACGGCTTCTCCGGCTCGTCGATCTGGAAGGGCGTGGCCATGTTCCCGCCCGCCTCCGACGAGTGGATCGCCGCCGGCTACCAGGACTTCGCCGACCGCTGGAACCCGATCCTCGACGTCTTCGAGGAGGTCGGCGTCCGCTACGCGCTCGAGGTGCACCCGAGCGAGATCGCCTACGACTACTGGACCGCCAAGCGCACCCTCGAGGCGATCGGCCACCGCGCCTCGTTCGGCTTCAACTTCGACCCGTCGCACTTCGTCTGGCAGCAGCTCGACAGCGTCGCGTTCGTGCTCGACTTCGCCGACCACATCTTCCACGTGCACGTGAAGGAGTCGGTCACCAACCTCGACGGCCGCAACGGCGTCCTCGGCTCGCACCTGCCGTGGGCGAACCCGCGCCGAGGGTGGACCTTCGTCTCGACCGGGCACGGCGCCGTCCCGTGGAAGCCGGTGTTCCGCGCGCTCAACGCGATCGGCTACACCGGCCCGACCAGCGTCGAGTGGGAGGACGCCGGCATGGACCGCCTCGACGGCGCCCCCGAGGCCCTGGCCTTCGTGCGGAAGCTCAACGCGATCACGCCGCCGGCCGACGCCTTCGACGCGGCGTTCTCGACCTCGCGCGACTGACCGCCCGCCGCACGCCTGCATCCCGGAGGCCGGAAGGACCGACTGCCCGCGAGGGCCGTCCGGGCCTCCCTGCCTCCGTCGTGCTGCGAGCGCGTCCGCAACCGGGGCCGGGACGCTGCAGCGGGCGCCGAACGGGCCGGAGAGGGCGATCCGCCCTCGATCGCGGACGCGATCCAGGCCGGTCTCGGCGGCGGGCCCCCGCCCCGACCCGGCGGCTCGCCGGGAACGACGGACGGCCGGCCCCCCGCAGGGAGCCGGCCGTCCGGCCTCGCAGGATCTACAGGCCCTGGGAGAGGCGGTAGTACGCCGCGTTCGAGCGGATGTCGGACTCGAAGCCGCGGAGGGTGGTCGACTCGTCGATCACCAGGAGCTCGACGCCGGCGATGCGGGCGAAGTCCTCCCACGCCTCCAGGCCGATCTGCGTCGTCATGACCGTGTGGTGCGCGGCACCGGCGGTGATCCAGGCGGCGGCGCTGGTGCCGAAGTCCGGGGCGGGCTGCCAGACGGCTCGGCCGACGGGCAGGTGCGGGAGCGTCTGGGGCGGCTCGACGTTCTGGACCTTGTTCGCGACCAGGCGGAAGCGCTCGCGGACGTCGCTCAGGGCGACCACCACGGCGGGTCCGGCGTCGGCGGTGAAGACCAGGCGCACCGGGTCCTCGCGGCCGCCGATGCCCAGCGGGTGGATCTCGAGCGAGGCGCGCTTCGACGACAGGGACGGCGACACCTCGAGCATGTGCGCGCCGAGGATGAGCTCCTCGCCGGGCGTCATGTCGTAGGTGTAGTCCTCCATCAGGCTGGTGCCGCCGGGGAGGCCGGCGCCCATGACGGCGGCGATTCGGATGAGGACGGCCGTCTTCCAGTCGCCCTCGCCGCCGAAGCCGTAGCCGTCCGCCATGAGGCGCTGCACGGCGAGTCCGGGGAGCTGGCGGAGCCCGCCGAGGTCCTCGAAGCTGTCGGTGAACGCCTCGAAGCCGCCCTCCTCCAGGAACGAGCGCAGGCCGATCTCGACCGCGGCGCCGTAGCGGAGCGACTCGTGGCGCTCGCCGCCGGGGAGCAGCTCGGGGACCACGTCGTAGCTCTCGACGTACTCCGCGACGAGGGCGTCGATCTGCTCGGAGGTGGCGGCGTCGACGCGCTCGACGAGCTCGTTCACGCCCCAGGTGTTGACGCTGACGCCGAGGCGGATCTCGGCCTCGGTCTTGTCGCCCTCGGTGACGGCGACGTTGCGCATGTTGTCGCCGAAGCGGGCGACCTTCATGCTCTGCGAGGCGGACCAGCCTGCGGCCGCGCGCGACCAGGTGCCGATGGCCTCGGTGACGCGAGCGTCGCTCGCGTGGCCGACGACGGTCTTCCGGGGCACGCTCATCCGGCTGAGGATGTAGCCGTGCTCGCGGTCGCCGTGCGCGGCCTGGTTGAGGTTCATGAAGTCGAAGTCGATGTCCTGCCACGGCAGGGCGACGTTCGCCTGGGTGTGGAAGTGCAGCAGCGGCTTGGCGAGCGCGTCGAAGCCGTGGATCCACATCTTCGAGGGGCTGAAGGTGTGCATCCAGGTGATGACGCCCACCACGGAGTCGTCGGAGTTCGCCTCGATCATGGTGCGGCGGATGGCGTCGGAGCTCTTCAGCACCGGCTTCCACTCGACGGTCACGGGGATCGCGCTCGCCTCGTTGAGCTGCGCGACGACGGCCTGCGACTGCTCGGCGACCTGGCGGAGGGTGTCCTCGCCGTAGAGGTCCTGGCTGCCGGTCAGGAACCAGACGGTGCGGGTGGCGAGGTCGGGGATGATGCTCTGGTACACGCTCATGCGATGGCTCCGGTGGGGTTCTGTCCGTAGACGTTCTGGTAGCGGTCGAACAGGGCGTCGATCGACTCCTGCGGGATGGGGACGAGCTCGCCGCCCTGGCGCGCGAGGTGCACGGTGCGGGCGACGTCCTCGGCCATGACGGCCGCCTTGACGGCGTCCTTCGCGTCCTTGCCGATGGTGAAGACGCCGTGGTTCTGCATCAGGACCGCGCGCGAGCGGTGGCCGCTGAGGGTCGCGACGATGCCGCGGCCGATGGAGTCGTCGCCGATGATCGCGAACGGGCCGATGGGGATCTCCCCGCCGAACTCGTCGGCCATCGCGGTGATGACGCAGGGGATCGACTCGGCGCGGGCCGCCCACGCGGTCGCGTAGGTGGAGTGCGTGTGCACGACTCCGCCGACCTCGGGCATCTCGCGGTACACGTAGGCGTGGGCCGCGGTGTCGCTGGAGGGGCTGCGGTCGCTGCCGGGGGTGCCGGGGACGACGTTCCCGTCGAGGTCGCAGAGGATCATGTTCTCGGGCGCGAGGTCGTCGTAGGAGACGCCGCTGGGCTTGATCACGAAGAGGTCGGCGCCGGGCACGCGGCCCGAGATGTTGCCGCCGGTCCAGATGACGAGGCCGTAGCGGACGAGCTCGGAGTGCAGCCGCGCGACGTCCTCGCGGACGCGGGCGATCGCCTCCTCGACGGCGGGGGTCTGGGTGGTCATGCGGTGGCTCCCTGGTTCTGCGGGTCGGTGAGGGTCTCGACGGCGGTCTGCTCGACGGCGAGGCCGGCGCGGTAGCGCTCGAGGTAGGCGGAGAAGCCGGCGACGTCGTCCGCGTCGGGGGCGACGGTCTCGAAGCCGGAGTCGCCGAAGACCTGATCGGTGAGGTACGCGTCGAGCGCGACTCCGCTCTGCAGGCGGTAGGCGGCGAGCACCGCCATGCCCCACGGGCCGCCCTCGGAGGCGGTCGCGGCGACCGAGACGGGGGCGTCGAGCGCGCCGGCGAGGAAGCGCTGGGCGACCCCGGCGGTGCGGAACATGCCTCCGTGCGCGAACATCTCGTCGATCCGCACGCCCTCGCCTGCGAGGACGCGCATGCCCAGCGCCAGGGTGCCGAACACGCCGTAGAGCTGCGCGCGCATGAAGTTGGCGAGCGTGAGGCGCGAGTCGGGGGTGCGCACGACGAGCGGGCGGCCCTCGACCAGGCCGGCGATCGGCTCGCCCGCGAGGTGGTTGTAGGCGAGCAGTCCGCCCGCGTCCGCCTCGCCCTCGAGCGCCTCGGCGAAGAGGGTGCCGTAGACGGCGTCGCTGTCGGAGGGTCCGCCGGACGCGGCGGCGAACCGCGAGAACAGGCCGACCCAGCCGGCGAGCTCGCTGGCTCCGTTGTTGCAGTGGACCATCGCGACGAGGTCGCCGGCGGGGGTCGCGACGAGGTCGAGCTCGTGGTGCACGCTCTCCAGTGGGCCCTCGAGGACGACCATGGCGAAGATGCTGGTGCCGGCGCTGACGTTGCCGGTGCGCGGGGCGACGGAGTTGGTCGCCACCATGCCGGTGCCGGCGTCGCCCTCGGGCGGGCAGGCGGGGGCGCCGGGTCGGAGGGAGCCGGTGGGGTCGAGCAGGAGCGCGCCCTCGGCGGTGAGCGAGCCGGCGTCGGCGCCCGCGGGGAGCACGGCGGGCAGCAGCTCGCGCAGCGGCTTCACGGCGCCGGCCGCGCGCTCGTCGTAGAGGTCGACGACGCGCTGGTCGTAGTCGCGGGTCGCCGGGTCGGTCGGGACCATCCCGGAGGCGTCGCCGACTCCGAGGACCTTCTCGCCGGTGAGGCGCCAGTGCACGTAGCCGGCGAGGGTGGTGAGGAAGTCGATCCGCTCGACGTGCGGCTCGGAGTCGAGGACCGCCTGGTGCAGGTGCGCGAGCGACCAGCGCAGCGGGATGTTGGCGCCGAACAGCTCGGTGAGCTCGGCCGACGCGGGGCCGGTGCTGGTGTTGCGCCAGGTGCGGAAGGGGACGAGCAGCCCGCCGTCCGCATCGAAGGGGAGGTAGCCGTGCATCATCGCCGAGACGCCGAGCGCCCCGACGGAGGAGAGCTGCACGCCGTGGCGCGACGAGGCGTCGGCGACGAGGTCCGCGTAGGCGGCCTGGAGGCCCGCGTGGACGGCGTCGAGGGAGTAGGTCCAGCGGCGGTCGACGAACTGGTTCTCCCACTCGTGGCTGCCGACGGCGAGGACCACGGACGGGTCGGCCGCGTCGACCAGGCACGCCTTGATCCGGGTGGAGCCGAGCTCGATGCCGAGGGCGGTGGCGCCGCTCGTGATCACGTCGGCGGGGGTGGGCCTGCGCTGGTCCATCATGCTCCTCGCTCGGGCGATGTGACCGTTCACAAAGCCCCGGGTCAGCGTAGGCGAAACGGCTCGGGGTCGGCAAGCGAGGGGCCGCCCGACGGGGTCCGACTGCTCCTCCTCCGCCGCAAGCCCCTTCCGCCGGGGCCGCCCGCTTGGTCGCATGAGGCATGCGTGAGATCAGACTCGTCAGACTCGTCACCCGCCTCGAGAACGCCGCCGCCCTCGATCCGCTCGTCGGCCGGGTGAAGCGGGCCGTGAACGCGGTGGTCCGGCCGCAGCCGGTGCGGGACGTGCTGCACGGCGTCCCGGTCGGCCACCCCGTCCATCCGCTGCTCGTCCTCGTTCCCACCGGCGCCTGGGTGTCGGCGGCGGTGCTCGACCTGCTGCCGGGGAACCAGCGGGCGGCGAGGACCCTCGTCGGCGTCGGCGTGATCAGCGTCCTGCCGACCGCCGCCTCCGGCTTCACCGACTGGTCGGAGCTGCACGAGCAGCAGACCCGCGTCGGGCTGGTGCACTCGGCGGCCAACGTGGTCGCGACGGGCCTCTACGCCGCGTCGTGGGTGCAGCGCCGCCGCGGGCGCACCACGAGCGGGAAGGTGCTCGGGATGCTCGGGCTCGCCGTCGTCTCGGGAGGCGGCTACCTGGGCGGCCACCTCAGCTACCGGCAGGCGGCGGGGGCGAACCACGCGGAGGACGTGCCGCACCGCTTCCCCTCGGGCTGGCAGGAGCTCGGCGCCCTGGCGGACCTGCCGGAGCGCACGCCGGTGAGGAGGGAGGTCGCGGGCCTCCCCCTGCTCGCCTTCCGGCGGGGCGAGCGGATCGACGTGCTCTCGAACGTCTGCAGCCACCTCTCGGGCCCGCTCGACGAGGGCGAGGTCTCGGCGGACGGCTCGGGGGAGGCGTGCGTCGCCTGCCCGTGGCACGGCAGCGCCTTCTCGCTCGAGACCGGCGAGGTGCTGCGGGGGCCGGCCACCTCGCCGCAGCCGCGGTTCCAGACTCGGGTGCGCGAGGGGCGCGTGGAGGTGCTGCTGCCGCACGCGGGGTGAGGCGGGGGCCGGTGCTGCTCAGGCCTGAGTCGTCGACGCCCGCTCCACCAGCACCGGCGGCACCGGGCGGTCGACGGCGGGCTCCTCGCCGCGCAGCTCCGCGAGCACGACGCCGATCGTGCGGCGGCCGACTTCCGCGAAGTCCTGGCGGATGGTGGTCAGCGGCGGCTGGTAGTGCGCCGCCTCGGGGACGTCGTCGAAGCCGACGACGCTGAGGTCCTCGGGCACGCGCAGTCCCCGCTCGGTGCAGGCGTGCAGGAGTCCGAGGGCCATCTGGTCGTTGCCGACGAACACCGCGGTCGGCAGAAGCGCGGCTCCGAGGAGGCGGAGGCCGGCGCGGTAGCCGGACTCGGCGCTCCAGTCGCCCTCCACGACGGCGACGGGGTCGAGGCCGGCCGCGCTCATCCCGGCGCCGAAGCCCTCGAGCCGCGCCTGCGCCTCCACCCAGTGCTGCGGACCGGCGAGGTGCGCGATGCGGGTGTGGCCGAGGCCGACGAGGTGCTCGGTCGCCAGTCGCGCTCCGGCCGCCTGGTCGACGAGGAGCAGGGAGTCGGCGCCGCGGTCCGTCGCGCCGAGCGTCACCGAGGGGACGCCGATCGCGAGGCTCTCGATCGCCTCCAGCGCGCGCTCCTGCGGGGCGAGGACCACGATCGCCTCCACCGACTCCCGCTGCAGGTGGGCGAGACCGTCGGCCAGCGACTCCGCGTCCGGCGCCGCGTTCACGACCGGGACCCGGTAGCCCGCGTCGCGCGCCGCCTGCTCGATCGCGGCCATCGCGGTGGCGGTGCCGTAGAAGCTGTGGCTCTCGGCGGCGAGGATCCCGATCAGGCCGGAGCGGCTCGTCGCCAGGGCGCGGGCGGCGGCGCTGGGGCGGAAGCCGAGGTCCTCGATCGCGGCGAGCACGCGCTCCCGGGTGCGCGGCCGCAGCTGGGGGCTGTCGTTGAGCACCCGCGAGACCGTCTGGTACGACACTCCGGCCCGCACCGCGACGTCGCGGATGGTCGGCGCGCGGTCGAGGGGCATGGCCACACCGTAGCGGTGCGTGCGCCCCCGCCCCCCCTCCCGCGAGACGCCTCCCGGGTGCGCGTTCGTCGGCGGGTCGCGTACCGGTGCGGCGTCCCGCGGGCGCGGGTCAGGGGCCGCCGAGCCAGTGGTCGATGCGGTGGTGGTCGGGGGTGAAGCCGTGGTCGACGCCCCAGAGGACGGCCTGCGTGCGGCTGGTCGCGCCGATCTTGCCGTAGACGCTGCGGATGTAGGACTTCACCGTGTTGGGGCTGAGGTAGGTGAGCGCGGCGACGTCGGCGTTGCTCTTGCCCTGCGTGATGAGCGCGAGGATCTCCGACTCCCGGTCGGTGATGCCCTCGTGGCGGCCCGGCCAGTCGAGGCCCGGTGCGCTGCCCGCCCGCCGCGGAGGATCGCTGACGACGACCTCGCCCGCCGCCACCCGCTCGAGCGCGGCCACCAGCTCCCGCGCCGGCAGGGTCTTGGAGAGGTAGCCGTGGACGCCCTGCTCGAGGGCGTCCGCGATGAGCGTCGGCGCGAAGTTCCAGGTGTAGACGACCACGTGCTCGGCCCGCTCGTTGCGCACCAGCTCCGCGATCTCGTGGTGGTCCGACTCCGGCTGGGCGAACGAGTCGTAGAGGACGACGTCGATCCGATCGGAGAGGGAGGCGTTCGCGTCGATCTCGGCGACGACCACCCGGTCGCGGTAGTGGTCGAACATGTGCGCGAGGCCCGTGAGGACGACGTCGTAGTCGTCGACGAGCGCGACGGTGAGGGGCGCACGGCGGGTCATGGTCGGACGCTACCGCACGGCCCGTCGGGGCGAGCACACCCCCAGGGGTGTACCGCCGCCTCCTCCGGGGTGGTTGCGTAGCCACCGGTCCCGCAACCGCGGAACCGATCAGCGGGCCCCCGCCCGCACAACGGAAGGACGACCGCCATGCTCGGTCTCATCATCAGCCTCATCGTCGTCGGACTCATCGCAGGAGCGCTGGCCCGCCTCATCGTCCCCGGGAAGCAGAGCATCAGCATCGGCATGACCATCGTGCTCGGCATCGTCGGCTCGTTCGTCGGCGGCTTCCTCGGCTTCCTGATCTTCCAGCACGACCCGATGGACGGCTTCTTCCAGCCCGCCGGCATCATCGGCTCGATCATCGGAGCGATCATCGTCCTGCTCGTCTACACCCGCTTCGCCGGCCGCTCCGCCGCGCGCCGCTGACCCGCAGCGCACGGCGACAGCGAGGTGGCTGCCGACCCGCGCTCCGCGGGCGTGCAGGCACCACGCTGACCGGCGGCCCCGGCCCGGCTCCCTCCACGGGCCGGGCCGTCGTGCTGTCCGCGGGGTGCCCGGGCGTCGTCCGCGGTCTCCGACGCTGCGTCCGCGGGTGCCGACGCTCCGTCCGCGGAGCCCGCGCCGCGTCCTCCGACCTCCGCGGATCAGCGGCGGAGTCCGTGACTGTCGCGTCGGTGGCTGCCGAGGCCGTCGCCGCAGAGTCCGCAGCCGCGCAGTCCGTCGCCGCCCAGCCGCCGCGCACCGGGGTGCGCGATGCTCGGGCGATGCCGCTCGTCGTCCCCGATGCCCTCGTCCCGCTCGCGCTCCGGCTCGCCCGTGCGAACCGCACCTTCGTCAGCGCGGAGGGAGCCCGTCGCCGCATCCGGGAGCGCGCGCTCCGTCCCGCCTCCTACGGCCCGCCGCCCCGCCTCCGGCCCGGCGTGCGCGTCGACGTGGAGCAGGTCGGCTCCTGGCCGGTCTACACGATCCGCCCGCGGGTGATCCGCGGCGGCGTCGTCTACGTCCACGGCGGCGGCTGGGTGAACGAGATCGCGCCCCAGCACTGGTGGCTCGCCGCCCGCATCGCCGACGAGGCCTTGGTCGCGGTGACCCTCCCGATCTACCCGCTCGTGCCCTTCGGCACGGCGCTCGAGGCGCGCGACGGTGTCCGCGCCCTGGTGCTGCGGAGTCTTGAGCGGCACGGGGCGACCTGCCTCGCCGGCGACTCTGCGGGCGGCCAGATCGCCCTCTCGACGGCCCTCGCCCTGCGCGACGAGGGGGTGGTCCTGCCGCGCACGACCCTCGTCTCGCCCGCGCTCGACCTCTCCTGGAGCAACCCGCGGATCCCCGAGGTGCAGCCGACCGATCCCTGGCTCGGCACCCCGGGCGGTCGCGTCCTCGCCGAGAGCTGGCGCGGCGCCCTCGACCTGCTCGATCCCGTGGTCAGCCCGCTGTTCGGCGACCTGGCGGGCCTCGGCCCCCTCACCGTCTTCACGGGCACGCGTGACGTCCTCAATCCGGACGCCCACGTGCTGGCCGAGCGGGCGGCGGCCGCCGGGGTCCCGTTCGAGCTCCACGAGGCCGTCGGGCAGGTCCACGTGTACCCGCTCGTGCCCACGCGGGCCGGCCGCGAGGCGCAGCACGACCTGGTCGAGGGGCTCCGCGCGGCGGTCTGATCGGAGGCTCGCCCGGGCGTCCGGCAGGCTCCTCTCAGTCCGTCTTCCGGACGGCGGACGGCGCCTCCGCCCGCTCGTCCACGACGTCGAGGCGAGCCAGCGCGTTCGCCGTCCCCCGGCGGCCCCGCGTCGCGACCAGGCCGATCATCGCGGCCGCCGCGAGGACGAAGGCGAGCAGCGACCAGAACCCGCCCTCGACGGCGAGCAGGGTCGACCAGCCGCCCGATCCCGCCGCCCAGCGCACGAGCCGCTGCCAGAGGAACGGTCGCGGCTCGGGACGCAGGCGCACCACCGTCTCGCCGAGGGTCCGCCCGGACCGCAGCACGATCACCAGCTGGAGCAGCGGAGCGACGAACGGCAGGGCTCCGAGAACCACGTCCCCGGGGCTCGAGCGCGTGTCCACCCCCGCGAGTACGAGGCCGACCCCGGTGATCGAGACGAGCGCGCCCGTGATGAGGCTCAGCGCGAGCACGTCGCAGAACATGCCGAAGGCGCGGCGGCGGATCGTGACCGGGAGGGCCAGCTCCGGCACCGCGCCCTCGGTCCGGCGGGTGAAGAGGAGGAGGACGGGGGAGAGGAGGGTGCCGAGCAGGGCGCCGGCCGTGTTGGCCAGCAGGTCGTCGACGTCGAAGAGCCGGTAGGCGCACGGGTAGAGGAACCAGTCGCCCGTGAGCTGCGTGACCTCGATGAGGAGCGAGACGGCGAAGCCGACGGCGGTGCCGCCGATCATCCCGGCGACGAGGCGCCCGCGGAGAGCGAGGTGGCGGACGAGCATCCCGAGGGGGACGAAGAAGACCACGTTCAGGAGCACCTGCGCGGACGCGGGGTTCGTCAGCAGCGCGCGGGGCCCGTCGATCCCGCCCTCCTTCGCGATGTCCCCGACGAAGGCGAACAGGCGCAGCTGCGGACCCGATCCGGTGCGGCAGGCGGCGGCGACCGTCGCCTCGTCGGGCAGGGGGAGGAGCGTGTAGGTGACGAGGGCGAGCGCGTAGACCACGGCGGCGAAGGCCAGCACCGCGTTGCCGATCCCGAGGACGCCGCGCCGCCGGTACTGCAGGGCGGCCCAGGGCACGAGGCCCACGAGGGCGACGGCGGAGCCGAACAGGAGGGCGAGCACGGCGGAGGTCATGCGTCGACAGTAGGAGAGCAGAGGCCCTTCTCGACCGCCCGGCGCATCAGGGGCCTCTGACAGCGCGGTTTGTCCCTCCCCAGCGCGGGATCCGGGCGCTCCTCCACGGATCCGAGCGATCCCCGTCCGCCGCCTCCACGCCCTGCTAGCGTTTCCTGGGTCGCGTCCAAGAAACGCGTGCACCCCCGACCCCTCCACGAAAGACGTCATGCCGCTGCGCTCCCGCCTCCTCGCCCTCCCCGCCGCCGTCGCGGCCGCCGCGCTCCTGCTCAGCGGCTGCACCGCCGAGACGCCGGACGCCTCCAGCACCCCCGTCGACGGCGGGACGCTGACCTACGCGTCCGGCGACGCCGAGCCCACCTGCCTCGACCCGCACGTCGGCGGCAACTACCCGCAGGCGCTCCTCGCGACGCAGGTGCTCGAGTCGCTCGTCTCGCGCGACGCCGACGGCACCATCACGCCGTGGCTGGCCGAGTCGTGGACCGTCTCGGACGACGCGCTCAGCTACGACTTCACCCTGCGCGAGGGCGCGACCTTCACCGACGGCACCGCCCTCGACGCGGAGGCGGTCGCCGCGAACATCGCGCACCTGCAGGACCCGGCGACCAAGTCCTCCACCGGCTACCTCGCCGTGGCGAAGGTCGCCTCCGTCACCGCGGTCTCGCCGACCGTCGCCCGCTTCACCCTGACCGCGCCGGACAGTGCGCTGCTCGAGTCGCTCGCGCAGCCGTGGACCGCGATCGAGTCGCCCGCCGGCATCGCCCGCGGCGAGGAGGCGAACTGCGAGGCGCCCGTCGGCACCGGCCCCTTCACCGTCTCGGAGTGGGTCAAGCAGGACCACGTGACCCTCACCCGCAACGAGGCCTACGACGCGTCGACCGGCCCGACCGGGGACGGCCACGAGGGCCCCGCGCACCTGGCGAGCATCACCTGGCGCTTCATCCCCGACTCCGCCACCCGCTACGCGGCGCTGCAGTCGGGCGAGGTCGACGTGCTCGACAACGCCCAGCCCGACACACTGAAGGCCGCGACCGGAGCCACCGACCTCGTCGAGCTCGACGCGCCCCGGCCCGGCTCGGTCAACCGCCTCGAGCTCAACTCCGGCCAGGCGCCGTTCGACGACGAGTCCGTCCGCGAGGCGTTCGTCCGCGGCGTCGGCGTGAACGACGCGATCGACTCCCTCTTCTTCGGCACCGCCGAGCGCTCCTATTCCCCGCTGTCCAGCCGCGAGGCGACCGCGTACTCCGACCCGTCGCTCTTCGAGGACGCCGGGTCCGACTCCGAGACGGCCGCCGCCGAGGACCTGCTCGAGAAGGCCGGCTGGGTGGACTCGGACGGCGACGGCATCCGCGAGAAGGACGGCACGCCGCTGACGCTGCGCTTCCCCGTCAGCACCAACCAGTCGATCCCGGCTGAGCAGTCGCTGTTCGAGCAGATCCAGGCCTCGGCGAAGACCCTCGGCTTCGACGTGCGGATCAGCCTGCTCGACCTGTCGAGCTGGTACACCGCGCTCGCGTCGAACGAGTACGAGCTGGTGAGCGCCCCGTACACGAAGGTCGGACCCGACGTGCTGCGGATCCTCTACTCCTCCTCGGGCATCACCCCCGCGCCGAGCGGCTACTTCGCCAACCACGCGCAGATCGCCGACCCCGCGCTCGACTCGCTGCTCGAGCAGGCGAGCGCCACGACCGACGAGGACGCCCGCGCCGACCTGTACGAGCAGGCGCAGCGGATCGTCCTCGAGGGCTACTGGATCCTGCCGCTCTACGACCAGCAGAACCACTACCTGCACCGGGCGGCCGTCCAGGGCCTCGTCGCCCTCGACACCGTGTCGACCCCCTGGTTCGCCGACGCCTGGGTCTGACCCGGCCCCGGCGAGCCGCCTGCACCGATCGATGAGCGGACGCGTGCCGGTCGAGTAGTCGCCGCGGTGGCGCATCGAGACCCCGCGATCGGGACGGGCGGATCTCGATGCGCCCGCTCCGCGGGCTGCTCGATCAGCAGGGATCCGTCCTCCATGCTGGTCGAGTAGCCGCCGACGGTCGCGCATCGAGACCCCGTGCTCCGGAGGGAGCGGACCTCGACGAAGCCCCGCCCCTCCATCGCCCCGACCAGAGAGGACGCCCGCCCGCATGATCCGCCGCGTGCTCCTCCGCCTCGGCGGCGCCCTCGTGGTGCTGTGGGCCGTCGCGACCGCCGTCTTCGTCCTCATCCGCCTCGTCCCCGGCGATCCGGCGCAGGCGATCCTCGGCGGTCCGGGCTCGCAGGCGTCGCCCGAGGCGCTCGCCGCGGTGCGGGAGCAGTACGGCCTCGACCAGCCGCTCCTCGTGCAGTACCTGGTGCAGCTCGGCAGGCTCGCGCGCGGCGACCTTGGCACCTCCTACTCCCTGCGCACTCCCGTCGCGCAGATCCTCGGCGAGCAGCTGCCCGGCACCCTCCTGCTCGCCGTGCTCGCGCTCACCGCCGCATGGATCCTCGCGCTCGCGACCGCCCTCTGGTCGACCCGGGGCGGCCGCCTCGCCGCCGCGGTCGGGTCCGGCCTCGAGCTCACGGCGGCCGCGCTCCCGCACTTCTGGCTGGCGACCGTGCTGATCGCCGTCTTCGCGACCGCGCTGCGCTGGCTGCCCCCGGTCAGCACCGGGTCGCCCGCCGGGCTGGTGCTGCCGACGCTCACCCTCGCGATCCCGCTGGCGGGCTTCCTCGGCCAGGTGATGCGCCGCTCCCTCCTCGACGCGCTGGAGTCGCCGTTCGTGCTCGCCGCTCGGGCGCGCGGCGAGGGCGAGTTCGGCGTCCGCGCCCGCCACGCCCTGCGCCACGCGGTGCTGCCAGGGGTCTCGCTCTCGGGCTGGGCGTTCGGCTACCTGATCGGCGGGGCCGTGGTGGTCGAGACGATCTTCGCGAGGCCGGGGCTCGGCCGGACTCTGCTCGCGGCGGTGACCGTCCGTGACGTGCCGGTGGTGACGGGTGTCGTGCTGGTCACGGCGCTGGCGTACATCGTCGTGACCCTCGCCACCGATCTGCTGACGCGCGTGATCGACCCGCGGCTGGCTCGGCGGGAGGCGGTCGCGTGAGCGAGCTCGAGCTGCGCGCCGCCCGCCCGCTCCGCCGAGGTCCCTCCCGCCTCCGCGCCGGCGAGGTGCTGGCCGCGGTCTTCGTCGTGCTGCTCCTGCTCGCCGCCGTCGCGCCCGGGCTGCTCGCCCCCTCCGATCCGCTCGCCGTCGCCCCGCGCGACGCCTTCACCCCACCGGGTGCCGCGCACCTGCTCGGCACCGACGAGTCCGGTCGGGACGTCCTCAGCCGCCTCATCGCGGGGGCCGGCGCGTCCCTCCTGATCGGCGCCAGCGCCACCGCGATCGGCCTCGTCCTCGGCGCGGTGCTCGGGGTGGTCGCGGCTTTCGGCGGCCGCGTCGTCGACGGCGTGATCGGCCGCGTACTCGAGGTGCTCTTCGCCTTCCCCGCGCTCCTGCTCGCGCTGCTCGTGATCGTGGTCACGGGTCCCGGAGTCGTCCCCGCCACCATCGCGGTCGGCCTCTCGACCGCGCCGGGGTACGCCCGCATCCTGCGCACGCAGCTGCTCGGCATCCGCGACTCCGGCTACGTCGAGGCGGCGCGCGTGCTGGGGCACGGACCCGTCCGCATGCTCGTCCGGCACGTCCTCCCCAACACCTTCGGGCCGCTCGCCGTGCTGGCGACCCTCGGCGTCGGCCAGGCGATCGTCTGGGCCTCGGCTCTCAGCTACCTGGGCCTGGGCGCCGAGCCGCCCGCGCCGGAGTGGGGCGCGATGCTCTCCGCGGGCCGCACCTACCTCGCGAGCGCGTGGTGGCTGACCGTGTTCCCGGGACTGGCGATCGTGCTGACCACGATCGCGACGACGGTCCTCGGCGGGCGTCTGAGGGGTGCGCGGTGAGCGCGGTCGTCGTCGAGGGGCTCCGGGTCGCCTTCGACGGAGTCGAGGTGGTGCACGGGGTCTCGTTCCGCGTGGAGCCGGGGGAGTGCGTCGCGATCGTCGGCGAGTCCGGGTCGGGCAAGAGCGTCACCGCGCGAGCGCTGCTGGGGCTGAGCGGAGGCGCCGTGACCGGGAGCGTCCGCGTCGGCGGGACCGAGGTGGTCGGAGCGGGCGAGCGGGAGCTGCGGCGGCTGCGCGGCGGATCCGTCGGCTTCGTCCCGCAGGACGCGCTGCTCTCGCTCGACCCGCTGCGCCCGATCGGCCGCGAGATCGGCGACGTGCTCCGCCTCCACGGCCGCCTCCCCGCGGCCGAGCGCGCGCAGCGGACGGTCGAGGCCCTGGCGAGCGTCGGCATGCCGGAGCCGGCCGAGCGGATGCGGGAGCGCTCCGGCGACCTCTCCGGCGGGCTCCGCCAGCGCGCCCTCCTCGCGGCGGCCGTGGCGCTCGATCCGCCGCTGCTCGTCGCCGACGAGCCGACCACCGCGCTCGACGTCACCGTCCAGGCCCGCGTGCTCGAGCTCTTCGCCGAGCAGAAGGCGCGCGGCCGGGCGCTCGTCCTGGTCTCGCACGACCTCGCGGTGGTGGCGGGCCTCGCGGACCGCATCCTCGTGCTCGCCGACGGCCGCGTGGTGGAGGAGGGGACCGCGGCCGAGGTGCTGCGCGCGCCCCGCAGCCCCGAGGCCCGCGCGCTCGTGGCCGCTGTCCCCGCCGGGCGCCCGCGCGGCTCCCGGCTCACCGACCCGACCGCACCGGCGACCCCGCCCGAGACCCCCGGCGAGGTCGTGGTCGCGGCCCGCGGACTCGCCGCCCGCTTCCCGCTGCCCGGCGGAGGAGTGCGGGTCGCGGTCGACGACGTCGACCTCCGGCTGCGGCGCGGCGAGACCGTCGGGCTCGTCGGCGAGTCCGGGTCGGGCAAGAGCACGGTGGCCCGGCTCGTGCTGGCGCTGCGGCGTCCGGACGCGGGCGCCGTCGAGCTGTTCGGCGAGCCGTGGTCGGCAGCGACCGAGCGCTCCCGCCGTCCCCGCCGCCCGCGGATCGGCGCCGTCTACCAGGACAGCCTCTCCTCGTTCGACCCGCGCTGGAACGTCGGCCGCCTCCTCCGCGACGCCGGCGCCGCCTCCGTGCCCGCGCTGCTCGAGAGCGTGGGGCTCGACCCCGCCCTGGAGCGGCGCTCGCCGCGGACCCTCTCCGGCGGTCAGCGCCAGCGCGTCTCGATCGCCCGGGCGCTGGCGACGCGCCCCGACGTGCTGATCTGCGACGAGCCCGTCTCGGCCCTCGACGTGTCGGTGCAGGCGCAGATCCTCGACCTGCTCGACGACCTGCAGCGCCATCACGGCCTCGCCCTCCTCCTCATCTCGCACGACCTCGGCGTGATCGCCCACATGAGCGATCGCATCGCCGTGATGCGCGAGGGTCGGATCGTCGAGGCGGGGCCGGCCGCGTCGCTCCTCGCCGCGCCGCAGGAGGAGTACACGCGCCGCCTGCTCGCCGCCGCCCCGCGCCTCGAGCGCTGAGCCGTCCGCGGCGCGCCCCCCGCGCAAGCCCGCGCCGCGAATCCGCCGCACCTCCACCACGTGTCGGACCTGCGGCGTAGCGTTGCCGAGGTGATGCGCCCGACGACCCAGACCCTCGGCCAGCTCCGTGCCTCCGGGCACGTGCAGAAGAGCCTCCGCACCGAGATCCGCGACAACCTGCTCGACGCCCTGCGCGAGGGCCGCGACCCCTGGCCGGGCCTGCACGGCTTCGCCGAGACGGTCATCCCGCAGGTCGAGCGCGCCGTCATCGCCGGCCACGACATCGTCCTGCTGGGCGAGCGCGGCCAGGGCAAGACCCGCCTCCTGCGCACCCTCGTCGGCCTGCTCGACGAGTGGACGCCCGTCATCGAGGGGTCCGAGCTCGGCGAGCACCCCTACGAGCCGATCACCACGGAGAGCCGCCGCCGCGCGGAGGAGCTGGGCGAGGACCTGCCCGTCGCGTGGAAGCCCCGCGAGGAGCGCTACGTCGAGAAGCTGGCCACCCCCGACACCAGCGTCGCCGACCTCATCGGCGACGTCGACCCGATGAAGGTGGCCGAGGGCCGCAGCCTGGGCGACCCGGAGACCATCCACTTCGGCCTCATCCCGCGCAGCCACCGCGGCATCGTCGCGATCAACGAGCTGCCGGACCTGGCCGAGCGGATCCAGGTCGCCATGCTCAACGTGATGGAGGAGCGCGACATCCAGATCCGCGGCTACGTCCTCCGCCTCCCCCTCGACGTCCTCGTCGTCGCGAGCGCGAACCCGGAGGACTACACGAACCGCGGCCGGATCATCACGCCGCTGAAGGACCGCTTCGGCGCCGAGATCCGCACCCACTACCCGACGGCTCTCGTCGACGAGGTCGCCGTCATCCGGCAGGAGGCGGACCTCGTCGCGACCGTGCCCGATGCGCTCATCGAGATCCTCGCCCGCTTCACGCGGGCCCTGCGCGAGTCGAGCTCCGTCGACCAGCGCAGCGGCGTCAGCGCCCGCTTCGCCATCGCCGGCGCCGAGACGATCGCCGCCGCCGCCCTGCACCGCGCCACCCGCCGCGGCGAGGAGGAGGCGGTCGCCCGCCCCATCGACCTCGAGACCGCCGTCGACGTGCTCGGCGGCAAGATCGAGTTCGAGTCGGGGGAGGAGGGCCGCGAGGACGAGATCCTCGACCACCTGCTCCGTCAGGCCACCGCCGAGACCGTCCGCGCCCACCTGCGCGGCGTCGACCTCGGGCCGCTCGTCGAGGCGGTCGAGAACGGCGCGATGATCACGACCGGCGAGCAGGTGACCGCCCGCGAGTTCCTGGCCGGCCTGCCGCTGCTGGGCGAGGCCCGCGTGTACGACGAGGTCGCCGAGCGCCTCGACGCCGTGGGGGAGGGGCGCCGCGCCGGAGCGGTCGAGCTCGCCCTCGAGGGCCTCTACCTCTCGCGCAAGCTGAGCAAGGAGACGGGCGGGGGCGAGGCCGTCTATGGCTGATGCTCCGCGCGGCAACCGGCGGCTGAAGCGCGACGCGCGCTACGCGAAGTACGACGGGGGACCCGATCCGCTCGCTCCTCCGGTCGACCTGAAGGAGGCCCTCGACGCGATCGGCGAGGACGTGATGGGCGGCACCTCGCCCGAGCGCGCCCTGCGCGAGTTCCTCCGCCGGGGCACCCGCGACCGCGAGGGCCTGGACGACCTGGCCGCCCGCGTCGCCGAGCGGCGTCGCGAGCTCACGCAGAGGAACAACCTCGACGGCACGCTCCGCGAGATCCGCGAGCTCCTCGACAGGGCCGTCCTCGCCGAGCGCAAGCAGCTCGCCCGCGACACGCAGATGGACGACGGCGACCGCGCGCTCGCAGAGATCCAGCTCGACAGCCTCCCGCCCTCACCGGCCGCGGCCGTCTCGGAGCTCCGCGACTACCGCTGGCAGAGCCCCGAGGCGCGCGCCGACTTCGAGCGGATCCGCGAGCTCCTGGGCCGCGAGATGCTCGATCAGCGCTTCGAGGGGATGAAGCAGGCCCTCGAGAACGCGAGCGACGAGGACCGCGCCGCGATCGACGCGATGCTCCGCGACCTGAACGAGCTGCTCGAGGCGCACGCGCGCGGGGAGGACACCCCCGAGCAGTTCGACGCCTTCATGGAGCAGCACGGCGAGTACTTCCCCGAGGGCCCGGAGTCGGTGGACGAGCTGATCGACGCGCTCGCCGCCCGCGCGGCCGCGGCCCAGCGGATGCGCAACTCGATGACCGCCGAGCAGCGCGCCGAGCTCGACGCCCTCGCCCAGGAGGCCTTCGGCACGCCGGAGCTCATGCACTCCCTCGGCCGCCTCGACGAGACCCTGCGGGGGCTCCGTCCCGGCGAGGACTGGGGCGGCTCCGAGCGGATGGACGGCGAGCAGGGGCTCGGCCTCGGCGACGGGACGGGCGTGTTCCAGGAGCTGGCCGACCTCGACGCCCTCGCTGACCAGCTCGCGCAGACGGACCGCTCCTCCCTCGACGACCTCGACCTCGACCTGCTGGCGAAGCGCCTCGGCGAGGACGCCTCCGTCGACGCGCAGACGCTGAAGCGCCTGGAGCGGGCCCTGCGCGACTCCGGGACCCTGCGCCGCGGCTCCGACGGCCGCCTCGCCCTCTGCCCGAAGGCCATGCGCCAGCTCGGCAAGGCGCTCCTGCGCGACATCGCCGAGACCGTCTCCGGCCGTCAGGGCGCCCGCGACGTCCGGCGTGCGGGCGCGGCGGGCGAGCGCTCCGGAGCGACGCGCTCGTGGGAGTTCGGCGACACCGAGGCCTGGGACATCCCCCGCACGGTGACCAACGCCCTCACCCGCAGCGCCGGCGAGGGCCGACCGGTCGGCTCGGGGGTGCGCATCCTGATCGACGACGTCGAGGTGCAGGAGACGGAGGCGCGCACGCAGGCCTGTGTCGCGCTCCTCGTCGACACGTCGTTCTCGATGGCGATGGACGGCCGCTGGGTGCCGATGAAGCGCACCGCGCTCGCCCTGCACACCCTGATCAGCAGCCGGTTCCGCGGAGACGCGCTGCAGCTCGTCGCCTTCGGCCGACGCGCCGAGGTGATGGACGTCGAGCAGCTGGTGGGCCTGGACGCGGAGTGGGACAAGGGCACGAACCTGCACCACGCGCTGCTGCTGGCCAACCGGCACTTCCGCAAGCACCCGAACGCGCAGCCGGTGCTGCTCATCGTCACCGACGGCGAGCCGACCGCGCACCTCGAGCCCGACGGCGGCGTCTTCTTCGACTACCCGCCGGACCCGCTGACGGTCGCCGTCTCGGTCCGCGAGCTCGACGCGTCGCTCCGCCTCGGCGCGCACACCACGTTCTTCCGCCTGGGCGACGACCCGGGCCTCGCGCGCTTCATCGACTCGCTCGCCCGCCGGGTCGGCGGCTCGGTGGTGAACCCGGAGGCGGAGGACCTGGGAGCGGCCGTCGTCTCCTCCTACCTCGGCGCTCGCGGCGCGGGTCCGGGAGGCGGCGGGACGCCGGGCGAGGAGCTGTTCGGCCGCGGCTGGAGCTTCTGAGCCGCTCACGATGCAGGAGGGATCCGCTCCCGCGCCTGAGGATCAGCGCGTCCCCGCCGCTCCGGAGGCGTTCGTCCTGAGTTCCGACCGCGCCCTGCTCAGAACAGCGGCCAGGGCACCGCGGGCATCCCGCCCCGCGGGCCCGGGAAGCGGCCGAAGGAGCCGAGCCGCTCGCAGCGCTTCGCGAACGCGGCGACCTCGTCCTCGGTGAGCAGCTCCGAGAGCGCCTCGCCGAGCGGTCCGTCGATCTGCGCGCGCAGGAGCGCCAGCGCCGTCAGCTCCTCCTCGAGCAGCGGTTCGCCGATCCAGCCCCAGAGGACCGTGCGCAGCTTGTGCTCGGAGTGGAAGGTGAGGCCGTGGTCGACCCCGTAGCGGTGGCCGTCGGGCAGCGCGAGCACGTGCCCGCCCTTCCGGTCCGCGTTGTTGGCGACCACGTCGAACACGGCCATCCGGCGCAGCGCCGTCGAGTCCTCGTGCACGAGGGAGATGTCGCGGTCCTCCTCGTCGCTGCCGTCGAGGACGTGCCGCCATCCGTCGGGCACGGCGTCGGCGGGCACCAGGTCGACCGCGTCCTGGTCCGGATCGATGTCCTGCCAGAGCTGGACCATGCCCGGCCCGAGCGGACCGTCGCGGAGCCACGTGCGCGGCACCACGTTCCAGCCGAGCGCCTCCGAGACGAGGTAGGCGGCGACCTCGCGGCCCGCGAGCACGCCGTCCGGGAAGTCCCACAGCGGCTTCTCGCCCGAGATCGGCTTGTAGACGACGGACGTCTCGCCGAGCTGCGCGAGGAACGTCGCGTTCGAGGCGATCGTGATCCGGCCGGCCAGCTCCAGCTCGCCGTCGAGCCCGCCCGGGTCGCTCATGCGAGCGGGCAGTCGTGCCCGTCGGGATCCATCGGCTCGCCGCAGCGGGGGCAGAGCGGACGTCCGGCGCCGACGACCTCGAGGGTGCGCTTCGCGAAGGCGCGCGCCGTCCCGACCGGGATCTTCACCTGCAGCATCTCGGTGGGCTCGGGCTCCTCCTCGGAGTCGTCGTCCGCCTCGGTCAGCGGGTAGGCCTCGATCACGATCTGCGCGGTGGACGGGTCCCAGCCGAGGCTGAGCCCGCCGACGCGGAACTCGGGCTCCACGGGCTGGTCGAGCGGGTCGTTGTCGACGAGCTCCGGGGGAGTGCCGGCGGGGACGCTGACCGGGTTGCCCTGGGCGGTCATCAGCTGGTCGAGGATCTCGTCGATCTTCTCGGCGAGGAGGGCCGACTGCTGCTTCTCGAGGCCGACGCTGACCACGCGGGGCCCGGTCTTGGCCTGGAGGTAGAAGGAGCGCGAGCCGGGTGAGCCGACGGTCCCCACGACGACGCGATCGGGCCAGTCGAATCCGTGCACGATCGGAGGCATGCCCCCAGTCTACGAGCGCCCGCCTCCGCAGTGGCTGCGCGCGTCGGCCTCGGGCGGTCTGCCGATCGAGCGGCCCGCCCCTCCTGCTGACCGAGCCCCCCGCGGAGCGGGCGCATCGAGATCCACCGCCGCCGAGCACCCGCATCCCTGCCGCTCGATCGAGCCCTGAAGCGGCCCTCCCGAACCCGCGCCTACTCGTGCCCCGCCCCGCCACCCACGGCGGCGTCCGCCACGGGTGCCGCCTTCCGCAGCCAGCCCAGGTCCCCGGCGTCCGTGTTCATCGCGACGACCTCGGGTCGCCCCGCGCCGTAGCGGATGATCGACACCGACGCCGGTCCGACGCTGAGCCTCTGGAACAGGTCGAGGTGCATGCCGAGCGCGTCCGCGAGGATCGCCTTGATCGTGTCTCCGTGGCTGACCGCCGCCCACACCGCGCCGGCCCCGTGCTCCTCCGTGACCGCCGCGTCGTGCCGGCGGATCGCCGACACGGCCCGGGCCTGCATCGCGAGCATCCCCTCGCCGCCGGGGAACACCACCGCGGAGGGCTGGTTCTGCACCGTCGCCCAGAGCGGCTCCGTCGCGAGATCCCGCAGCGAGCGCCCCGACCAGTCGCCGTAGTCGCACTCGGTGATGCCCTTGTCGATCACCGTCGCCGGCGATCCTGTCTGCCGCTCGAGGACGAAGCGCGTGGTCTGCCGGCACCGCTCGAGCGGGCTCGACACCACGGTCGCGAGCTCGACCGCCGCCAGCCGCTCCCCGGTGCGCGCCGCCTGCGTGCGTCCGACGTCGTCGAGCCGCACTCCGGCGGTGCGTCCGGCGAGGATCCCCGCGGTGTTCGCGGTGGTGCGTCCGTGCCGGACGAGGAGGAGCGTGGGCATGGGGCCAGCGTAGGCGGCCGTGCTCCCGCCCCGCCCCGCCGAGGGGCCGGGGCCGCGCGACTCCATCGCGGGACGGATGCCCCGGCCGCAGCGCCTGCCTAGGGTGGAGGGGCGGCCGCCCACCGCGGCCCGGAAGGGACACACATGGACGGGACGACGCCCCCCGGCATTCCCCAGGACGGCACGGACACCGAGAGCCCCGCCGCGCGCACCGCCGCCGACGGCACCGCTGCCGAGCACACCGACTCCGCGCACACCGACTCCGCGACCCCCGCATGGGCCGCCCCCGAGGCCTCCGGCCGCCACGGCGAGGTCGCCCTGCGGATCCGCGGCCTCCGCAAGCGCTTCGGCGACAAGGAGGCCGTGAAGGACATCGACCTCGACGTCCCCGCCGGCTCCTTCTTCGGGCTCGTCGGCCCCAACGGCGCGGGCAAGACGACGACCCTCTCGATGGCCACGGCCCTGCTCCGCCCCGACAGCGGCGTCGTCACGATCCACGAGGTCGACGTCTGGAAGGACACCCTCGAGGCGAAGCGGCTGATCGGCGTCCTCGCCGACGGCGTCAAGCTGTTCGACCGCCTCACCGGTCTCCAGCTCGTCACCTACTACGGCCTGCTCTGCGGGCTCGAGCGCTCCGTCGTCGTCGAGCGGACCGACGACCTCCTCGCCCTGCTCGGCCTCGATCCGGCCGACCGCACGCTCGTCGTGGACTACTCCGCGGGCATGACCAAGAAGATCGCGCTCGCCTGCGCGCTCGTGCGCGCCCCGCGCCTCCTGGTGCTCGACGAGCCGTTCGAGTCGGTCGACCCGGTCTCGGCGGCGAACATCCGCGACATCCTCACCGGCTTCGTCGCGTCGGGCGGCACGGTCATCGTCTCGTCCCACTCCATGGACCTCGTCGAGCGGATGTGCGACCGCGTCGCCGTCATCGCCGACGGCCGCGTGCTCGCCTCCGGCACCCTCGAGGAGGTCCGCGCCGGGTCCAGCCTCGAGGAGCGCTTCGTCGAGCTGGTCGGCGGCCGCACCCACCAGGAGGGACCGGCATGGTTGCGCATCTCCTGAGGCTGCGGCTGCTCCTGCTCCGCAACTCGCTGACGCGGAACGTGTGGCAGCTGATCGGCGTGATCCTCGGCGGTCTCTACGCGATCGCGGTGCTCGGCCTGGTCGCGGCCGGCCTGGTCGCGCTCGGAGGCACGGACCCGGCGTTCGCGAACGTCGCGATCGTCCTCGGCGGCTCCGCTCTGATCCTCGGCTGGGTGCTCGGGCCGATCTTCCTGTCCGGCTCCGACCAGAGCCTCGACCTGCCCACCCTCGCGACCTTCCCGATCCCGCTGCGGACCCTCCTCCTCGGGCTCGCCGCCGCGGGCCTCGCGGGCATCCCCGGCGTGGTGACCTCGCTCGGCGCGCTCGCCTCCGCCGCCGCCTGGTGGAGTCGGCCCATCGGCATCCTGCCCGGCCTCGTCGCCGCGGTGATCGGCGTCGCGACCTGCGTGGTCGCGTCCCGCCTGATCGGCGCGCTCACCACGGGCCTGGGCTCGAGCCGCCGCTACCGCGAGGTGATCGGCGGCGTCGTGCTCGTCGTCGTCATCCTGCTCGGACCGCTCTTCTTCGGCCTGACGAACGTGATCCGCGACGGCCTGGACGTCCTGCCCGTGATCGCGGGCGCCCTCGGCTGGTCGCCGCTCGGCGCGATCTGGGCCGTCCCCGGATCCGTCGTCGCGGGCGACTGGGTCGCGGCGATCGCGCGCCTGCTGATCGGGCTCGCGACGCTGGCCGTCCTCGTCTGGGCGTGGGCCCGGGCGCTGCGGCACGCGCTCGCGGAGCCCGCCGCGTCCGGCGCGCACTCCGCCTCCGGATCCGCGGGCCTCGGCCTGTTCGGGCGCTTCCCCGGCACCCCGACCGGCGCCGTCGCCGCGCGTGCCCTCGGCTACTGGTGGCGCGACCCGCGCTACAGCCGCGGGCTCCTCGTCATCCCCGCCGTCGTCGTCCTCGCGGTGTTCTACTCCGCGATCGGCAGCGGCGGCGACACCTTCGTGCTGCTCTCGGCCGTGCTCGTCGGCCTGATCTTCGGCGTGACCCTCTGCGCCGACGTGTCGTACGACGGCACCGCCTGGGCGGCGCACGTCAGCTCCGGAGTGACGGGGTCGGCCGACCGCGCCGGTCGCGTCGTCGCCGCCGCGATCATCGGCGTCCCTGCGGTGGTCGTCGTGGCGGTGGGCACCGCGCTGTACGCGGGACGCGCCGACGCGATCCCGGCCGTGCTGGGCATGGCGCTGGCCCTCGTGCTCAGCGGGTTCGGGGTGTCGAGCGTCGCCTCGTCGCTCGTCGTCTACCCCGTGCCCGGGCCGGGGGACAGCCCGCTGAAGACTCCGCCGGGCTCCGGGATGATCTCGAGCGTCGTGATGCTGGGGAGCATGGCCGCGACCGGCCTGCTGGCGCTCCCGTCGATCGTCCTCGGCGCGATCTCGCTCATCGGCGGCGACCCGGCCTTCGGCCTGATCGGACTGGCGGCCGCCCTCGTGCTGGGCGCCGTCTTCGCGCTGGTCGGCATCCGCGTCGGCGGTCGGATCGTCGACCGCCGAGCGCCGGAGCTGTTCGCCGCCCTCGTGACGATCGGCTGACGCGGGTGGCGGGGCGCGGGTGGGCGGTGCCCGCCCGCTCCCCGTCTCCGCCCCGCTCCCCGCCCCCGGTCACCGCCTCCGCGAGTGCGCGGAAGTCGTCGCACTCGAGCTCGAGTGCGACAACTCCTGCGTGCTTGCGAGTGCGACGACTCCTGCACACTCGCGGGAGCCGGCGAGGACCGCGCGCACCCCGCGAGTGGCCGCGCGCCCGCGAAGGCCCGCACACGGGAGCCGCGGCAGAATGTGGACATGCGCAGCCTCGAAGTCCTCCTCGATCCGGAGTCGGAGGCTCGCGTCCGCAGCCAGTGGGAGGCGCTCGAGGCGGCCGGCATCCCGAGCCTCGCGCTGCACACGTCCGCCAGCAACCGCCCGCACCTCACCCTGGTCGCCGGGCTCGAGCTGACCGCCCCGGAGCCGGGCGCGCTCGGTCCGCTTCCGGCGACGGTCGACCTGGGTGCTGTCCTCCTCTTCCCGCACGCCGGGCGCTTCGTCCTCGCCTGGGGAGTGGTCCGCTCGCCCGCCCTCGACGCTCTGCACGACCGGGCCACGCGCCTCGTGCCGGGCGGCGTCGACACCTCGCTGCCGGACGCCTGGACGCCGCACATCAGCGTCTCGCGCCGCCTCCGCGCCGAGCAGCTCGGCGACGCCGTCCCCCTCCTCGGCGAGCCGTTCACCGTCGGCCTCGCGGGCGTCCGCTTCTGGGACGGCGACACCCGCACCCTCACCGACCTCTGATCCGGGCGCCGCAGAAGACCCCCGACCTCCCCGCAGCCGCCTCCCCAGCTCCCTCCCTGCGGCCCTTCTCCACAGTTCCCCGGACCCCCGGGGCGGCGTCGGAGGCGGCGGGTAGAGTTCCCCGGGTGACAGAGCCCACCGCGACAGCCCTCCCCGCCCCGCCGCTCGCCGACCCCTCGGCGGAGTCCCGCGGCGGCGTCCGGAGCGACGCGGCGAGCGGCGCCCCGGGATCCGGATCCTCCGAGGCGCAGGCGATCCTCGAGAAGGTCTTCGGCTACGGCTCCTTCCGCGGCGAGCAGCAGGCCATCGTCGAGCAGGTCATCGGAGGCGGCGACGCCGTCGTCCTGATGCCCACCGGCGGCGGCAAGTCGCTCTGCTACCAGATCCCCGCCATCGTGCGCCCCGGCACCGGCGTGGTCGTGTCCCCGCTCATCGCGCTGATGCAGGACCAGGTCGACGCCCTCCGCGCGAACGGCGTCCGCGCCGAGTTCCTCAACTCCACCCAGGACGCGGGCGAGCGCAGCCGCGTCGAGCGCGCCTACCTCGACGGCGAGCTCGACCTGCTCTACGTCGCCCCGGAGCGCCTGGGCAACGAGGGCATGAAGCAGTTCCTCGCCCGCGGCCGGATCGCCCTCTTCGCGATCGACGAGGCCCACTGCGTCAGCCAGTGGGGCCACGACTTCCGCCCCGACTACCTCGCACTGGGCGAGCTCGCCGAGCGCTGGCCCGACGTCCCGCGCATCGCCCTCACCGCGACCGCCACCGAGGCGACGCACCGCGAGATCACCTCGCGCCTGCACCTCGGCGCCGCCCGCCACTTCGTCTCGAGCTTCGACCGCCCGAACATCCAGTACCGGATCGTCAACAAGGTCGAGCCGCGCAAGCAGCTGATCGACTTCCTGCGGCGCGAGCACGCGCACGACGCGGGCATCGTCTACGCCCTCTCCCGCAAGAGCGTCGAGGCGACGGCCGAGGCGCTGCGCTCGGCGGGCTTCGACGCCGTCGCGTATCACGCGGGCCTCGACTCGCGGGTGCGCGCCGCCGCCCAGTCGCGGTTCCTCCGCGAGGAGGGCGTCATCGTCTGCGCGACCATCGCCTTCGGCATGGGGATCGACAAGCCGGACGTGCGGTTCGTCGCGCACATCGACCTGCCCAAGTCGGTCGAGGGCTACTACCAGGAGACGGGTCGCGCCGGCCGCGACGGACTGCCGTCCACCGCCTGGCTCGCCTACGGCCTGCAGGACGTGGTGCAGCAGCGCCGGATGATCGACGAGTCGCCGGGAGACCTGGCGCACCGTCGGCGGATGTCCGCGCACCTGGACGCGATGCTCGCGCTCTCCGAGACGGTCCAGTGCCGCCGGGTGAACCTGCTCGCCTACTTCGGCCAGGAGAGCACCGCCTGCGGCAACTGCGACACCTGCCTCGAGCCGCCCGCCTCCTGGGACGGCACGGTCGCGGCGCAGAAGTTCCTGTCGACGGTCGTCCGCCTCAAGCGGGAGCGCAACCAGCAGTTCGGCGCCGGTCACATCATCGACGTCCTCCGCGGCAAGACCACGCCGCGCACCACCCAGCACCAGCACGACGGCCTCGCCACCTGGGGCATCGGCGCCGAGCTCAGCGACACCCAGTGGCGCGGAGTCGCCCGCCAGCTCCTCGCGCAGGGCCTTCTCGGCGTGAACGACGACGGCTTCGGCACGCTCGTGCTCACGCCCGCGTCCGGCTCCGTCCTCAGCGGCGAGCGGAAGGTCGAGCTGCGGCAGGAGCCGGAGAAGCCGGCTCGCTCCAGCGGATCCTCCCGCTCCGGACGGTCCACCGTGGCCGAGCTGTCGGGCGAGGCTCAGCCGCTGTTCGAGCGGCTCCGGGAGTGGCGCGCCGCGCAGGCCCGCGCGCAGGCGGTCCCGGCCTACATCGTCTTCAACGACGCGACTCTCCGCGAGATCGCGACCGCCGAGCCGGCGACGATGGACGCGCTCAGCATCATCGGCGGCGTCGGCCAGAAGAAGCTGCTCACCTACGGCGAGGCCGTGCTCGCCGTCGTCGCGGGGGAGAGCCCCGAGATCGCCGTCCCGGAACCCGGTGAGGAGGCTCCCGCTCCCCGCCGCGCGCCGGCCGCCCGTGGCGGGTCGTCCCGCTCGCAAGGGGCGAAGCCCTCGTTCGGCCGCGAGTCGTCCGGTCCGCCCGTGTCCGCCGCGCAGCCGCCGGAGGACGACTGGGTGCCGCCGGACGAGCCCGACTGGGAGCCAGGCTGGGACAGCTACTGATCCGTCGCTGAGGCGCGCGGTTCACCGCCCGCGACGGAGGCGGGCGCCGGCGCGGGCGATCGTGTTCCGGCGTCCGCGTCGACGATCGTGCCCACCTCGTCACCGACGCGAGCGTCCTCGGCCCGACGCACCGACGAGCGCCCTCAGCCGTTCGCGCCCGTCGACGCCATCCACCCGCCGAGCAGCGTGCAGCAGAACGACACCGCGAGACCCGCCACCGGCACCCAGAACGCGATGCGCCGCCGCACCAGCAGCACGATCGAGACGACCAGCGCCGCGACGAACGGGACCCACACTCCTCCTGCGGCGAGGACCATCCCGCCCTCGATCAGGCCGATGTCGCAGGCGTTCGATCCGCCGCACGAGTCGCTGGCCATCGCGAAGAACAGCCCGAAGAACGACAGCAGCAGCGTCACCGCGGAGGCCACGAGGATCAGCACGATGGTCAGCACCAGGTCCCAGACGCGGACCGGGCGCCGATGCGGCACCCCGGATCCCGGCGCGGCCGGAGGTGCGGGAGGCGCGGCCGCGACGTCCACGGGCGGCGCACCCGGAGTCCGGGGAGGCGCTGCCGCGACGTCCGCGGGCGGCCCGGCCGCCGGCTGTCGGGCGGGCGGAGGGGGAGGCAGCGGCGGCTCGCTCATGCCGAGAGAATAGCGAGGCGTCCTCCGGTGCGGCGTCCCTCCTCCGCAGAAGCAGCCCGCAGGGACAGTCCGTTCAGCACACGGACGAGCCGCCCCCTCCTCCGCTCCCGTCGGCAGGGACAGCCCGTCCAGCGCACAGACGAGGCGCCCCGCCTCCGCCTGGTCGGTTCCGACAACGCGCTTCCGCCTCCGCCCGGCGCCGTTTGTGCCCGGGCGACGGAACGTTTCCGCCGCGCCGCCGCGCGACCTACCGTGCGAGGACCGCCTCCGCTGCCGCGCCCGTCGGCGCACGACGCACCGGGAGCGGCCCGAACCGCAGACGGTCGAAGGGACACGAACACCATGGTCAGCACCGCTCCCCACCCCCGCTCCGCCGCCGACGCCGCCGACCGGGCGGCCACCGGGCGCACGCGGGCCCGGCGCTCCCGCTCGGGCTCCATCGCGCCCACGCCGCCGGTGGACTCCCTCGGCTCCGAGGTCGATGCGCGCCTGGACGAGGACGGCGCCCCCGCCGTCGACGTCGCCGCCCTCGGCGAGACCCTCCTCGGCGCCTGGCGCGAGCAGCGCCTCGCCAGCCGCGCTCTGACCGCCCGCCCCGAGCTGCACCGCACCGACGGCCTCCCGATGAAGGAGCACCGCCTCCGCGTCTCGGAGCAGATGCGCGTGCTCGCGGCCGAGGGCGGCGTGCACCGCGCCTTCCCGGTCGACCTCGGCGGCGAGGCCGATCACGGCGGCAACATCGCCGGCTTCGAGGAGCTGGTCACCGCCGACCCGTCGCTGCAGATCAAGTCCGGCGTGCAGTGGGGACTCTTCGGCGCCGCGGTCCTGCACCTGGGCACCCGCCCGCACCACGAGAAGTGGCTGCCGGGGATCATGAGCCTCGAGATCCCGGGCGCCTTCGCGATGACCGAGACCGGGCACGGCTCCGACGTCGCGTCGATCGCCACGACCGCCACCTACGAGGACGGCGAGTTCGTGCTGCGGACTCCGTTCCGCGCGGCGTGGAAGGACTACCTCGGCAACGCGGCGGTGGACGGGCGCGCGGCGGTCGTCTTCGCGCAGCTGGTCACCCGCGGGGTGAACCACGGCGTCCACGCCTTCTTCGTCCCGATCCGCGACGAGCAGGGCGCGTTCCTGCCCGGCGTCGGCGGGGAGGACGACGGCCTCAAGGGCGGTCTGAACGGGATCGACAACGGCCGCCTCCACTTCGACGGCGTCCGCGTCCCGCGCGAGAACCTGCTGAACCGCTACGGCGACGTCGCCGCCGATGGCACCTACTCCTCGCCGATCGCGAGCCCGGGCCGCCGCTTCTTCACCATGCTCGGCACGCTCGTGCAGGGCCGTGTCTCGCTCGACGGAGCCTCGGTCGCCGCGGCGAAGATCGCGCTGACGGTCGCCGTGACCTACGGCGACCAGCGCCGCCAGTTCACCGGCGGCGGCGAGCGGGAGGAGGTGCTGCTCGACTACCAGCGGCACCAGCGCCGCCTCCTGCCGCGCCTGGCCACCACCTACGCCGCCGCCTTCGCGCACGAGAAGCTGCTGACGGCGTTCGACGAGGTCTTCTCCGGCGCTAACGACACCGAGCAGTCGCGGCAGGACCTCGAGACCCTCGTCGCGGGGCTGAAGGCGCTCTCGACCTGGCACGCTCTCGACACGCTGCAGGAGGCGCGCGAGGCCTGCGGAGGCGCGGGCTTCCTCGCGGAGAATCGGCTCACGCAGCTGCGCGCCGACCTCGACGTGTACGCGACCTTCGAGGGCGACAACACCGTGCTCCTCCAGCTGGTCGCCAAGCGCCTGCTGACCGACGTCGGACGCCGCTTCAAGGGCGCCCAGCCCGCGGAGCTCGCGCGGTACGCCGCCTCGCAGGTCGCGGGGGCGACCGTCGACAACTCGGGTCTGCGCCGTCTGGCCCAGGTCGTCGCCGATCGCGGATCGACGGCCCGCTCGGTCGGCCAGCTGCGGGAGGACCAGCGCGAGCTGCTCACCGGCCGCGTCGAGAGCATGGTCGCGGGGATCGCCTCACGGCTGCGCCCGGCGTCGAAGCTGCCCTCCGACGAGGCGGCCCGCCTGTTCAACGCGCACCAGAGCGAGCTCATCGAGGCGGCGCGCGCGCACGCCGAGCTGCTGCAGTGGGAGGCGTTCACGGAGGCGCTCGCCGGCGTCGAGGACGCGGGCACGCGCACCGTCCTCACCTGGCTCCGCGACCTGTTCGGCCTGGGCCTGATCGAGAAGCACCTCGACTGGTACCTCATCCACGGGCGCCTGTCGTCGCAGCGAGCGGTCGCGGTGACGTCCTACATCGACCGGCTGCTCGCCCGCATCCGCCCGCACGCCGCCGACCTGGTCGCGTCGTTCGGCTACGGGCCCGAGCACGTGCGCGCGGCGATCGCGACCGGCGCCGAGGCGGAGCGCCAGGAGGAGGCGCACGCCTGGTACGAGGCCGCCCGCGCCTCCGGCACCCTCCCCACTCCGGAGAAGCGCCGCTGAGCCCCTCCTCGAGATGCCGCTCCGGTACGCGACACGTCGCGCGAGGCGCACCGGAGTGGCATCCCGTGGCGACAGGACGGGGAGGGGCGCGTCAGGACGCGAGGAACGCCAGCGCCTGGTCGCGCTCGGCGCGCAGCTCGAGCACGGACTCGTCGATCCGCGCGCGGGAGTGCGCGTCGATCTCGAGCCCCTCGATGATCCGCCACTCGCCGTCGACGGAGCGGACCGGGAACGAGGAGATCAGCCCCTCCTCCACCCCGTAGGAGCCGTCCGACTCGACGGCGGCCGAGGTCCACGACGTGCCGTCGACCCAGTCGCGCACGTGATCGATCGCGGCGGAGGCGGCGGACGCGGCCGAGGAGGCTCCGCGGACCTCGATGATCTCGGCGCCGCGCTTGGCGACCCGCGGCTCGAACTCCGTGTGCAGCCACTCCGCGTCGACCAGCTCGGGCACCGGCCGTCCGCCGACGGTGGCGTGCGTCGCGTCGGGGTACTGCGAGGCGGAGTGGTTGCCCCAGATCGCGACGCCCTCGATCGCGTCGACGGGGGCGTCGAGCTTCGCGGCGAGCTGCGCGACCGCCCGGTTGTGGTCGAGGCGCGTCATCGCGGTGAAGCGGCCGGCGGGGATGTCCGGGGCGCTGCGCCGCGCGATCCAGGCGTTGGTGTTGGCCGGGTTGCCGACGACCAGCACGCGGATGTCGGAGGCGGCGTGCGCGTTCAACGCGGCGCCCTGGGGCCCGAAGATGCCCGCGTTCGCGGCGAGCAGGTCGGCGCGCTCCATGCCCGCGCTGCGCGGCCGGGCGCCCACGAGGAGGGCGACGCTCGCGCCGTCGAACGCCGCGGCCGGGTCGTCCGTCGCCTCGATCCCGCGGAGGAGGGGGAAGGCGCCGTCCTGCAGCTCGAGCGCCGTGCCCGCGGCCGCGCGGAGGCCGGAGGGGATCTCGAGCAGGTTCAGGCGGACGGGGACGTCCGGCCCGAGGAGCTGACCCGAGGCGATGCGGAAAAGGAGCGCGTAGCCGATGGCGCCTCCCGCTCCCGTGACCGTGACCGTGACCGGAGTGGGCTGCTGGTTCATGCGCCGAGCGTATTCCCGCCGGCTGGGGGAGGGGGAGGAGTCAGCCGGACGGCGGGCCCTCGGCGGGAGGCGCCGTCGACCCGCGGAGCACGAGCTTGTTGCGCAGCCGCACGTGCTGCTCGGCCACGCTCCCGCCGTCGATCAGCGTCAGGAGCGCCCGGGCGGCCGCGCGCCCCACGCGGTGCAGCGGCTGCCTCACCGTCGTGAGCGCGGGGACCACCCGGGAGGCGTCGGGCACGTCGTCGTAGCCCACGACCGAAAGCTGCCCCGGCACCGAGAGGCCCAGCGCCCGGGCCGCCTCGATCACGGCGATGGCGGAGGCGTCGTTCGCGGCGAGGACCGCCGTCGGGCGGTCGGGCAGCAGCAGCAGCTCGTGGGCGGCGGCGAGGGAGGGGTCGTGCCGGTAGTAGCCGACCCGTACGAGCGCGGGGTCGTAGGGGAGGCCGGCGTCCGCGAGCGCCCGCTGGTAGCCGGCGCCGCGCCGGTGCGACGACTCCAGGTCGGGGCGGCCCGCGACGAAGCCGATGCGGCGATGGCCGAGCCCGATCAGGTGGCTCGTCGCCAGCTGCGCTCCGCCGAAGTCGTCGGTCGCCACCGAATGCAGCTCGGTCTGCGCGGTCAGCGGATCCACGACGACGAGCGGCAGGTCCGACGAGGGGATCACGCCGGAGGGAGTCACCAGGATCGCTCCCGCTACGTGCGCCTCGGTGAGGCGCCGCAGGGACTCCTGCTCCCAGCCCGCCCGGCCCCGGCGGCTCGCCCCGCTGCCGGCGAGGAGGTCGAACCGGGTCCCCCGGAGCGCCGTCGCCACTCCCTGCAGCACCTCCGTGCCGAACGGCTCGAAGTCGCCCAGGAGCACGCCGATGACGCCCGAGCGCTCCGCGCACTCCGTCGTCACGACCTCCTGCTCGGCCTCCGCCGTCGCCGCCCCTGCGGACATCCTCGTCCCCTCCCGCCGTCCCCGCCCGGCCGCGGCGGAACGCGGTGATCGCCTCGCTGCGCTGCTCCGGACGGTTGAGAACACGTCCTTGCAATCGGGAATGTTCCCGGTAACATTGCCCGCAAGACTAGCTGAGGGAAAGCTCAGCAGTCGAGAGAGACGAGTGTCGGACAGCCTTTCTCCCCTCAGTGCTGAGGGGGTCGAGAGCTGGAGCTCGCGTGGCCACGCTGTGGAAGCCGCCGCGCACGAGCCGTCCGCCGCTCTCCGCGCGTCCTGCGCTCCAGACGCGGCCGAACGCCCCTCGGGCTGCGCCGCGCTCCGTCCTCTCGCGGCCTCGGGCCGCGCCACCACTCCGCGCCGTCCGGCGCTCGACCTGATCGGCGACGATGCCGATCGAGTGAGGAACACCATGTCCACGCGACGCACCCCCCGACCCCTCTGGCTCGTCCGCTCGGGCGCCGCTCTCGCCGGCTGCCTGCTCCTGTCCGGCGTCGCCGCCGCGGCCGCGGCCGCCGACACCGAGTACGGCTCCGACGACGTCGACGTGAACGTCAGCATCGAGGAGCTGGAGCAGCCCGGCGCCCTCTCGATGTCGATCGACGGCACCTCCGCCACGCTCGCCGAGGAGGGCTCCACCCCGACCGTGCGCGCCTTCACGGGGCAGCTGCCCGACGTGACCGTGACGGACACCCGGACCGTCGACGAGATCCCGGCCGGAGCCGGCTGGTACGTCCTCGGCTCGGCGAGCGCCTTCACCGGCGACGCGGACCAGGAGGACATCTCCTCCGACCACCTCGGCTGGACGCCGGTCCTCGTGGACGGCGGCGAGTCGGGCCTCGTGTCCGAGGGCGACCCGGTCGACACGATCCTCGACGAGGGTGCCGACGCCGTGGGCCTGTTCGACCAGGAGCTGCTCGCGCTGTCGCTCGACTCGCAGGAGACCGCGACGGACGGGTCCTGGACCGTGTCCGCGGGCCTCACCCTGAAGACCGAGGCCGACGTCGCCCCCGGCGACTACTCCTCCGTCCTGACGCTGTCGCTGTTCGAATGACCCCGATGCGCGCAGTCGCCTCCACGGCGATCGGCGCCCTCCTCGCGGCGGGCCTGCTCGCCTCCGGCGCGGCTCCGGCGACCGCGGCCGGCGCCTGGTCGCCGAAGGCCTCCTACACGTCGACGGACCGCGGCGACGGCACCTACTCCGTGCCGCTGCTGAACGCCGACGTGCCCGACGTCAGCGTCGAGCGCGTGCCCGCGTCCGAGAACGACGAGGGCCGCGACATCTACTACATGATCAGCACCACGATGCACCTCAGCCCGGGCGCCCCGATCATGAAGTCCTACGACCTCGTCAACTGGGAGATCGTCAACTACGTCTTCGACCGGCTCGAGATCGGCGACCGCTTCTCGCTCCGGAACGGGCAGAACTCCTACGGCAACGGCCAGTGGGCCTCGTCGCTGCGGTACCACGACGGCCGCTACTACGCGGTCTTCAACACCAACAACCTCGGCGGCTCCTACCTCTACTCGACCGACGACATCGAGGACGGGGCCTGGACCCGCACAGCCCTCGGCCGCGCCTTCCACGACCCGTCGCTGTTCTTCGACGACGCGGACGGCGGCACGCCGTACATCTTCTACGGCTCCGGATCCACCAGCGCCGTGAAGCTGAGCGAGGACCTGACGACCGTCGTCGCCGAGTACCCGAACATCCTCCGCACCTCGGACTACCCGGGAGCCGGCTACCTCGGCGGCCTGTTCGAGGGCGCGCAGGTGCAGTACATCGACGGGCAGTACTACATCGTCATCATCACGTGGCCCTCGGGCCAGGGCCGCCAGGTGGCGCTGTTCCGCTCGTCCGAGCTGCTGGGCCGCTACGCGACCGCCGACGGCAGCAACCCCTACGAGGGCAGGGGCGTGCTGAACTCCAGCGGGTTCGCCCAGGGGAGCCTCGTGCCGATCGCGAAGGAGGACGGCTCGACCGCCTGGCACGGCATGTTCTTCCGCGACAGCTTCCCGACCGGCCGCATCCCCGGGCTCATCCCGGCGACGTGGAAGGACGGCTGGCCGACGTTCGGGACGAACGGCTCGGTGCCGGTGGGCGGGAGCTTCCCGAAGCCGATCCGCCTCAGCCCCGAGGAGGAGCTGTTCGAGCGGCAGAAGAGCATCGTCGTCTCGGACGACTTCGACAACGACGCCCCGGCGAAGGCCTACCAGGACGAGTCGTGGACGATCCCGCCCGCGCCCTCCTACGACGCGTCGCTGCTCGGCGTGCAGCTGCTCCAGAACCCGGGAGCGGAGTCGGGGACGGCGCCGTGGGCAGGCCAGTTCGGCGCGACGCTGTCGGCCGACACGACCGACCCGGCGTCCGGCACCGCCGCGCTCCGCGTGGGCACCCGCACGCTCAACGGCTCAGGCCCGAGCCAGGTGCTCGCGAACAAGCTGCAGCGCGGCGTGACCTACACCGTGTCCGCGAAGGTGAAGTACACGACCGGCCCCGCGTCGGTCCGCTTCAACCTCTGCGCCGACTTCGGCGCGGGACCCGTGACGATAGCCTCCGCCGCCGTCACGCAGGGGCAGTGGACGACGATCACGGGGACCTACACGGTGCCCGAGACCGCGAACGTCGGCAGCGTGAAGTTCGCCGTCGAGACGCCGTGGGGCAATCCGCAGCCGGCGTCCTCGAGCACCGAGTACCTGCTCGACGACGTCTCGCTCGTCGGCGCCGCTCCCACCCTCGAGCGCCCGACGGCCGCCGAGATCGAGCCGAACGGCTCGACCCTCGCCCTCCCCTGGCAGTGGAACCACGCCCCCGACAACCGCTACTGGTCGCTGACCGAGCGCGAGGGCTGGCTCCGCCTCACCAACGGGAAGGTGCTCAGCGGAACGGCCGCGCACACGCGTCTCTCGGGCTCGCCCGAGATGACGTACCTGGAGGAGGCGCGCAACACGCTCTCCCAGCGCATCGTGGCTCCGAAGCAGTCGGCGGAGGCGGCGTTCGACGTCTCCGGGATGAAGGACGGCGACGTCGCCGGCCTCGCGGCCTACAACCGCGGCTTCTCCTACGTCGCGGTCAAGCGCGTGGACGGCGTCACCACCGTCGGCGTCGTGAACCGCAGCCAGCCGTTCGCGACCACGTTCGACCAGGCGGCCGTGGAGTCCTTCCTCCCCGGCACCACCGCCGCCCTCGGCGACGCCTCGCAGGTGCGCCTGAAGGCCGACCTCGAGCTCTCGGCCCCGGCCGGACAGCTCTGGACGACCTTCTCGTACAGCCTCGACGGGACGAGCTGGACGAAGCTCGGCAGCCGCGTCGGCCCGCAGACCCTCGACGGTCAGCTCACGCACTTCATGGGCCACCGCCTCGGGCTGTTCAGCTACGCGACGAAGACCGCCGGCGGCCACGTCGACGTCGACGAGTTCCTCCTGAGCGACACCCTCTCCTCGGAGGGGAAGGCGCTCGACCGCTCGCAGCTCGACGCGGCCGTCGCTCACGCGGCGACGCTCCGCTCCGACGACTACCCGGCCGACGCCTGGTCCGACCTCCAGTCGGTCCTCGCGAAGGCGCAGGCGGTCGGCACCGCGGGAACGCAGAACCAGATCGACGCCCCGGAGCGCGCGCTCAGCTACCAGCTGGCCCGCCTCGGGACGCTGAAGGAGGCGTCGCTCGATGTGAACGCCGCCGCCGCGACCCGCTGCATCGCGGGGAAGGTCGTCGTGACCGTGCGGGCGACCAACGCCGACGACGTGCCCGTCGCCCTCCGGATGGAGAGCGCCTCCGGCACGAAGACGGTCGCCGCGCTCGCACCCGGCGCCACGACGAGCCACGCCTTCACCACGCGGGCGGCCTCGGTCCCCGCCGCCGAGGTGGTCGTGACCGCGACCGCCACCCTCGACGGCGAGCCGGTGACGACCACGGTGAGAGCGCCCCACCCGGCCGCGTCCTGCGGCTGAGCACTCCGGGGGCGGCCCGCGCGGCCGCCCCCGCCCCCGAACGCGTCAGCGGCACCCGTCGCCGACGATCTCCTGCACGACACGATCAAGGAGGATCCGTGAGATCACCACAACGAGAAGCCGCTCCGAAGGGGCGGTTGCGGCTGAGGCTGCTGGCCACGGCCGCGCTGACCGCGCTCCTGGTGGCACCCTTCGCCGCCCAGACCTCGTCCGCCGCTGAGGCGGAGCTCATCGTCAACGGCGGCTTCGAGAGCGGCATCAGCAGCTGGTTCGTCAACAACGGCAACGCCGCCGACGCCGGCGCCATCGCGACGACCACGGACGCGCGCACCGGCACCGCCGCAGCGCTCGTCACCGGCCGCACGACCACCGGCGCGGGCGCCATGCAGGACCTCAGCGGCAAGGTCGTCGCCGGCCAGACCTACCAGGTCAAGGCGCAGATCAAGTACGAGAACGCCGCGAGCCCCGCGACCAAGCAGTTCTTCGCCACCATGCACTACGGCGGAGGCACCTACACGAACCTCGCAAGCGTCACCGCCACGAAGGGGCAGTGGGCGACGATCAACGGATCGTTCACCATCCCCGCCGGGCAGAGCGTCGCGACCGCGCGCCTCTTCTTCGAGACGCCGTGGACCGCGACTCCCTCGGCCGCGCCCGAGACGCACCTCATGGACTACAAGCTCGACGACGTCTCGCTGGTCGGAGCGGCGCCGCCCGCGCCCGCCTCGCGCACCATCGAGGTCGTGGGCAAGATCCCGGGCGACCACAACCCGCTCATGGGCTGGAAGTTCGGCGCCGACGGCTTCGGCTTCGTCGAGAACGGCCGCGTGTACATGTACATGACGAACGACACCCAGGGCTACGCTCCGAACCCCGCCACGGGCGTCTCGGCGGGCATCGACTACGGCAAGATCAACCAGATCACCGTGATCTCCTCGGACGACCTCGTCAACTGGACCGACCACGGCGAGATCCAGGTCGCCGGCTCCACCGGAGTCGCGCCCTACACCGGCAACTCGTGGGCTCCCGGCATGGCGAAGAAGACCGTGAACGGCGTCGACAAGTACTTCCTCTACTACGCCAACGGCGGCGGCTCCAGCAACGTGATCACCGGCGACTCGCCGGTGGGTCCGTGGACCAGCCAGCGCACCTCCACGCTCATCAACGCGTCCACCCCGGGCGCCGAGGCGGTCGCGTGGAAGTTCGACCCGGCACCGCTCGTCGACGACGACGGCCAGGGCTACCTGTTCTTCGGAGGCGGACCCGCCTCGACCGCGCTCCCCGCGGCCGAGCGCTTCAACAACCCGAAGAACATCCGCGTGATCGAGCTCGGCGACGACATGATCTCGACCCAGGGCACTTCCGCCGTCGTGGACGCGCCCGTCGCGTTCGAGGCGGCCCAGGTGTTCAAGCGCCAGGACAAGTACTACCTCTCGTACTCGTCCCACTTCGGCGGCAACGACTTCGGCGGCAACCAGACCCGCGAGCCCGGCTACCCGGGCGGCGGCGAGATCGGCTACATGATCTCGGACGACCCGATGTCCTGGCCCAAGGAGAACTACGCCGGCGTGATGTTCCCGAACCAGAGCCGCTTCTTCGGAGCCGGCACCGGCGGCAACAACCACCAGTCGGTCTTCGAGCTGGGCGGCAAGTACTACTTCACCTACCACGCGCCGACGCTCAACAAGCGGATCAACGGCGACACCACCCAGGGGTACCGCAGCCCGCACATCCAGGAGCTGCAGTTCAACGCCGACGGCACGGTGCAGCAGGTGGTCGGCGACTACAAGGGCGTCGACCAGGTGAAGGACTTCGATCCGTACCGCACCTTCCCGGCCGAGACCATCGGCTGGAGCAAGGGCATCGCGACGGCGCCGCTCGGCACCCCCGCCGCGGGCGCGACGCAGAACCTCGTGCTGAAGGACCTCGACAACGGCGACTGGACCGCGCTGTCCGCCGTCGACTTCGGGGACACCGGAGCCGCGACGTTCACCGCGAAGGCCAAGGCGCTGCAGGCCGGCGGCACCGTCACCGTCCGCCTCGACTCCGAGACCGGGCCCGTCGCGGGCACCGTCGCGGTGAACGGGACGACCGGTGAGTGGACCGACGTCAGCGCCGCGCTGACCGGAGCGACCGGAGTGCACGACGTGTTCTTCAGCTACTCCGGACCCTCCGGCGACCTGTTCGAGCTCGACACCTTCGCCTTCACCGAGGGCGAGGCGGCTCCGGCGCTCGACATCACGGCGAGCGCGGCGACCCGCTGCATCGCGGGCAAGGCGATCGTCACCGTCCAGGCGAGCAACGGCTCCGACGTCCCCGTCGGCGTGACCTTCACGTCGACGTCCGGCACGAAGTCGTTCACCTCGGTGGCGCCCGGCAAGACCGTGTCGCACGCCTTCACCACCCGTCAGGCGAACCTGCCCGCCGGTGCGGTGACCGTCGAGGCCACGGCCACGATGAACGGCGCCCCCGTCGAGACGGAGGTGAGCGCTCCGTACGCGGCGCGCCCGTGCTCGTAGCGCACGGCTGAACCACCGGGGAGCGCCCCCGGCCCTGCGGGGCCCGGGGGCGCTCCTGCGCGTGCGGGGGGATCTCGATGCGCCCTCCGGGGCTGCTCGATCAGCATGTGCCGGCCGCGCAGCGGGGTGATGAGACCCCGCTGGGTCAGCGGGTGTCGGCCAGGCGCATCGTGCCGCCGGCCTGGGCGGCGAAGGCGCGGGCGGTCGCCGCGATGGTGCGCTGCATGACCCGCGCCGCGGCGGTCGGCGCGAGGTCCGCCGGGCGCGCGAGGCTGATCGTCCGGGTCAGCGTGGGCTTCTCGAGCGTCGGCTCCTCGATGCGGATCGAGCGCAGCCCCGGGCGCCCCTGCAGCACCATCGCCGGGACGACCGCGACGCCCAGGCCCCGCTCGGCGAAGCGCAGCACCGCGTCCATCTCGGCGCCCTCCAGCACCACGTCCGGCTCCAGGCCCGCGGCGGCGAACGCGGCGTCGGTCGTGCGGCGCAGGTCGTAGCTGGAGTTGAAGACGATCTGCGGGAGGCGGGCGACCGCGGCCAGGTCGAGCGCGCCGGTCGCGGCGAGGGGAGGCTCTGCGGCGGAGGAGACCACGACGAGCTCCTCGACGAGCAGCGGGGTCACCGTGAAGGCGCCGGGAGCGGCCGCGGTCGAGGTCGTCACCAGCGCCAGGTCGAGCTCGCCCCGGGCCAGCCGGTCGAAGAGGCTCCGCGACCCGTCCTCGGCGAGGTGCAGCTCCACGGCGGGATGCGCGGAGTGGAACGCGTGCAGCACCTCCGCGACGAGGCTGATGCAGAGCGTCGGCGTCGCGCCGAACCGCACCCGGCCGCGCTCGAGTCCGGCCAGCTCGGCCAGCTCGCGGCGCACCGATCCGGCGTCGGCGAGCATGCGCCGGGCGAGCGGCAGCAGCAGCTCCCCGGCCGGTGTGAGGGTGCTGCCGGAGCGCGCCCGGTGGAAGAGCTCGGAGCCGAGGTCCTGCTCCAGCGCGGCGATCCGGCGGCTCAGCGAGGGCTGCGCGAGATGCAGCTCCTCGGCGGCGCGGGTGAAGCTGCCGAGGCGGGCGACCTCGACGAATCCGGTGAGCTGCTCGAGATCCACATGCATACCATATGCGCATGGCTGTGCCCAGCATTATGCATTGGAGTAATCGATGCGCCGTGCCTAGCGTGGAGGCATGACCACTTCAGAGACCACCGCACCGGAGCGCCGGATCTCCACCTCCGTCCTCGTCATCGGCACCGGCGGATCGGGCCTGCGCGCCGCGATCGAGCTCGCCGAGGCGGGCGTGGACGTCCTCGCGCTCGGCAAGCGCTCGAAGTCGGACGCGCACACCTCCCTCGCCGCCGGCGGCATCAACGCCGCCCTCGCCACGATGGACCCCGACGACAGCTGGCAGCAGCACGCGGCCGACACCATCACCGAGTCCTACCAGCTCGCCAACCCGCACACGGTCGAGATCGTCACCTCCAACGCCGCCCGCGGCATCCAGGACCTCGAGCGCTACGGCATGCCGTTCGCCCGCGAGGACGACGGCCGCATCTCGCAGCGCTTCTTCGGCGCGCACACCTACCGCCGGACCGCCTTCGCGGGCGACTACACTGGCCTCGAGATCCAGCGCACGCTCGTCAACCGGGCCGCCCAGCTCGAGATCCCGATCCTGGACACCGTGTACGTCACCCGCATCCTCGTCAACGAGGACGGAGCAGTGTTCGGCGCCTACGGCTTCGACCTCGTCGACGGCACCCGCTACCTGATCCATGCGGATGCGGTGATCCTCGCCGCGGGCGGCCACAACCGCATCTGGCGCCGCACCTCCTCCCGCCGGGACGAGAACACGGGCGACTCGTTCCGCCTGGCCGTCGAGGCCGGCGGCCGCCTGCGCGACCCGGAGCTGGTCCAGTTCCACCCGTCGGGCATCATCGAGCCCGAGAACGCGGCGGGCACGCTGATCTCCGAGGCCGCGCGCGGCGAGGGCGGCATCCTCCGCAACGGCCTCGGCGAGCGCTTCATGGGCAAGTACGACGCCGAGCGCCTCGAGCTCTCGACCCGCGACCGCGTCGCCCTCGCCTGCTACACCGAGATCAAGGAGGGTCGCGGCACGCCGAACGGCGGGGTCTGGCTCGACGTCTCGCACCTGCCGCGCGAGACGATCATGACCCGGCTGCCGCGGGTGTACCAGACGATGCTCGAGCTGCAGATGCTCGACATCACGAAGGACCCGATCGAGATCGCGCCCACGGCGCACTACTCGATGGGCGGGGTCTGGGTGCGCTCGGACGACCACAGCACCGACGTCCCCGGGCTCTACGCGATCGGAGAGGCCTCCAGTGGACTGCACGGCGCCAACCGCCTCGGCGGCAACTCGCTGATCGAGCTGCTGGTCTTCGGCCGGATCGTCGGGCAGGCGGCGGCGGAGTACTCCGCCTCGCTGACGGCCCAGACCCGCTCGGCCGCGTCCGTCCGGGTCGCCCGCGACGAGATCGCCGGCCTGCTCGCGGCCGACGGCACCGAGAACGTCCGCGCCCTGCAACGCGCGATCCGCAACACGATGACCGAGCACGCCGGAGTCGTCCGCGACGAGGAGGGCCTGCTCGCCGGGCTCGCCGAGCTGGACGCGATCGAGGCGCGCATCGCCGACATCGGCGTGCACCCGGACATCGCCGGCTTCCAGGACCTCGCCCACGCCTTCGACCTCAAGTCGGCCGCGATGGCCGCGCGTGCCACCCTCGAGGCAGCGCTCGAGCGCCGGGAGAGCCGCGGCTGCCACAACCGCAGCGACTACCCGGACATCGACCCGGCCCTCCAGGTGAACCTCGTCTGGTCGCCCTCCACGGGGATCACGCGCGAGGAGATCCCCGCGGTGCCGGAGGAGATCCAGGCGCTGATCAGCGGCGAGGTCGCCACCGCGGGCAAGCTGCTCGAGTAGCAGGATCCGCGAGGGCACGACGCCGGCTCCCTCCCGAGGGGCCGGCGTCGCGCTGTGCGCGGCGCTCGCCGCCCCGCCCGGATCCGCACCGCCGGTTCGTCGGCGCTTCGGATGCCTCCGGTGAGGCCGCGGCGCCGACGGAGCACACGTCCAGGAGGAGCGGAAGATACCGCGAGGGCGGCGGCGCCCGCGTCCGCGCGGGCGGCGGCAGCGCATCCCCGCCGGACGCCCGGCCCCTCTCGACTCGCCGACGGCGCGGTCCTACAGTGGCTGCGACGACCCTCGACTCCCGCCGCGGGACCGACGGCGCCGTCGCGAGCGGAGGGAAGCCGTGTCCTCGACCGCCCCCGTGCCCGGAGCCGCCGTCGACACCTCGACGAAGCTCCGCGACTTCCACCAGATCCTCCTCAACACCGCCGTCGCGAACGTGACGACGAGCTTCCTCTGGTCCGCGCTCACATTCTGGGTGTACCTCGAGACGCGCTCCGTCCTGGCGACCGGGATCATCGGCGGCGCCTACATGCTGCTCGTCGCGGTCTTCGCGATGGCCTTCGGCACGATCGTGGACCGGCACCGCAAGTTCCGCGTCATGGTCTTCGCCGGGGCGGTCACGCTCGTGTCGTTCGGCGTCGCGGGCGGTCTCTTCCTCGCGCTGCCCGAGGCGGCGCTCCTGGACTTCCGCGCCCCGTGGTTCTGGGTGTTCTCGGGCACGATCCTCTTCGGCGCCGTCATCGAGAACATGCGCAACATCGCCCTGTCCACGACGGTGACCCTGCTGGTCCCGGTGGAGGGGCACGCCCGCGCGAACGGCCTCGTCGGCACGGTCCAGGGCCTCGCCTTCGTGGTGACGAGCGTCTTCAGCGGGCTCGCCATCGGCCTGCTCGGCATGGGGTGGACGCTGGTGATCGCGATCGGCCTCTCCACCGCCGCGCTCCTGCACCTCCTCTTCCTGCGCATCCCGGAGGACCGGCCCGCGCCGACGGGGGAGAGGGCGCCGATGATCGATCTCCGCGGCAGCATCACCGCGGTGCGGGCGGCGACCGGGCTGTTCGCGCTCATCGTCTTCTCGACGTTCAACAACCTGATCGGCGGCGTCTACATGGCGCTGATGGACCCGTACGGCCTCGAGCTGTTCCCGGTCGAGCTGTGGGGCGTGGTGCTCGGAGTGACGGCGACCGGCTTCGTCATCGGCGGTCTGCTCGTCGCGAGGTTCGGTCTCGGGAGGAACCCGATCCGGACGATGCTGCTGCTCGTGATGGCGATGGGCCTGATCGGCGCGGTCTTCACCCTCCGCGACTGGTGGTGGCTCTACGCCGGCGGCATCTGGATCTACATGACCCTGATCCCGGCGGTCGAGGCCGCCGAGCAGACGGTGATCCAGAAGGTCGTCCCCTTCGAGACCCAGGGGCGCGTCTTCGGCTTCGCGGCGGCGTTCGAGTCGGCCGCCGCTCCGATCACGTCGTTCCTCATCGCCCCGATCGCCGAGTTCGCGCTCATCCCGTACATGGAGTCGCCGGCCGGGCGCTCGGCGTTCGGCGGGCTGCTCGGCGACGGCATCGGCCGGGGGATCGCGCTGGTGTTCCTGGTCGGCGGAGTCGTCATGATCATCGCGGCCGGCGCGGCGATGCTCACCCGCTCCTACCGCGTCATGTCGGCGCAGTACCTGCGGGAGGCCGCGGCGAGCGGGGAGGCGGAGCCCGTCGGCACGGAGGCGCCGGAGACGCACCGGACCGCGCCGAGCACCGTCGAGCAGAACCGCTAGCGCCCGCAGACGCCGCCCGTCATGCGCCTCCGGGGGGTCCGGCGGACCGGACGGCGCGGACACGAGGAAGACGTGCCGGACGCCCCCTCCCCAGGGTGCGGCGTCCGGCACGTCGGCTGCGACCACCCGGTCGAGGGGCCCTCCTCGACTCCCGAGCGCTCCGCTGCCCCGCGCCTCCGGAGGGAGACATCGGGGCATGCGGCGCCGGCGGGGGGGGAAGGCTCTGGTTCCCCGCCCCGCCGGCGCCGGCCGCCCGCGAGGGGCGGCGAGGATGCTCGTTCGGGCGTGCCTCGAGTGACGGCTACATGCCGTCACTGAGCATGGACTGCACCAGCTTCACGTGGCGCTCGAGGTTCAGCTGGCTGAACTCGCTGTTGTAGTTGAGGCCGTAGTTCAAGATGTGACCCGGGGTGCACTGGATTGTCGCGTCCGGTCCGTCCCAGGTGCGCAGCAGTGCCAGGGCCGAGTCCCAGCTGCTGTTCTCGCAGTTCGTGTTGAAGGTGGTCGACGTGCCCAAGCCCACGGTGTGCGAGATCTCGTGCATGGCGGTGCCCTCCACCATGTAGACGCGCTCCTTGCCGAAGCGGATCTGGCCGTAGATGTTCGCATCGGCCGTCGGGGTTCCGGGGCTGTACGAGACGGTCAGGGAGCGGGAGATGTTGCTGAGGCGGTTGTAGCGGGCCACGGCGCGGTCCATCGCGTCGGTGATGCGGGCGTAGGCGTCGGCCTCGTCAGCGGTCGGGCTCGCGACGCGGTTCAACGTCCAGGTGATCTTCTGCACGGTCGGATCGGTCAGTGCCCAGCGCTGGGCCTTGGAGCCGGTGCAGGTCCACTGCTGAATGGGGGAGCCGTCGAGCTGGCGGAAGTCCTTGTTGTCGAGGCAGAGGTCGCTGTGCCGATTGGCGATCTCGGCGTAGCCTCCGCCGACGGAGGTGATCCGCCACTGCTGGGCGGTGCTGCCGTTGCAGCTCCACTGCCGCACCTCCGAGCCCGGGGTGGTGCCGAAGTCGAAGTTGTCGAGGCAGAGGTTGCTGAAGGTGTTCTTGATCTCGGCGTAGCCTGTGCCGAGGTCGGTGACCTGCCAGCGCTGGTTGCTCCCCTCGGTGCAGCTCCACTGCCGCACCTCGGCTCCGGGCTGAGTGCCGAAGTCGAAGTCGTCGAGACACATGCTGCTGTGCTGGTTGCGGATCTCCTGCGCCGATCCGAGGCCGACCGGGGCGGTGGCTGCAGAGGCGGGCGAGCTGATGCCGAAGGTCGTGATGCCGACGACGGCCGCGATCAGGGCGCCGATCAGGCGCTTGGAGGGGTGGGACTTCGTTGTCCGGGACATGAGTGCCTTTCACAGACATCCGGCGTCCCCGAAGGGACGCGGATGAGGGTCGCAGGAAGGAGCCGTGTCCGAAGGGATCGGAGCACGGCAGAGGATGCGCCGGAGCGACCGGGATGGTGATCCGGTCGTCCCGCCGCGGGACGCGTCAGCGCCGACGCTCCGAGTGGGATGGGAAGCTGATCACGACCTGCATGTTGACGTGGACAACCATCGACCGGTCGCGGAGCCGGTGTCAAGTGCCGGTCTCGAGCGGATCCGGTCCGAGCCCCGCCGGGCGAGGGTGATCCGTCCACGCGGATCCCCGTGCTCGCAGGGAGAGAGCGCTCACACCCGCCGTCGCTGCGGCATCGCCCGGGAATCCGCCATTGTTACCGTTAACAAAAGTCGGTACGGTGTCACCTGAAGTGGGCAAGCGCGTCCTCGCGCCTCGCGTCCCACTCCGACCGGTTCGAAGGCGAACCTGAGAGGAACGTCGATGATGACGACAGCACCACCCTCCCGCCGCACCCTCCCGCCGCAGGCCCACGCCCGGCCCCGATGACTGTCGGCCCGGCCGACACCTTCAACGCGGTGACCGCGGTCGGCGCCCGCAGCGCGCGACGTCTCGTCCTCGCACCCACGTCGACCTCCGCCTCCCGATCACGGGTCGCCAGGCCCGCGTCCCGGGCCGCCTTCCGGCGATTCCCTCCCCGCCAGACGGACGCCGGTCTCACCACTCCGCCGGCCGATCGCGCGGGCTCCGTCCTCCCCCTCCGACCCCTCACCTGAAGGACCCCCCATGTCACGAACCCCCCGGCAGGAGCGCACCCGGCGCTCACGCCTCCCTCGAGCGGGCGCTGCGCTGACGCTCGCCATCGCCTGCCTCGGCGGCGTCCTCGGACCGATCGGCGCCGCCGGCGCCGCAGAGACCGTCCCCGCTCCCGCGCTGCAGTACTCGTTCGACGGCATCGGCGCGACGCTCGCCAATGGAGCCGTCGTCGCCGACTCCGCTCCGGGCAACCACCCCGGCACCCTGATCAACTCCGGCGCGACCAGCGTCGCGGGTCCCTCCGGCGCCTCCACCGACCGCGCTCTCTCGCTCCCGGGCGGATCGAGCACGTCGGCCGCGCCGCACGTCCGGATCGCCCCGGGCCTGATCCCCGCCGGCACGCAGGACGTCACGATGTCCGCCTGGCTGCGCTGGAGCGGTGCTCCGGACTGCACCTGGCCCTTCACGCTCGGCTCCAGCGTCGACTCCCACGTCCTCTCCACCACGAAGTGCGGACCGGCCGGCTTCGGCGCGATCAAGAGCGGCTCCGAGGTGCGGGCCGCAGGCAACACTCCGGTCGCCGCGAACCGCTGGGTGCACATGGCGGTCGTCGTCAAGGGCGGCCAGTCGGTCTCGACCTACTTCGACGGAGCTCTCGTCGGCCAGGGCAGCACGACCTTCACCGCCGCGTCCGCGATCGGCACGTCCACGTTCTCCGGCTTCCTCGGCAAATCGTTCTACGGCGCGGACGCCTACTGGGCCGGTGCCATCGACGACATGCAGGTCTGGACCTCCGCGCTCACCGCCGGCCAGGTGCAGCAGAGCGCCGCATCCGTGCACTCGGTTCTCGCGAACCAGGACGCCGCCGTCTCGCTCGGCGACACCTCGAACGTGACCTCGAACCTCGCCCTCCCCACGACCGGCGCCAACGGCTCCACGATCACCTGGACGTCGAGCGCCCCCGGCGTCGTCAGCACCAGCGGCGTCGTCACCCGGCCCGCCGCGGGCAGCCCGGACGCCACCGTCACGCTGACCCCGACCGCCGTCCACGGCGGCATCACCGTCGTCGGCCGTGCCACCACCGTGTTCGTCCCGGCGTACGCCGCCGGTGACAGCGCCGAGGCCGAGCTCGCCCGGGCCGTAGCCGACGGCATCAGCAACGATCCCGCTCTCGCCGGACCGGTGCGCGGCAGCCTGAACCTGCCCTCGACCGGAGCCGACGTCGCCGCCACCGCCGCGCGCGCGAACAGCTCCAGCGCCGTGGTCAGCTGGACCTCGTCGAACGAGGCCGTCATCACCTCCGCCGACAAGGGCACCGCGCCGAACGTCGTCGCGAAGGGCTCGCTCACGCGTCCGTCCGCCGACACCACCGTCACCCTCACCGCGACGGTCACCGTCGCCGGCACCACGCCCCTCGTGCGGACCCTCACGCGCACCGTTCCGGCCGCGGCTCCCGTGGCCGCGAGCGACCTCGACGCGTACCTGTTCGCGTACTTCACCGGCGACAGCATCGAAGGCGAGAAGATCCGCTTCGCGACCTCCGACGGCAACGACTCGCTCACGTGGAAGACCCTGAACGACGCCCAGCCGATCCTCACCTCCACCATGGGCACGAAGGGGCTGCGCGACCCGTTCGTCTTCCGCTCGAAGGAGGGCGACCGCTTCTTCCTGATGGCCACCGACCTCTCCGTCGGCACCACCGGCTTCGGCGGATCGACCAACCGCGGCAGCCGCTACCTCGAGATCTGGGAGTCCACCGACCTCGTCAACTGGGGCCAGCAGCGCCACGTCGAGGTCAACCTGCCCAACGCGGGCATGACCTGGGCACCGGAGGCCACCTACGACCCCACCATCGACGCCTACGTCGTCTACTGGACCTCGGCCCTCTTCACCGACAGCACGCGCAACGTCGAGGACGGCAACGGACCGCAGATCCTCACGTCCACCACGCGCGACTTCCGCGACTTCACCACCCCCGAGGTCTGGTTCAAGGCCGCTGACGTCCCCTCGCTCAACAAGAGCAACGGACTGATCGACGCCACGATGCTCAAGGACGGCGACACCTACTACCGCTTCACGAAGGCGACCCAGACCAGCGGCTGCCCCTCGCCCGACATCATCGGACAGAAGTCGACGAACCTCCGCGCCACCACCGCCTCCGGAGCGTGGAGCCTCATCGACACCTGCATCGGCCGCACCGCCGGAACGCCGGAGGTCGAGGGTCCCGAGATCTTCAAGACCAACGAGGGCGACCGGGCGGGGTACAAGTACTTCCTCTGGACCGACAACTACGGCGGACGCGGCTACATCCCGCTCGGCACGAACTCGCTCGAGGGCGACATCCAGTGGACGATCCCCAGCAGCTTCTCGCTGCCGACGTCGCCCCGCCACGGATCCGTCGTCTCCATCACCGCGAAGGAGCGCGACGGGCTCGCCGCGAAGTGGAACCCGTCGCTCCTGGTGACCTCGATCGACGCCGTGGCGCGGACCGTGCAGGCCGGATCGACCACCGTCGACCTGCCCGCCACGGTGGGCGCGACGTTCAAGGACGGCCACCGTGAGACGGTCGCCGTGACGTGGGCGACCGCCGATCTCAGCTCGCTGAAGAAGGCGGGCGACACCGTGCAGGTGCGCGGACAGCTCGCCAACTCGGCAGCGACGCCGGCCATCGCCACCATCACCGCCACGGCTCCTCCCGGACCGTCGCTGACGGCCTCGGCCGCGAGCCGCTGCGTCGCCGGCAAGGTGACGGTCACCGCGACCGGCACCAACACGAGCGGCTCCACGGTCGAGATGACCGTCGGCTCGCAGTGGGGGAGCAGGACCTTCGCCGGGGTCGCTCCCGGCAAGTCCGTGTCCGCCGCCTTCACCACACGGGCGACCTCGGTCACCGCGGGCGAGGTGAGCGTCGCCTCGAAGGACGCGAACGGCACCAGGACGGCCACCGCGCCGTACTCGGCGCTCACCTGCCGCTAGGCCGGTGACAGGGGAGGGGCGGCGTCCAGCCACCCCTCCCCTGACCTCCTCCGTTCCGGGGCCTCCGGCCACCGGAGCAGGGGAGCATGGACCCTGGGTCCGTGCTCCCCGCATCCACCTCTCCCACGGAAGTAGACGAACAATGCGGTTCCGACGCACGACGGCCCTCCTGGTCGCCGCGAGCCTGACAGCGGGAGGGGCTGCGCTCGGCGCGGCACCCGCACAGGCCGCGGTGCCCAGCCCGGTCCTCTCCTACGACTTCTCCTCGTCCGCCGCCGTCGGCTCCGCCGTGGGCGCGGGCACGACCCTGACCGACTCCGCTGCGGGCCGCTCCGCCACCGTGCGCGGGACCGGAGCGACGACCGTCGCCGGTCCGCGAGGCGGCACCGACCGCGCACTCCGCCTCCCCGGCGGCGCCGCAGGCAGCTCCGCCGCCTACGCCGAGATCGCGCCGGGACTGACCACGGCGGCCACCACCGACGTGACCATGTCGGCCTGGCTGCGCTGGGAGGGGAACCAGAACTGCAGCTGGGCGTACGCGCTCGGGCAGTCGACCGAGCGGTACCTCTTCACCACGCCCCAGTGCGGAAGCAGCCTGATCGGTGCCGTGAAGAACGGCTCGGAGCAGCGCGCGGCCGACTCCGGTCCCGCCGCCACCGGCCGCTGGAGCCACGTCGCCGTGGTCCTGCGCAGCGGCGTCAGCGTCTCGACCTACGTCGACGGCCGGCTCGCCCAGACCACCCCGACCTCCGCGACCGGAGCGGCGACTGTCGGCACCTCCGCCTTCTCCGGCCTCCTCGGCAAGTCGTTCTACGGCCCCGACCCTCTCTTCGCCGGGGCGATGGACGACGTGCACGTCTACTCCTCCGCACTGACCCAGGACCAGGTGCGCGAGGACGCGGCTCCGGCCGCTGCCGCGATCGCTGCATCGGACGCCGCCGCGGCGACCATCGCCGTGACCGGACCCGTCACCAGCGACCTCTCCCTCCCGACCCGCGGCGCGGGCGGCTCCGTCCTCACCTGGGCGAGCAGCGACCCCGCAGTGATCGGCACCGACGGCTCCGTGCGCCGCCCGGCACCCGGCTCGGCGAACGCCACCGTGACCCTGACCCCGACCGCGACGTTCGCCGGATCCGCCGCCACCGGCACCGCGCGAACCGTCACCGTCGCCGCCGACACCGAGGCCGACGCCACGGCGCGCCTGCGCACCGCCCTCGTCGTCCCGCCGACCGTCGCCTCCGGAACCGCTCTTCCCACGGTCGCCGGCTACACCGTGTCGTGGAGCGCGGACGGTGCCGGCCTGTCCGGCAGCCGCCTCGTGAACGACTCGGCGACCGACCGGGCACTCACGCTCACCGCCTCCGTGAAGGTCGGCGCCACCACGCTGACGAAGACCTTCCGCACCACCGTCCTCAGCGCCTCCACGGCGAAGACCGTGGTGTCGTACACCCGGACGCCGACCGGCGAGGACAAGGCGAACCAGGACACGATCGCCCGCGGCCTCCACCTGGCACTCGGCTCGTCCGTCGCCGACGCAGCACCGCTCTCGGGCAACTCGGGAGTCCTCTTCGCCGACGGGGTCTTCCTCGGAACCGACAAGGCCGACAACCGCGGCCTCGCGAACCCCTCGCTGTTCACCTTCGCCGACGGCACCGTCGGCGTGATCGCCACGCGCGTCCTGCAGTCGGGCGCGTCCGACGGCACCGGGGCCTCGAGCGCTCTGATCTTCAAGGCCACGGACGCCACCGCGTCCGACTTCACCGAGCTCGGCCTCATCGACCTCGGCACCACCGGCGGCGTCGTCGCGCCGAAGGCCGTCTTCGACACGGACCAGAACCGCTACCTCGTCTCCTGGACCGATTCCTCCGGGGCGGCGAAGTACACGACCGTCACTGACCTCGCCCGCACCGAGCTCCGCGCGCAGGCGTTCTGGCCGAAGGACGGCGGCCGTCGCAGCGTCGTCGTGACCGACGGGAACCGCGGTGCGGTCCTCGGAGGAAGCCCCGCCACCGTCGCCGCTCCCGACCTCTCCGGAGTCCCGGGCCGCGTCGCCGACGCTCTGCCGGGCGGCGCGCTGACGGTCTCCGGCTCCGTCGCCGACTCGCTCGTGAAGAAGTTCGGCCGCACGGTCAACACCGGATCCTCGGTCGCACCGCAGACGATCGATCAGGGCGACACCTCCGCCCTGTCCGGAGTGAAGGCGCAGCTCTCCTACAACGACGGCTCGACCGGCAGCCTCGGCATCGACTGGAACCAGCAGCAGCTCGCCGACCTCGCCGCGAAGGGCCCGGGAACGTACGACCTCTCCGGGACCGTCCGCCAGCGGCAGTACAACGAGCCGTTCGCCTACAACCGCGCGGATCCGACGATCTACCGCTACGAGCGCAACGGGAAGACGCAGTACCTCTTCACCGCCACGGACGACACGAACAACAACAACGTCGCCTCGCAGCACCTGCCGATCCGGGTCGCCGACAGCATCGACCAGCTCAGCGACGACAACGGCGGACGAGCCCGTGAGGTGGACCTCCTCAATCGCACCACGCGGATGGACCGCACCGCCGAGGGCAAGGTGATCGCGGGCTGCTACTGGGCCCCCGAGATCCACGAGATCGGCGGCAAGCTCTCCATCCTGTTCGCCCCGTGCTTCAACCCGGACAACGACCAGTCGAACCAGAACGGTCAGTGGTTCACGGTGCAGGCGCACATCATGCAGCTGCGCGACGGCGGGGACCCCGCGAACCCCTCCGACTGGAGCGCGCCGCGCGCCGTCGTGAAGAGCGATGGGAGCGCCCTCGGACGCCCCGGCACGGGACGCAACATCAGCCTCGACATGACCTACTTCGAGTCCGGTGGAACTGCGTACTACGCCTGGTCCCAGCGCTACGTCGACAACGGAGTGAGCGACCCGGCGACCTGGATCGCCAAGGTCGATCCCGCGAACCCCACCCGCGTCATCGGCGAGCCGACCCCGATCATCGTGCCCTCGCTGACGTTCGAGGACCACCTGTCCGAGGGAGCGTTCGCGATCCAGCGCGACGGGAGGATCACGCTCGTCTACTCCAGCAGCGGCGTCAGCCCGAAGTACATCGTGGGCGGCGCCTGGGCGAAGGAGGGCAGTGACCTGACCGACATCGCGAGCTGGACCAAGTACGACGCCCCGCTCCTGCAGAGCGTTCCCATGCCCGACGGCGTCCTCGACTACCGCACCTACGAGCAGGGTCCCGGCCACGGAGCCGTCACCCAGGACGAGGACGGCAACGACGTGTACGTCTACCACACCTGGGGCAACGGAGTCGGGGGTGACGGCCGCGACACCCGTCTCGCCCGCATCCACTACGCCGCCGACGGCCGGCCGGTCTTCGATCTGACGCCGACGGAGGAGGTCGCACCCGCGAACCGGACTGTGACCGCGAAGGTCACCGTCACGTCGCCGCTGACCGTGACAGCCACGGCGTCGACCCGCTGCGTCAGCGGGAAGGTCGTCCTGACCACTGCGGTCAAGAACGACAGCCGCTCGATCATGGACATCACGACGGTCACCGCCTTCGGCTCGAAGACCGTGACCGGAGTCGCGCCGGGAGCGTCCGCCTCGAGCGCCGTCACCACCCGCGCGGTCTCGATCCCCGCGGGGTCGGTGGCCGCGACAGGAAAGGCCGTCGTCGACGGGAAGACGGTCAGCACGCAGACGAGCGTCGACTACCCGGCGCGCAGCTGCCGCTGAGACGGTGAGGGAGCGGGTGCCACGATCGCCCGCTCCCTCGTCGCCCCGCCCCCGACCGGCACTGCGCCGCCCTGCAGTGCCGCCACCTCAGAAGGACGACCGACGAGATGCACCACAGAGTGAGAACCGGGACGGTCCCGACCATCGGGCCCGTGCTGACGAAGGTCGCGCAGTCGCACACCCTCACCGAGGAGAAGGACGACGGAGCGGCCGGCAGCGCAGCTGCGGTCGGAGGACACGACCTCCTGCTGATCAACGGCAACGCCCTCCCTCTCTCCTGAGCCCCCCTGCGCCGTTCGGACGGGTCCTCGACCCTGATCGCCCGACGATCCCGCCGCGGCGGCATCACCACCGGCTGCGGACCGGGGCGGCGATCGGGCCGTATCCTGCTGTCCGGACCGATCGCTGATGTGCGAACCTCTCCTGAGCGGACTCCCGGATGCGGGCCGACCGTGACCGGTCCGGCCCGTTCCTCTCGTTGCAGCAGGAGACCGCCGTTCCCCAGGAGATACCCGTGATGCGCCTCGATCGATTCCTCGTGTCCCTGGCACGCTCTGCGCGGTGCACGAACCGCTGCGGAGCCTGCGGGCTCGACTGCAGCATCGACGTCTTCATCCTGATCGCGCTCGCGACCGGAGAGAACCGCGACGAGACCCGCCTGCGAGCAGTCCTCGACCTCCGCTCCGGCGACCGTGTCGAGGTCCTCGAGGTGCGCAAGCGGCTCCTCCGGCTCTCCCGCCGGGGCCTGGTGCTCCTGGAGAGAGGCAGGAGGACCGCACTGCAGCGCATCGAGCGCTTCTCGATCACGCGCGACGGCCGGGCCTTCCTGGCGTCCCACGCGAGAGCGCTGGACCTCCTCGCCGAGGAGATCCACGTCGCGCTGCTGTCCCGCTGACGAGCGGAGTGCCAGTGCGGGCGCACGCGGGACGTCTCCTGGTTCGCCGTCGTCGGACCGGTCGTGTCGGTGACGCTCCAGGTGGAGCGACTTCGACACGTGCGTCGCCTCCGACCGCGTCCCGAGCGCTCCGGGGTAGCACGAGGCATCGCCGACCGTCATGGGCGCCGCGCTCGCGACCGTGCTGCCGCGGCGCGAGGCGGTGGCGGCGCTCCTCGAGGACGCCGTCGCTGCTGCATCCTCAGCAGTGCGAGGCCGGCCTGGGGCTCGCCTCGACCCAGGAGCCGGGTCCGGGGACAGGCCTGTCCTGATCCTCGACCGCAGAAGGAAGAGTCTCGGTCCCGGTCGAGCTCCTCCGACCGGGATCCGCCTCACGCCGGAACGCGCCCTTCGTGCATCACCCCGGGCTGGAGAGCTGGATGATCTCGGAGATCACCGCGGCTCGAGTGTCGTCCGGTATCCGATCGCCTCCGAGGGAGTGGTGCGACCACAGGCCGTCAGCGGCAAGACAGGCGATGAACTGGCGGAGAGCGATCGGATCGGTCGCGGTCTCCTCTGCGGAGGGCGTCCACCTTCGGCGCACCTCCGCTACCGGCGCTCGGAGAGCGGTGTCGCTGCCCGTGGCCTGGAGGAGTCCGATCTGCATGCGCGTCGACGGCGTCAGGGCGACGGCGACGTAGGCACTCACGCGCTCCGTCAAGGTGGCCTCGTCCGCCGTCTTCCCCGCGACGTCGATCAGCTGGGCTTCCCAGCCGGCCGCGACGTGCTCCTGGAGAGCATGGGCGAGATCGGCTCGATCGCGGAAGTGGTACATCATTCCGCCGCGTGTCAGCCCAGCCTCGTCGGCAGTCGCTTCGAGCGTGACGCGGACAGATCCTTCCCGCGCCGCGACGCGTACCGCGGCGTCGAGGATCCGAGTCCGGTTGTTGGGTCGCGTCGCGCGAGGAGACGTCCGAGGAGAAGCCAGGACCCCCTCACCGCTGGGCGGGTTCGGTTCCATGTCGTGATCGATTCCGCCGCTCCCTCGGTCCGAGTGAGCGGCTAGGGATGGCGGGTGCTGAGGCGCCCGGAGGGTGTCGACGCGTCACCGCACGAGCGGGTGCGACAGCGTCGGCCGCCAGTCTGCCATCCTCTCCTGCCGACGTCGGAAGGTGAGGCTCGACCCCCTCGGTGTCGAGCCGTCCTGCCGACGGACTGCAGCCGGAGGGACGGCTGTCACGGTCGACGAATCAGAAAGCAACTGTACATTCATGATTGTACAGTTGTGGTACGGTAACGGCCTGCCCAGCTTCGGAGCTGCGGGCGGTCAGATGCACTGCCGGTGCGGGATCCGAGGCTGAAAACCTCCAGCGACTTCATTCCTCAGAAGCCTGGAGGTTTCTTCATGTCCAGAATCGCGGACAAGCCGAACGCCCGCTGGTGGGCGCTCGCCGTTCTCGCCATGACCCAGCTCGTCGTCGTCCTCGACACGATGATCGTCACCATCGCCCTGCCTCAGGCCCAACTGGATCTCGGGATGAGCGACAGCCTGCGCCAGTGGGTCGTCACCGCCTACGCCCTCGCTTTCGGAGCACTTCTCCTTCTGGGCGGTCGGATCGCCGATTACTGGGGCCGCAAGCGCACCTTCATGGTCGGAATGATCGGCTTCGGAGCGGCCTCGCTCTGGGCCGGACTGTCGCAGAGCGGCATGGAACTCGTCATCGCTCGCGGCGTCCAGGGCGCCTTCGCGGCACTGCTCGCCCCCGCCGCACTCGCCATGCTCACCGTGACGTTCGCCCACGGCAAGGAGCGCAATCTCGCCTTCGCCGTCTTCGGCACGGTCGCCGGATCCGGAGCCGCAATCGGCCTGATCCTGGGCGGCGTGCTCACCGAATTCACCGACTGGCGCTGGTGCCTCTTCGTCAACCTCATCTTCGTCGCCTTCGGCCTCGTCGGCGGGGCTCTCGTGCTTCGCGAGAGCAAGGCAGAAGGAGACAACCGCTACGACGTCTGGGGAACCGTCACCGTGACCCTGGGACTGGGCGCGATCGTCTACGGGTTCACCCGAGCCGAGCACGGATGGGGCGCGATCGACACCGTCGCCTTCCTCGCACTCGGCATCGTCCTGCTGACCGTCTTCGTGCTCATCGAACGCACGGTCGACCAGCCGTTGCTGCCCCTGCGCGTCATCCTGCGTCGTGTGCGAGGCGGCGCGATCCTGATCCAGGCCGCCAATGGCGCCGTGATGATCGGGGCCATCCTCTATCTCGCGTTCTACTTCCAGATCGTGCTCGGAATGGGACCGCTGATGGCAGGACTCGCGAACCTCGCCATGACCGTCGCGATCATGGCGTTCTCGCCCGTCACCACGAAGATCCTCAACACGTTCGGCCCCCGACCCCTGATGATCGTCGGGCCGCTCGTCTCGGCAGCAGGGCTCTTCCTGCTCCTCGGCATCACCCCGGACGGGAACTACTTCCTCCAGGTCCTGCCCGCCCTGGTCGTGCTCGGAATCGGACTCTCCATGCTCTTCGTGCCCGTCCAGAACCTCGCCCTTCTCGGGGTCGAGAACGAGGACGCCGGAGTGGCCTCCGCCGTCGTCAACTCCGTCTTCCACATCGGCGGGTCCATCGGTCTCGCGGTGTTCACCGTGTTCTACGCGAGCACCGCGGACTCCGCCATCGCGTCCGGAACGGCCGAGGTCACCGCATTCACCGACGGCTACAAGGCCGTGTTCCTGGCCGCAGCAGTGACCATGGTCGCGGCCTCTCTCACCGGATTCCTCCTCATCCGAGGGAAGAAGGAAGACCTGAACCCCGCCTGGGACGAGGCGGAGGCCGCCCTCGTCCACTGAGACGATGCCGAAGGGGCGGGCCGGTTCGTGCAGCAGCGGCAGACCGGCTCGCCTCTTCCCGTCCGACTCACGACACCCCGTACGTCGCCGACCGACGACCTCCCCTCGATGGGGAGTCGTTCGTGGATCGCAACGGTCCGGTCGTCCGACGCGGCCGCGTCATCCGGTGGGTCTTCTCCCGCGATGCCGGCTGCACCGCCGAGATCATCGAGGGTCGCGACCCGGTCGCCCGGCACATCACCGCAGACCGGAACGACGACGCCCGGCCGCCCTCAGGTGAGAGGCGGCCGGGCGTCGTCGGTCGGAGGACCCGGTCAGGTCAGCCGCAGCGGAGCGCCGGGTAGGCGGCGCTCACGGGAGCGGAGGCGCTGCCGACGGTGGCGACCCCCTGGACGGTGCCGGCGGCGACCGAGGCGGCCCGCGTGGTCACGGCCAGCGAGGCGGTCCGGCCCGCATCGATCTGCTGGGTCTTCGCGCCCCACAGGGTGTTCCAGCGGAGGTCGGCGGTCGACGCGGCCTTGTTGACGGTGGTCAGCGTGACCACCACCTTGCCCGCGACGCAGCGAGCCGCTGCAGTGGCGGTGACGGGCACAGCCGGCGCCTTCACGGTGATCGTCGCCGTGACGGTGCGGTTGGCCGAGGCCACCTCCTGCTCCTTCGAGAGCGAGAGGTCGAGCCGGCCGCTCGCGCGGATGTTCACGCCCTTGAACCAGGTGTTGCGGTCCGAATCGAACAGGCCGCCCGCGTTCTGCGGATCGGTCGCCGTGTGCGGGTCCGGGTAGGGGCGGGCGTGGTAGGCGAGGAGCAGGTTGCCCGACTCGTCCTCGACGAACGAGTTGTGCCCGGTGCCGGCCTGCTGGCGCGAGAAGTACTGCGTCTCGTCCGCGCCGAGGCGGCCCAGGTAGGTGTCCTCGGTGTCCAGCACGGGGAACGCGGTCTGCGTCCACGTCGCGGGGTTGAGGAGGTCGGCACTCGCGTCGGCCGTGAGCAGGCCGAGCGAGTAGTACTTGTCGACCGTTCCGCCCGAGTAGGTGAGGTACATGCGTCCTCCCTTGGACACGATGAACGGCGCCTCGACGACGCCCTGGTCGTTGCCCTCGGTGGTGTCGGACGGGGTCGGCGAGCGCTTGCCCGACTCCCACGGCTGGCTCTCGCCGTAGATGCGGGTGACCGCACCGGTGACCAGCGGGACGGTGCCCTTGGGCCCCATCGTCGCCTTGGCGAGGGAGAGCGTGTTGCCGTTGGGCAGGACCCAGTAGCCCTGGGTGGCGCCGTTCTCCTGGCGGTCGATGTAGCTGACGTCGAAGGCCGCGCCCTCGAGGACGACCGGCTCGCCCCACTTCGTCTGGTCGAGGAATCCGCCCTCGGCGATCGAGGCGTCGGTCCCGGTGTAGGGGATCAGGACGGTGTTGTCGCACCAGCCGCCCACAGGCGCGTAGCCCTTGTTCATGCCGGCGACGATCCACCAGGTGCCGTTGATCTTGTGGAACTCCTGCGCCCAGATGTATCCGCCCCAGCCGTAGAAGGTGTTCGGGTACTGGCTCTGGCGACCGGGCGTGCCGGCGTCGGGGTCGATCACGATCTGCTCGGGAGCGGAGTCGAGACCGGCGATGGTCTTCGAGCGCTTGAGGCCGATCTTGCGGTAGCTGGAGCTCTCCTCGATCGGGCCGAGCGAGTCCTGACCGTAGTGCGAGCCCGTGAGGTAGTAGTAGCCGTCGTCCTCGTTGAAGAAGACGTGCGGATCCGCGCGGGCCTCGTTGACCATCGCCTCGGGGTCCTGCTGGACGGAGCCGGTGACCCGGTAGGTCCCGGGACGCGAGGTGTCGACGGCGGTGGTCAGATCGTCCTGCCAGTCGACGTTGAGCGACTTGGTCGAGCCGTCGTTGTACTCCATCACGGCCTGCCCCGGGAGCGCTGCGGCGATCGCAGCGGATCCGGCGCCGGAGTCGACGGAGCCGCTGAGCGACTTCACACCGGTGTTCTTCAGGTCGACGTACTCGCGGTAGAACGTGCTGAACTCGGTCGAGGTCAGCGCCGTCTCGCCGGCCTGGCCCTGGGTGAACCCGGCGGGGAGACCCGAGCCCTGGACACCGGGGACGCGGGCGTCGGCGCGGGTGGTCGCTCCGGGAGCGGTGCCGGAGGCGAGGTCCGTGAACAGCGTCACGCGGCCCTCGGTGGTGAGCAGATCGGTCCAGAACAGCTTGTAGACGCCGAGGGCGGAGTCGAAGACGATCCGCGGGTCGGTCACGACCGAGCCCGGCGCGACCCGGAGGACGCGCTGGTCGCGGAACGTGCGGCCGTCGGCGGAGCTCCAGAGGTAGACGGAGTCCGTGGCGTTGTTCTGCGACGAGACCGCGCCGAGCGAGCCGTCCTTCGAGCGGAACAGCAGCGGCGAGCCCATCTGGGCGTTCGGGCGCTGCGCCTGATCGCCGTCCTTGAGGACGGAGAGGATCGACTGCGAGCGGTTCAGCGGCTCCCAGGTGGTCGCGCCGGCGGGCAGTGCGGCCGTGAAGAGCGAGTCCGCGCGACGGTCGTCGTTGTACGCCAGCGGGTCGTCCTTCACTCCGTTCGTCGTGGTGACGGTCTTGACGGAGGTGGCGATGCGCCCGCCGGGCACGGCGAGGGTGCTGTCCCACGCGTAGGTCTGCCCGGCGACGGCTGCCTGGAGGCGGACGGCGACGGGAGCGGTGAGGCCCGAGAGGTTCACGGCGCCGGTGGAGGAGACGCGCGCGGCGCCGGCGCCGGAGGCGGTCCACGTCACGGTGTTCCCGAGGACCTGCGCGGGCAGGTCGCCGAGCACGGTCGTGGGGACGTCGAGGGCGGCGCGCAGGTCGGTCGCCACGGTGCTGCTCGTCGCGCCCAGCTCGGCCCCGGTCAGGGCGCGGTCGTAGACGCGCAGATTGTCGAGGAGTCCGGTGAAGTACTCCCCGCCGCCCCAGTTGGCCTTGCCGATCTGCAGGACTCCGCCGGTCGATCCGAGGACCGTCGCGAGCGAGGGGCCGGCCGTCGTGACGGCGACGGGCTTCGCGTCGACGTAGAGGCGGGCGGTGCCGGCGCTCAGCACGAGATCGACGTGCTTCCACTCCGTGCTGCTCGGGCCGGTGAGGTTGCCCGAGGAGTCGCGGGCGCCGCTGTTGGCGTACCGCTCGACGGTGATGCCGTTCGTCCTGTCGAGGACGCCGACGTACTTCTCCTGGGCGTAGTCCTGGGTCGCGGCCGAGCGAGCGGCGAAGACCGACCAGCCGACGTTGTCCGCGGCGGCGGGCTTGGAGTCGTACGACAGAGTGACGGAGTCGCGACCCTTCAGCAGCGGCTGCCCGTCGGTCGCAGTGAGGTCGAGCCAGAACGAGGACGACAGCGAGACGGCGCTGCCCTGCCCGGTGCGGCCGGCGACGAGGGTCGGCGTGCCCTTCACGGCGGCGCGGGTCGACCTGTCGGTGAAGGCGCCTCCGCTCGGGGCGGTGTCGAAGGTGAAGTCCGCGAGCAGGCTCTGCGCGGGAGTGGTCGCCGCTGTCGCGGCGACGGCGACCGGCACGGCGGCGCCGGCGGCGAGGGCGATCGTCGCGGATGCGGCGAGGGTGGCGGCGAGCAGGCGCGAGGGCCTGCCTCCGCCCGGGGGTCGTGACGTCATCGTCGACGTGTCCTCTCGGGTTCTGCAGCGAACCGGTGGGCGGACGGGGGATCCCGCCTGCGGTGTGGTCATCGCACGGTACCGGCGATTGTTCACGGTAACAAGGGAGCACGACCATCGGTTGCGAAACTCCCACACCCGTCGGACATCCGGGCGAGCAGAACGCCGAAGCGGGAGGGCCGGCAGCCTCTGCGCCGGCCCCGCCCGGTCAGTGCCCGCGCGCGATCCACTCCTCGCGGTGCGGCGCCTCCGCCCCGATCGTCGTCGAGTCGCCGTGGCCGGTCCGGACCACCGTCTCGGCGGGCAGCGTCAGCAGGCGCTCCGTGATCGAGTCGATGATCGTCGGGAAGTCGCTGTACGAGCGGCCGGTGGCCCCCGGCCCGCCCTGGAAGAGGGTGTCGCCGGTGAACACCGTGCCGAGCGCCTCGGCGACGAAGCAGACGGCGCCGGGGGTGTGGCCCGGGGTGTGCCGCACCTCGAGCTCGACGCCGGCGACGGGCACGATCCGCCCGTCGACCAGACCGCCGCTCGGGGCCGTGCCGGGGTGCACGGCGTCCCACAGCATCCGGTCGGCCTCGTGGAGCAGCACCGGAGCGCCGGTCGCAGCGCGGACTCCCTCGACCGCGTCGAGGTGGTCGTCGTGCCCGTGGGTCAGCAGTACGGCGAGGAGCCGGCGCTCGCCGACGGCCGCGAGGATCGCGTCCGCGTCGTGGGCCGCGTCGATGACGACGCACTCGGAGTCGTCGCCGACGATCCAGACGTTGTTGTCGACGTCCCAGGTGCCGCCGTCGAGGCTGAAGGTGCCGCTCGTGACGAGCTGCTCGATCCGCGCGCCCATCAGAGCACCACCACCGAGCGGAGCACGTCGCCGCCGGCCATCGTGGCGAAGGCCTCCTCGATGTCCTCGATCCCGATCCGCTCGCTCACGAACTCGTCCAGGGGAAGTCGGCCCTGGAGGTAGAGGCCGGTCAGCATCGGGAAGTCCCTCTCCGGCAGGCAGTCGCCGTACCAGCTCGACTTCAGCGAGCCGCCGCGGCCGAAGACGTCGAGCAGGGGGATCTCGAGCGTCATCTCGGGAGTCGGCACCCCGACCAGCACCACGGTCCCGGCGAGGTCGCGGGCGTAGAACGCCTGGCGCCAGGTCTCGGGGCGGCCCACGGCGTCGATGACGACGTCCGCTCCGAAGCCGTTCGTCAGAGCCTGCACCGCCGCGACGACGCCCGCCTCGTCGAGGCCGCTGGAGTCGATGACGTGCGTGGCGCCGAGCTTCTCGGCCGCGACCAGCTTCTTGGGGTCCCGGTCGATCGCGATGACCGTGCCGGCGCCCGCGAGAGCGGCGCCGACCACGGCGGCCGTGCCGACTCCTCCGCAGCCGATGACCGCGACGGAGTCGCCGCGCGTCACGTTCCCGGTGTTCATCGCCGCGCCGAGGCCGGCCATGATCCCGCAGCCGAGCAGGCCCACCGCGGCGGGGTCCGCCTCCGGATCGACCTTCGTGCACTGCTTCGCGTGCACGAGGGTCTTCTCGGCGAAGGCGCCGATCCCGAGGGCGGGGCTGAGCTCGGTGCCGTCCTCCAGGGTCATCCGCTGCGTCGCGTTGAAGGTGTCGAAGCAGTACCAGGGCTCGGCCCGGGTGCAGGCCCGGCACTCGCCGCAGACCGCGCGCCAGTTGAGGACCACGAAGTCGCCGACCGCGACATGGGTGACTCCCTCTCCGATCGCGCTGACCCGTCCGGCCGCCTCGTGACCGAGGAGGAAGGGGAAGTCGTCGCTGATCCCGCCCTCGCGGTAGTGGAAGTCGGTGTGGCAGACACCGCAGGTCTCGATGTCGACCACGGCCTCGCCCGGGCCCGGGTCGGGGACGACGATGTCGACGAGCTCCACGGGAGCGCCCTTCGACCGGGCGATGACGCCGCGCACAGTGGTGGGCATGGGGGCTCCTTCGACGGGGGCGTGCAGGTCCGATCCACAGTAACGACCGCGGGAGGCGGGTGCGCCGGGTGGACGCGGGCGCTCCCGCCCACTCCGGGGCCGGGCCGCCCGCCTCGCGGACCGCGACCCTGACAGTCGGTAGGGTGCGGGCCATGCGCACTCTGTACCCCGAGATCGAGCCCCACGACTCCGGCATGCTCGACGTCGGCGACGGCCACTCGCTCTACTGGGAGGTCTCGGGCAACCCCGAGGGCAAGCCCGTCGTGTTCCTGCACGGCGGCCCCGGGGCCGGCACCTCGCCCGCCCACCGGCGGCTGTTCGACCCCGAGAAGTACCGCATCGTGCTGTTCGACCAGCGCATGTGCGGCCGCTCGACCCCGCACGCCGGCGAGCCGGAGGCCGACCTCTCGACCAACACCACCTGGTACCTCGTCGCCGACATCGAGCGCCTCCGCGAGCACCTCGGCGTCGAGCGCTGGCTCGTGCTCGGCGGCTCCTGGGGCTCGACCCTCGCCCTCGCCTACGCCGAGACCCACCCCGAGCGGGTCAGCGAGATCGTCCTCCGCGGGATCTTCACCCTCCGCCGCGCCGAGCTCGAGTGGTTCTACGAGGGCGGCGCCGCCGCGGTCTACCCGGACCTCTGGGAGGGCTACACCTCCGTCGTCCCGGCCGGCGAGCGGGGCAGCCTCATCGAGGCGTACTACCGCCTGCTCCACGACGCGGACCCCGCCGTGCACGGCCCCGCCGGTGTCGCCTGGACCACCTGGGAGGCGTCGACCATCACCCTCGTGCAGAAGCCGGAGCTGATCGCGGACTGGTCCGATCCCGTCTTCGCGCTCGCCTTCGCCCGCATCGAGAACCACTTCTTCGTGCACAGGGGCTGGTTGGAGGAGGGGCAGCTGATCCGCGACGCCGGCGTCCTCCGCGACATCCCGGCCGTCATCGTGCAGGGCCGCTACGACATGTGCACCCCGGCCTTCACGGCCTGGGACCTGCACCGGGCCTGGCCCGAGGCCGACTTCCGGATGATCGCCGACGCGGGCCACGCCTTCGACGAGCCGGGGATCCTCGACGCGCTGATCGAGGCGACGGACCGCTTCGCGTCCTGACGGCGGGGCGGTCCGCGCCTCGCGGCCGGGATGCCCGGGCGCCCGTGCCTGAGCGTCCCGCGCCCGGTGCCGTCGTGTCCCGGGAGCGGGTCTACCCTGATCAGATGCGCGCGGACGACGCCTCCGGGATGGAGGACTGGCCCACCGGCCGGCTGCTCTCCACCGCCTCCCGGATGGTCGAGCACGCCTGGCACGGCGCCCTCGCCGAGATCGGCCTCACCCACGCCGGCCTGATCGTGCTGCACCTCCTGCAGGCGGGTCCCGTCGCGCAGAAGGAGCTGGCCGCCGCGGCCCACGTCGAGGTGCAGACCATGTCGCGCACCATCGAGCGCCTCGAGCGCGAGGGCCACGTCTCGCGCACCACGGATCCGTCGGACCGCCGCCGGCAGCTCGTCGCGCTCACCGACGTGGGCAGCGAGGCCTGGCGCCGGGCGCACCGCCTCGAGGTCGACATGTTCCCGGGCTCGCTCGAGCACGGCCCCCTGCGCGAGGCGCTGCTCGAGATCATCCGTTCGGCCAGCGAGTCGCGCTGGGGCTGACCGCAAGCCCGAGCGGAGCCCGTCCGCGGAGCGCTAGCTTCGTCGGCATGACCTTCAACGACGACTCCCAGCTCAGCGGCGGCAAGGTCCGCCGTCGCGGCCGCACCACCGGCATCGCCGTCGGCGGGGGCGCGGTGGGCGTGGTCGTGCTCGCGCTGCTCTCGCAGCTGCTCGGCGTGAACCTCTCGGGCCTCGGCGAGGTGTTCGGCGGAGGCGGGTCCTCGCCGGAGGGCGTCACCTCCACCGCGGTGGCCTGCGACAGCGGCGCCGACGCGAACACGCAGGTCGACTGCCGCCTCGAGGGTGCGGCCGAGTCGCTCGACCGCTACTGGGGCGAGCAGACGCCGACCCTCGGAGTCGCCTACACGACCCCGACCGGCGTCGACCTGTTCGAGGACAGCACCACCACCGGCTGCGGGAGCGCGACCGCCGCGGTCGGCCCGTTCTACTGCCCGCCGGACCGGACGATCTACCTCGACACCGACTTCTTCGACGAGCTGCGCACCCGGTTCGACACCTCGGGCGGATCGCTCGCGCAGATGTACATCCTCGCCCACGAGTGGGGCCACCACATCCAGAACCTGACCGGCGCGATGGAGTCGGCGGACCGCTCCGGCACCGGCCCCGAGTCGGACTCGGTGCGCCTCGAGCTGCAGGCCGACTGCTTCGCCGGAGCCTGGGTGGGCGACGCCTCGACGGTGCCCGACGAGACCGGCACGCCCTACCTCAAGCCGGTGACGGCGCAGGAGTACCAGGACGCGCTCGGCGCCGCGGCCGCCGTCGGCGACGACCGCATCCAGGAGCAGGCCACCGGCACCGTCGATCCGGAGGGGTGGACGCACGGCTCGGCCGAGCAGCGCCAGCGCTGGTTCCAGGCCGGCTTCGAGGGCGACGCCACCCGCTGCGACACCTTCGCGGCCGCGCAGCTCTGACCGGACGCCGCTGAGGGCTCCTCGCCGCTGCCTGCGGACCCCCGCGGGTCAGGACACGGAGTCGGCCGGCTCCTCCATGTACCACTCGGTGAATGAGCGCGCCCGCCCGTCGGGGGCGAAGCGGATGACCCAGAGGTTCAGGTAGGTGCGGTCGCCCGGGTAGACGGTGCGCGCCTCCACCACGGCGGTCTCCTCCGTCAGCGCGACCAGGCCCCACGCGAACGTCGGGTCGGCGGGCTCCTCCTCCGCCAGCCACCACTCGACGATCGCGTCGCGCGGAGTGATCGCGTCGCGGTGCGGCGCCGTGAAGTACTCGGCGTCCTCGGTGAACAGTGCGGCCACGTCGGCCGCGTCGTCCGTGGCCCAGGCCTTCTCGTAGCCGGTGATCCAGCTCTCGATGTCGATCATCCGCCCATCCTCGTCCTGCCCGACGCGCGCGGGAAGGAGGAGGAGGGAACAAAGCGGCGGCCCGCGCTGTTGAGCCCCGAGCCGGTCGAAAGCAGAGCCGAGCGATACGATCCCGCCGACGACGGCCCGCCCGCCGCCGCGGTCCGGGTGCGCGTCCGCCGCCGACACGAAGGACAGCCGTGCCCGACTCCGACAGACGCTCCCTGACCCGCTCGCCGGACCCGCGCCTCATCACCGCCGTCCTCGCCTTCGCGGGGATGAGCGCCTCCTTCATGCAGACGCTGGTCGTGCCGATCCAGTCCGAGCTGCCGACGCTGCTCGGCGCCGACCGCACCGAGACCGCGTGGGTGATCACCGCGACGCTGCTCAGCGCCTGCATCCTCACCCCGGTCTCCGGCCGCCTCGGCGACCTCTACGGCAAGCGGCGGATGGCCGTGGCCGCGCTGGTCGTGCTCGTGATCGGCTCGATCGTCTGCGCCTTCGCGGGTGACGTGTGGACGCTGGTCGTGGGCCGGGCTCTCCAGGGCGCAGTGATGGGCGTCATCCCGCTCGGCATCTCGATCCTCCGCGACACACTCCACCGCGACCGGCTCCCCGGCGCGATCGCCCTGGTCAGCGCGACCCTCGGCATCGGCGGCGCGCTCGGCCTGCCGCTCAGCGCCCTCATCGCGCAGAACACCGACTGGCACGTCCTGTTCTGGATGTCCGCTGGCCTCGGTGTCCTCGACATCGTCCTCGTCCTCCTGGTCGTGCCGGTGTCGACGCTGCGCTCGCCCGGCACCTTCGACGTGGTCGGCACGATCGGCCTCGCCCTCGGACTGAGCGGCGTGCTGATCGCCGTCTCGCGCGGCAACGACTCCGGCTGGACGAGCCCCGCGATCCTCGGCTCCGGCCTCGGCGGCATCGCCGTCCTGCTCCTCTGGGGCTGGTACGAGCTGCGGCAGGAGAGCCCGCTCGTCGACCTCCGGGTGGCAGCCCGCCCCGCCGTCCTCTTCACCAACCTCGCCTCGGTGGCGGTCGGCTTCGCGTTCTTCGGCGCCCAGATCACCCTGCCGCAGCGCCTCGAGCTGCCCGCCGCGTCGGGCGTCGGCTTCGGCCTGAGCCTGATCGTGGCGAGCCTCGTGCTCGCGCCCTCGGGCCTGGCGATGATGGCGACGTCCCCTCTCGCCGCCCGCCTCTCGGCGCAGTCCGGGCCGCGGCTCGTGCTGATCGCCGGCTCCGGGCTGATCGCGGTCTCGTACCTGCTGATCCTCCCGTTCGGCGGCGAGGTGTGGCAGATCCTGGTGATCAACGCCCTCATCGGTGTCGGCCTGGGCCTCGCCTACGCCGCGATGCCGACGCTCATCATGCACGCCGTCCCCGCCTCCGAGACCGCCGCCGCGAACGGGCTGAACTCGCTGATGCGCACCCTCGGCACGACGCTCTCCTCCGCCGTGACCGCGGGCGTGCTCGCGCAGCTGACCGTGTCCGTCGGCGACGTGCAGCTGCCGAGCTCGCAGGGCTTCGAGACCACGTTCGTGATCGGCGCGATCGGAGCGCTGGTCGCCGTCGCCCTCGGCCTGCTCATCCCGCGGGCGCCCCGCCCTGAGGCGCGACCCGCTCTGCCCTGACCGGACCGCGCGTCGTCGGCCGCGAGTGCTCCTCGCTGAGGAGACCTGGTCGCGGCCGGCGACGCGCGTCCGCTACTCGTCCTCGAGAAGCATCCGCTCGATCTGCAGCTCGCGCAGCCGCGTCGAGGCCTGCAGGTTCTCGCGCGCGGCGAGCACCAGGCGGCACAGCAGCACCAGCAGCACGATCGCGAGCACCGCGACCGCCGTCACGACGACTCCGTACAGCGCGGTCAGGACTCCCCAGGTCTGGATCATCCCTCGACGCTACGGAGCCGCGCCCGCCCTCGCGTCCCCCGCCCGACGGAGTGCGCAGGGCGAGGCGAGCGGCCCGTGCAGGGGCAGTGGACGCGCAGAGCCCGGCCCGCGACGGCTCAGCCCGCGAACGCCCCGCGGTACGCCCGCGCCGGGTGCGTCGCCGGCAGCTCGTCCGTCCCGAACAGCTTGCGTCGCAGCGTCCCCTCGGCGTACTCGGTCTGCGCGAGGCCCCGCTCCTGGAGCACCGGCATCACCCGATCGACGAACTCCTCGTAGCTGCCGGGCAGGATCCAGTTGACGACGTTGATCCCGTCGATCCCCGCGTCGCGCCAGCCCGCCAGGTGGTCGGCGATCTGCTCGGGAGTGCCGACGACCCGTCCGCGCAGCTTCGCCGAGAGCCGGGCCAGGTCGCGGACGGTCGGCTCGCGGTCGGGGGAGGCGTCCCGGATCCACTGCAGGTGGCTCTGGCCGGCGTAGGTCTCGATCGCCGAGAGCGGCAGGTCGGGGTCGAGCTTCTCGCCCGTCGCCGGGTCGAAGCCGAGGTTCGAGTGCACGAGAAAGGCGTCCGAGGAGAGGTACTCGTCGATCTCGCGCTCGGTGCGGCGCGCCTCCTCCTCCGTGTCGCCGGTGATGAAGGAGAGGCCCAGGTAGAAGGAGGGCGCACCCGCTCCGCGACCGGCCGCCGCGGCGAGGGCCCGCGTGTCCTCGATCAGCTCGCGGGTCTTCTCCGGCGACCCCGAGAACACGAACTGCGCCTCCGCGTTCCGCGCGGCGAAGCGCCGGCCCGCGGGGGAGGAGCCGGCCTGGAAGAGCACGGGCGTGCGCTGGGGCGACGGAGCCGAGAGGTGCGGCCCCTGCACGCGGTAGCGCTTCCCGACGTGGTCGATGCGGTGGATGCGCGCCGGGTCGGCGAAGGAGCCGCTCTTGTCGCGCAGGAGCGCGCCGTCGTCCCACGAGCCCTCCCACAGCTTGTAGACCACGTCGAGGTACTCCTGCGCCCAGGCGTAGCGCTCGTCGTGCTCCTCGAGCCGGTCGTAGCCGAAGTTGCGGGCCGCGCCGTCGAGGGCGCTGGTGACGATGTTCCAGGCGATCCGCCCCTTCGAGAGGTGGTCGAGGGTCGAGACCTTCCGGGCGAAGTCGAACGGATGCGACTGCAGCACCGAGCTCGTGAACGCGAAGCCGAGGTGCTCGGTGCTCACCGCCAGGGCCGAGAGCAGCACGGACGGGTCGTTGCTGGGCAGCTGCAGCCCCTCGCGGGCGTTGACGTCCCAGTCGCCGTCCGCCGGACCGTAGAGCCCCGCCACGTCGGCGAAGAACATCGCGTCGAAGCGGCCGCGCTCCAGCGTCCGGGCGAGGTCGATCCAGAGCTGCACGTCGTCGAACTCGTGCTGCCGGGCGTCGGGGTGGCGCCAGAGGCCGTGCTGGATGTGGGAGGCGGTGTTCATGACGAACGCGCAGAAGCGCAGCGGGCGGGGCTCGGTGATCACGCTCCCAGGCTAGGCCGGGTGCCTCCCACCGGTCTCGAACGACTCCGCGCGTAGGGTGTCCGACTGTGGAATCCCGCATCCCCGAACCCGCGCACGCCGTCCCTCCGCTGACGGACGCCGTCGCCGAGGCGCTCGACGCCACCACCGTCGCCGAGATCCGCGCACTGCGCGACGACTTCGCGCGCTTCATGCTCCAGTACAAGTTCGGGATGGACGAGATCGTCACGAAGGCGTCGATCCTGCAGGAGGAGTTCCGCGAGTTGCAGGAGTACAACCCGATCGAGCACGTCACGAGCCGGCTCAAGTCGGCCGACAGCCTGATCGAGAAGATCGAGCGCAAGGGCTGCGAGACGACCTTCGAGGGCATCGCCGACGCGATCACCGACATCGCCGGCGTGCGGATCACCTGCAGCTTCGTCTCGGACGTCTACCGCGTCTTCGACCTGCTCACCTCGCAGTCCGACGTGACGGTGCTCGAGGTGAAGGACTACATCGCCGAGCCGAAGGAGAACGGCTACAAGAGCCTGCACGCGATCGTCGAAGTGCCGGTGTTCCTCTCCGGCGGATCGGTCGACGTCTGCGTCGAGGTGCAGTTCCGGACCATCGCGATGGACTTCTGGGCGAGCCTGGAGCACAAGATCTACTACAAGTACGACCGCCAGGTCCCGCAGGAGCTCCTCGACGGCCTCGCCGACGCGGCCCGCACCGCTGCCACCCTCGACGCCGACATGGAGCGCCTCCACCGCCAGGTCCGCGGCCCGCTGCCCGGGGCGCGCACCTACGACGTCTGACGGGCCGCCCCACGCCGCCGATCGGGCCGCTCCGACTCCTGCCGATCGAGCAGCCCGCGCAGCGGGCGTCTCGAGATCCCCCCTTACGGAGTCAGCAGCGGCAGCAGCGCCAGCAGCAGCACCGCGGAGCCGTTCAGCGTCGCGTGCGAGACGATCGCCGCTCCGAGCCGCCCGGTGATCGTCGCGATCCAGCCGTGCGCGAGTCCCGCGGTGACCGTCGTCACGCCGAGCGTCACGATCGTCGCCGGGTTCACCATCTGGTGCCCGTGCAGCAGGGCGAAGACCGCCGTGGACGCCAGGATGCTGAACACCATCGCCCAGACCCGGCGGCCGCGGGTGGGCGGCGCCGACTCCGCGGAGCCCCGGAGCATCCGGTTCCGCACCGCGCGCATCACGACGCCGCGGCAGAGGACCTCCTCGACCAGCGGCGCGACGACGACGGGGATGAGGACCGAGCTCAGCACGAACCACAGCGGGTCGGGGTCGATGTCGAGGTTCCCCTGCGCGTCCTGGAGGAGCGGAGCGAACGCGGCGAGCACGAACAGGATCACGACGCGCACCGCGATGCCGAGCCCGATCCCGATGGGCACGTCGATCCAGCGGAACCGCAGCCCGAAGTCGGCCGCCATCGTGCCCAGCCCGCGCAGCCGAGACGCCGCGAACGGGACGATCAGCGCGACGAGGTAGCTCGCGAGCGCCCCCGCGAAGGCGAGTCCGGCGGAGTAGGGGAGCACGCCGAACCCGAACAGCAGGATGAGCACGGCCAGCGGCAGGACGATCCCGACGATCGTGAGCACGGCGGTCGGCAGGCCCCAGCGGACCCGAGGATCGGGCAGGTAGAGGAGGGAGGAGTAGGGCGCCTGGACCGAGGGGAGAGGCTCGGCCGGCCACGAGGGCGCCGCAGCGGAGTCGGGCGCGAGCGTCGCGGGATCGGGCGGCGGGAAGGCGTCGGGTTGCATGGCCGGGCCAGCCTACGCAGACCGCCTGGACGGGATCCGGGCTGCCGTCACTGCTCGGCGCGGTCCGGATCGGCAGGACGGGCGCACGTAGCGGATCGCGGCGGCGGGGACCTCCGGGTACGAAGAAACCCCCGCCATGTAGAAGCTAGGCGAGGGTTCCAGTGGCTCCGACGGGCGTCGATCCCGTGACCTCACGATTTTCAGTCGTGCGCTCTACCAACTGAGCTACAGAGCCGTTGCGACGTGATGTCGCTGGAGAGGTGATCTCCTGAAAAAGGCCCTTCCTCTCGGAAGGGCCTCTTTGCGACCCTGACGGGACTTGAACCCGCGACCTCCGCCGTGACAGGGCGGCACGCTAACCAACTGCGCTACAGGGCCTCGTTGCGAAGACAAGCATACTGCCTTCGAGGCTGTTCTATTTTCACGCCCCGACCCTCTCGAGCCGATGCACTTTCCGGTGGTGCTGGTACTTCTGGTGGTGCTGGTAGTACCGACCCATCCGTGACCCCAACGGGATTCGAACCCGTGCTGCCGCCGTGAAAGGGCGGTGTCCTAGGCCACTAAACGATGGGGCCGGAGACTCGCGGGGCGACCCTGCGGCCGACCCCCCATGACTACCGACACGCAAGCATAGGGGGCCGCGGCGCAGGATGCAAAATCGACGGTTCCGCAGGCGGCGTGCACCCCGTCCGGGGTTGACCCGGGTCTAGGAGATCGGGCAGGGCCGCGGTTAGGGTGGGGCGGAATCGCTCTTCCCCCCACCCGCGCGCCGGAGCCGCACCGCCGCGGAGGGAGGGCCCCCTATCCCCGAGGTCCCATGCCCCACTCCCTGCGCCGTCCGCGTTCCGCTCGCCTCCCCGGCGCGCCGCGACTCGGGCGACTCCGAGGTGCTGCCCTGGCCTCCGCCGTCGTCGCGCTCGTCGCCGGCCTGCTCGTCGCCACTCCCGCCCAGGCGGTCGAGTACCCGTCGTGGGCCGACGTCGAGGCGGCGAAGGGCGACACCGCCGCCGCGGCCGCTCAGGTCGACCGGATCACGTCCCTGATCGGCGACCTCCAGAGCGAGGTCGCCTCCGCTCAGCAGCTCGCGCAGCAGCGCGGCGACGAGCACTTCGCCGCTCAGCAGGCGTTCGACGAGGCCTCGGACCAGTCGAAGAAGCTCGAGGACCGGGCCGCCGCCAGCGCCGAGGAGGCCGACAAGGCCTCGCAGCAGGCGGGCCTGCTCGCCGCGCAGCTCTACCGCAGCACCGGCACCGACCTGTCCGTCAACATCTTCCTCGACCAGAAGGCCGGCCAGGCCGACCAGCTGCTGTCGAAGATCGGGAGCATGACCAAGCTGGTCGAGCGCTCCTCCGCGATCTACGAGCAGGCCAGCACCGCCCGGAACACCGCGTCGTCCCTCGCCGACCAGGCCGAGGTCGCGCAGACGGAGCGCGAGCGCCTCCGCGTCGCCGCCGAGCAGAAGCTGGCCGAGGCGACCGCCGCTCAGGAGGCGTCCGAGGCCGCGCTCGCCGAGCAGCAGGAGCAGAGCGTCGTGCTCGAGCAGCAGCTCGCCGCGCTCCGCGACACCGAGTCGAAGACCGTGGCCGAGTACGAGGCCGGCGTCGCCGCCCGCGAGGCCGAGCGCCTCCGGAAGCTCGCCGAGGAGGAGGCCGCCCGTCAGGCCGCCGCCCAGGCCGAGGCCGCGCGCCGCGAGGCCGCTCGGGCCGCAGCCGCATCCAGCGGCGGCAGCGGTGGCGGTGGCGGGTACGTCGCCCCCTCGGGCGGCGGCGGCTCCAGCGCCGTCAGCGACTCCGGCTGGGTCCGCCCTGCCGGAGGCCGCATCACCGGCACCTTCGGCCCGCGCGACAGCATCTCGACCGGCGGAGGGTCCTCCGGCTCGTACCACCGCGGCACCGACCTCGCGGGCGGCTGCGGCATCCCGATCTTCGCGGCGCACAGCGGCACCGTCTCCTACGCGGGCCCCAACGGCACCTACGGCAACTGGGTGCTGATCGACCACGGCAGCGGCATCAGCACCGGCTACGCCCACATCATGTCCGGCGGGATCTACGTCCGCGTCGGCCAGCAGGTCCAGGCGGGCGAGCAGATCGCCGCCGTCGGCTCGACCGGCGCCTCCACCGGCTGCCACCTGCACTTCGAGACCCGCGTCAACGGCTCCGCCGTCGACGCCCAACCTTTCATGGCCCAACGAGGAGTCACCCTTGGCTGACGCACAGACGACCGCACGCACCTTCACCCCGGCACCCCGGGAGCGCGCCTGGAAGGGCCGCCTCCCGCTCGTCATCTCCGCCGCCTTCGCGGTCACGGCGGTCACCGCGTCCCTCGGCATCACCCCGGCCCTCGCCGACGACGCGAAGTACCCCTCGTGGGACGACGTGCAGAACGCGAAGAAGGACGAGGCGAGCAAGCAGGCCGAGATCGACTCGATCACCGGCCTCATCGCGAGCCTGCAGACCGCGGTCGACGAGAAGTCGATCGCCGCGATGAAGAAGGCCGAGGCCTGGCGCCAGGCCAAGGAGGCGCTCGACGCCGCTGCGAAGGCCGTCGCCGACCTCGAGGAGAAGGCGACCACCGCCTCCGCCAAGGCCCAGACCTCGAAGATGCGCGCCGGCCTGCTGGCCGCGCACCTCTCTCGCGCCGCCGGCGGTGACCTCTCCGCCAGCCTCGTGGCCAAGGGCAAGGACGCGGGCGACCTGCTCTACCAGCTCGGCGCGATGTCGCAGCTCTCGGAGCAGTCGCAGAAGGTCTACGCCGACGCCCTCGCCGACAAGCAGAACGCGGAGTCGCTCGGCGACCAGGCCGACCGCGCCGTCACCGAGCACCAGGCGCTCTCGGACGAGGCGGACGCCGCCCGCAAGGACGCCGACGCCGCCGCCGAGTCGGCCCGCGCGTCGCTCTCGGCGCAGGAGGAGAAGTCGCAGGAGCTGGTCGCCCAGCTCGCGCTGCTGAAGGACTCCTCGGTCGAGGCCGAGACCCAGTACCTCGCGGGCGAGCAGAAGCGCCAGGCCGACGAGGCCGCCGCTCAGGCGCAGGCCGAGGCGGAGGCCGCCGCTCAGGCGCAGTCCACCGCCCGCTCCGCCCAGCAGCAGTCCTCGGCGCAGGCCGACACCGCCGCCCCGTCGCGTCAGACCGCGTCCCTCCCGCAGCCCGCCGCTCCGCAGCCCGCCGCTCCGCAGCCCGCGCAGCAGCAGCCCGCTCCTGCTCCGGCCCAGCCCGCTGCTCAGCCGGTCGCCCAGCCGGCGGCTCAGCCGCTCCCGCAGCCGGTGACCGCTCCGGTCCTGGTGCCGACCAGCGGCGCCGTCGAGAACGCGATCTCGTACGCGATGGCTCAGCTCGGCGAGGAGTACGTCCTCGGCGGCATGGGCCCGGACCAGTGGGACTGCTCGGGTCTCACCAAGGCCTCGTACGCGTCCTCGGGCATCTACATCGGCACCCACTCGGCGACGAACCAGTACAACACCATGGCCGGCGCCGGCAAGCTCGTCCCCTACAGCCAGCGCCAGCGCGGCGACCTGATCTTCTGGGGCGGCGGCGGGGACTACTACCACGTGGCCATCTACCTCGGGAACAACCAGATCATCGAGGCCGCCGACTACGGCAAGCCCGTGCGCATCTGGAACACCTGGGGCACGCCCGCCGGCATGGTCGGCCGCCCGGCCGCCTGAGCCGCGGCCGCACCGCGCAACGAGAGAACCCCCTCCTGTCGAGACGACGGGAGGGGGTTCCTTCGTCGGTGCGAGGGGTCAGTGACCCTCTTCGGCCAGCTTCTTGATGCCGTCCTGGACGATCTGCTCCGCCTCGGCGGCGTCGCCCCAGGCGTCGACCTTGACCCACTTGCCGGGCTCGAGGTCCTTGTAGCGCTCGAAGAAGTGCTTGATCTCGTTCTTCGTCTGCTCCGGGACGTCGCCGATGTCCTGGATGTGCTGCCAGCGCGGGTCCTTCGCGGGGACCACGATCACCTTCGCGTCGGAGCCGGCCTCGTCGCTCATGTTGAGCACGCCGACCGGGCGGACGGAGACGCCCACGCCCGGGAAGACGGGGTACTCGAGCAGCACCAGCGCGTCGACGGGGTCGCCGTCGAGGCCGAGGGTGTTCTCGAAGTACCCGTAGTCCGTCGGGTAGACGAAGGAGGTGAAGAGCACGCGGTCGAGGTAGACGCGACCGGTCTCGTGGTCGACCTCGTACTTGTTGCGGCTCCCCTTGGGGATCTCGACGACGACGTCGTATGCGGCCATGCTCTCTCCTTGAGTCGGTGGCGCCGTGAGCGGCGCATCGGCGGACGGATCGGCCTCCGGAACGCTCGCGCGGGTGCGCGCGCGGGAGGGGCGGATCGCTGGCATTACGTTACTTGATGTGCCCGATCGCCCCCGCCTGACCCCCGCCGTCGCCGATCTGCGGCGGGCGGTGCGCGAGAGCCTCGACGGGCTCGACCCCGGAGCGCTCGTGCTGGTCGCGCTGAGCGGGGGAGCGGACTCGCTCGCGCTCGCGGCGGCGGTCGCCTTCGAGGCCCCGCGGGGCGGGAGGCGGGCCGGCGCGGTGATCGTCGACCACGGGCTGCAGGAGGCGTCGGCGGAGGTCGCGCGGCGGGCCGCGGAGCAGGCGCACGCGCTGGGGCTCGCGCCGGTGCTGCGCGAGGTGGTGACGGTGTCCGCCGAGGGCGGTCCGGAGGCGGCCGCCCGCAGCGCGCGCTACCGCGCCTTCGACGACGCGCTGACCGCGACGGGCGCCGCCGCGATCCTCCTGGGCCACACCCTCGACGACCAGGCCGAGACGGTGCTGCTGGGGCTCGCCCGCGGAGCCGGTGCGGCCTCGCTGCACGGGATGGCGCCGGTCAGCGGACCGCTGCGGCGGCCGATTCTCGGCCTGCGCCGCGAGACGACCCGCCTCGCCTGCGCCGACCAGGGGCTCGTGCCGTGGGACGACCCGCACAACGACGACCCCCGCTACTCGCGGGTCCGGGTGCGGAACCGCGTGCTGCCCGTGCTGGAGGACGAGCTCGGGCCGGGAGTGGCACAGGCTCTGGCGCGCACGGCCGAGCAGCTGCGGGAGGACGGGGACGCGCTCGACGCGCTCGCCCTCGACTGGGCGCTCGAGCTGGTGGGCCAGGACGAGGCGGGGCACGTCACGGTCGACGCGCGCGGGCTCGCCGCGGACCCGCCGGCGCTGCGGCAGCGGATCATCCGCCTGGTCGTGGCGAACGAGTTCGGAGTCGCGCTCTCGCGCTCGCAGACGCTGGCGGTCGCCGCGCTGGTCACCGACTGGCACGGCCAGAAGGGCGTCGACCTCCCCGGCGTCCTCGCCACCCGCCGTGGCGCCACCCTCGTCTTCGCACCCGCGGCACCCTGACCCCGTCCCCGCGACGCCGGTCCCCGCGAGACGCCCGACCCCTCCCCGCGAGATGCCGCTCCGGCACGCGACTCGCCGACGGGGGTGTACCGGAGCGGACATTCGCGGAGGGGAGACGGGGGCCGGTCACCCGTAGAGTGGCCGGGTGGAAGCAGCCGACATCGCCGACGACATCACCGAGGTCCTCTACACCGAGGCCGAGATCCACGAGCGGATCCGCGCCCTGGCCCGCGCCATCGAGCGCGACTACGCGGGCGAGAACCTGCTCATCGTCGGGGTGCTTCGCGGCGCCGTGATGGTGATGGCCGATCTGGCCCGCGAGCTCAAGCTCGACATCGTCATGGACTGGATGGCCGTCTCGTCCTACGGGAGCGGCACCAAGTCGTCCGGCGTGGTGCGGATCCTGAAGGACCTCGACTCCGACATCACGAACCGCAAGGTGCTGATCGTCGAGGACATCATCGACTCCGGCCTCACGCTCTCGTGGCTGCAGGGCAACCTCCGCAGCCGCGGCGCCGAGTCCGTCGAGATCTGCGCGCTGTTCCGCAAGCCCGCGGCCGCCAAGGTCGAGGTCGACGTGGCCTATGTCGGCTTCGACATCCCGAACGAGTTCGTGATCGGCTACGGGCTCGACTACGCCGAGCGCTACCGCAACCTGCGCGATGTCGCCGTCCTCGCCCCGCACGTCTACGAGTAGCGCCGCGGACACCGCGCAGGAGAGCCTCGAGCGGCTCTTCGCGGTGCCGTTGCTGGGCTACCACATGAGCTACCCGACCTCTCTGCGGGCCGACTTCGAGTTCAACTACTGGTGGCTCGCGCACGCGATCGACGCGGCCGTCGACGCCTTCGAGCGCACGGGCGACGAGGCGCACCTGGAGCGGGCCCGGCGGATCCATCGCGCGATCCGCCTCCGCAACGGCGGGCGCCTGGTCAACGGCTACTTCGACGACATGATGTGGCTCGGCGGCGCGCTCGCCCGCCTCGGGGAGGCCTCGGGCGACCCGCGCTTCCTCGACCGGGCCGACCGCCTGTGGCGCTTCGCCGTCGCGAAGGGCTGGAACCTCCGCCACGGGGCGAGCCTCGCCTGGCGCCGCCGGCAGCTGGACTACAAGAACGCGCCCGCGAACGGCCCGTTCGCGATCCTCGGCGCGCGCCTGGAGCGGCTGCGGCCCGACGGCCGGGAGGAGCTCTCGCGCGCCGCCCTCGACTGGATGCACGTGCGCCTCCGCGACGACGACACCGGCTTCGTCGCCGACGGCATCGGCCGCGAGGGCGGCTCCGCGCGCGACGACTGGGCCTTCAGCTACAACCACGCCGTCTACATCGGCGCGGCGCTCGCCCTGCACCGCCTGCGGCCCGACCCTCGTCTGGTCGCCCACGCCTCCCGCACGGCCGAGGACCTGCTGGACCGGCTCGCCCCCGACGGCGTCTTCGTCGACCAGGGCTCGGGGGACGGCGCCCTGTTCGGCGGCATCGCCTACCGGCACCTCGTCGACCTCGCCACGACGAGCGGAGTCGCGCCCGCGGTGGCCGCCCGCCTCCGCGGCTTCGTCGCCGGCAGCGTCGCCGCGCTGCAGAGCTCGAGCGTCCGCCGCGGCGTGCTGCTGGCCGGGCCCCGCTGGGACGCGCCTCCGTCGCTGCCCGCCACGCTCTCGGCCGAGATCGGCGCCGTGCTCGCCCTGGAGGCGTCAGCGCGACTGGACCGGTCGCCGGTGCCGTCAGACTGACGGGGTGAAGGCACCCGAGAAGCGCACCGTCGCCGTCGTGATCAACCCGAGCAAGTTCGACGACGTCGGCGCCGCGGAGGACCTGGTCGCGACGATCGCGCGCCGCCACGGCTGGAACGAGCCGCTCTGGTTCGAGACCAGCCCGGGCGACTCCGGTGCCGCCGCGGCCCGCGCCGCGCTCGAGGCGGGCCCGGACCTGGTCTGCTCGATGGGAGGCGACGGCACCGTCCGCGCCGTCGCCACGGTGCTGCGCGGGACCGGCGTCCCCTACGGCCTGCTGCCCAGCGGCACCGGCAACCTCCTCGCGCGGAACCTCGGGATCCCGCTCGGCTCGCTGCCCGAGGCGGTGGAGATCGCCCTGCTCGGGCAGGACCGCGCCATCGACGTGGGCACGGCCGCGTTCGACGACGGCGAGGAGCGGGTGTTCATGGTGATGGGCGGGGTGGGCCTGGACGCCGAGATCATGGACAAGACGGACGAGGAGCTGAAGAAGCGGGTGGGCTGGGGCGCCTACTTCGCGGCGGGGGCGCCGGCGATGTTCAAGGCCGGATTCGAGGTGACCCTCACGATCGACGGCGCGGAGGAGCCTCCGCAGCGCTGCTTCATGGTGCTGGCCTGCAACTGCAGCTCGGTGGTGGCGAACATCGAGCTGGCCGCGGGCGCGGTGCTCGACGACGGAGACCTGGAGCTGGTGCTGCTGCGTCGGCGCTTCGGCCTCGCGCTGGATGTCGCGACCGGCAACCGCAACGGGCTCGCCTCCCTCCGGCAGTGGCCCGGCCGCGAGTTCTCGTTCGAGCTCGACCAGCCGGTGCTCGCCGAGCTGGACGGGGATCCGGTCGGCCGCACCCGCTCCGGGCGCTTCGGCGTGGATCCGGGCGCCCTCCTCGTGCGCCTGCCGGTGCCGACGCCGCGGAGCCCGGGACTGACTCCGCACGACTCGGTGATCGTCGACACGTCCGCCATCGCGACGCTGCTCCCGGAGCCGCCCTCCTCCTGATGCTTGCGCGCTCTTCTTTACGGTTGTAAGTTATCTGACGGACGTAAAGAAGGCGCTCCTCGCGCCGGGAAGAAGGACCCCGTGACCGATCCGCGGCTCACCCGCTCGCGCGAGCTCCTGCTCACCGCGATCACGAGTGCCCTCGACCGCCCGGGCGACGACCAGCCCTCCATCACGGAGCTCTGCGGCGCCGCGGGCGTCAGCCGCCCCACGTTCTACCAGCACTTCGGGGATGTGCCGTCACTGATCGAGGCCGCCGCGGTGGAGCGGATGCACGCGCTGTTCGGCGACGTCGCTCCCGGCACCGCCCCCGCCGACTGGGAGGGCGCGGTCCCCCGCATCGTCCGCGGGCTCCTCGAGGGCCTGCTCGTGCACGCCGACTTCTACCGCCGCGTGCTGAGCGGAGGCACGGCCCGCGCCGTGCAGGAGTCGGTCGTCGCGTTCCTCGCGCAGCGGCTCCTCGCCTTCTCGCCCCTCGCCGAGCGCGGATCGGGCGGCGGCGACCACGCACGCGTCGAGCGCTTCGCCGTCCTCCTCGCCGCCGGCACCACCTGGCTTGTCGTCGGCTGGCTCCTCGACGGCGACGCCCGCCGTCCCGCGGCCTCGGCCTCCGCCGACATCGCCGAGCTCCTCGTCACCGGAGTCGCCTCGCCGCGGCTCGCCGCCCTGCACTCCACGAAGTAGAAGGACCATGACCACCTCCCCGCTCCGCCGCGCCCTGCGCGCCGTGAACCCGCGCCTCGTCGTCGTCTTCGCCGCGATCGCGCTCATCCCGCTGATCTACGCGGGACTGCTGACCTCGGCCAACCTCGATCCCACGCACCACCTCGACACGGTGCCCGCCGCGATCGTCAACGAGGACACCGGCGCGACCGCCTCGGACGGCTCCGCGCTCGCCCTCGGCGACGATCTGACCGAGCAGCTCACCACCGACACGTCCGGCTCGGACTTCGCCTGGACGGCGACCGGTGCCGACGAGGCGTCCCGCGAGCTCGCCTCCGGCGACGTCCTCGCCGTCCTGACGGTGCCGGCCGGCTTCTCGGCCGACGTCGCCTCGGTCGGCGGCGACGACCCCGCCGCGGCCGTGCAGGCGAAGCTGTCGATCGAGACGAACGACGCGGCCAACCTGATCGTCGGCAACATCGCCTCCACCATCGGCACCACCGTGACGAAGACGCTGGAGGAGAAGGTCGGCGCGACCTACCTCGAGAACGTCTACCTCGGCTTCACCGACGTGCACTCGAGCCTCGAGCAGGCGGCCGACGGCGCCGCTCAGCTGGCGGACGGCGCCGGGACCGCCGCGTCCGGCTCCTCCGAGCTGGTCGTCGGGCTCGCGCAGCTGCAGGACGGCACCGCGCAGCTGGCGACCGGCGCCGACTCCCTCCGCTCGGGCGCGGGGAGCGCGGCCTCCGGAGCGTCCGACCTCTCGTCGGGACTCCAGCGGATCGCGAGCGGGACCGGGCAGCTGCCCGACCAGGCGGCGGCGCTCGACACGGGAGCCCGCACGGTCGCCGACGGCGCCCAGCAGCTCGACGGCGGAGCGGCGTCGCTCGCCTCGGGCGCCACCGACCTCGCCGCGGGGACGTCGACCCTGAAGGACGGCGCGGCCTCGGCGGCGTCCGGCGCCGAGGCGCTGGCCACCGGGTCCGCCTCCCTCTCCGACGGAGCGGGGAAGGCCCTCGCAGGAGCCCAGCAGCTCGCGACCGGCGCGGGAGCGCTCGCGACCGCCACTCCGCAACTCGCCACCGGGGCGACCGGCGTCGACTCCGGCCTCGCCTCCCTGCTCTCGCGGTACGACTCGCTGTCCGACGCCCAGCGCGTGGCCGAACTGACCGCCCTCGAGCAGGGTGCGGCCGCTCTCGCGGGCGGAGCCGCCTCGGCGGACGCGGGCGCGCAGACGCTCGCCTCCGGTGCGACCGCGCTCGTCGGCGACGACGGCAGCGGACTGACGGCGCTCGCCGCCGGTGCCGCCACGGTCTCGGGCGGAGCCGCCGACCTCGCGACCGGCACCGCCGCTCTGTCCACCGGGGCGACCTCCGCCGCAGACGGCGCCCAGAAGCTGCAGACCGGTGCGCAGGCCCTCGCCCAGGGAGCTGCGACCCTCGACGGCGGAGCCGCGCAGGTCGCCGGCGGAGTGGACACCCTCTCCGGCGCGGTCGGCCCGCTCACCAGCGGCATCGCCTCTGCGGCCGCCGGCGCCTCCGACCTCGCCTCCGGGACGGCCGCCCTCGCGACGGGCGCCTCGGACCTCGCGGACGGCGCCGAGACCGCCGCGACCGGCTCGGCCGACGCGGCCACCGGTTCGCAGGACCTCGCCGACGGGATCGACTCCCTCGCCTCCGGATCGCGCACCCTCGACACGAAGCTCTCGGACGGCGCGGACGACGTGCCCACCTACACCGGCGAGCAGGCGCAGGAGCTCAGCACCGTCGCGGCCGCCCCGGTCGGGATCGACGCCGAGCGGATGAACCGCGTGCCGTCCTACGGCTACGGCCTCGCCCCCTACTTCATGGCCCTCGCGCTCTGGGTCGGCGCGCTGGCCTTCTACCTGATGAGCGCCCCGCTCAGCTCCCGCCTCCTCGCCGCGCGCCGTCCCGCCTGGGTCATCGCACTGCGCAGCTACCTGCCCGGCGCGCTGATGGCGGTCGCCCAGGGCGTCCTGGCCGCGCTCGTCATCCGCTTCGGAGTGGGCGTCGAGGCGTCGAACCTGCTCGGGCTGATCGGGATCGCCGTGCTCACGAGCCTCACCTTCGTGGCGATCAACCAGGCGCTGATCGCGCTGCTGGACGCTCCGGGCCGGTTCCTGGCGCTGCTGATGATCGTGCTGCAGCTGTCCTCGGCCGGAGGCACCTACCCGGTCGAGACCGCGCCCGCCTTCTTCCAGGCCATCCACGGGGTGCTGCCGCTGACCTGGACGGTGGAGGCGTTCCGCTCGCTGATCGCCGGCGGCAGCATCGGAGTCGCGCACGCGGTCCTGGTGCTCGTGCTCTGGCTGGTCGGGGCGCTCGCCGTGACCGTGCTGGCCGCCGCCCGCCGCCGCCGTGGCCTCGTGCCCGCCCTCCGCGACCCGGAGCCCCTCCTCGAGTCGGCCTGACCCGGCCGGGCGGTCCCGGTCCGTCCGCGCCTGCTGCCCCTTCTCGCGGCGGCCCCGCTCGGACACCTTCGCCCCCTCCTAGACCGCAGTAGTCGTCGCTGTCGAGCTCGAGTGCGACAACTCCTGCGTTCTCGCGGCGCGCCCCGCTCGGACACCTTCGCCTCCTTCTCGAGACCGCCGTAGTCGTCGCTGTCGAGCTCGAGTGCGACAACTCCTGCGCTCTCGCGGCGCGTCCCGCTCGGACACCTTCGCCCTCCCGAGACCGCAGTAGTCGTCGCTGTCGAGCTCGAGTGCGACAACTCCTGCGCTCTCGCGGCGCGCCCCGCTCGGACACCCTCGCCCTCCCGAGACCGCAGTAGTCGTCGCTGTCGAGCTCGAGTGCGACAACTCCTGCGCTCTCACGGCGCGTCCCCACCGCCGAAGCGCCGATCCCCGCGACCTCCACCCGCAAGGCAGAGGACGCGGACCGGGAAACGCGTGCCAGCGTTTCCCGGCAGTCCGACGCACCCCGCTCTGCGAAACGCACCATCTCGCGAAGCCGACCGCGCGCGGGGATGCGGCCCGCCGCATCCCCGCCAGACCACACAGCCCGCGGCGGTTCGGCCCACGGCGAACGCGTGGGCGGCGCTCAGAGTGCGGGAGGTAGCCTGGCAGGCACAATCTCCTCGTCAGAAAGGCGCCGGGTGTCGCACCCGCAACAAGCATGAACGTGAAGCGCATCTTCCGGGGTCCCATCCTCTACGTCGTCCTGGCGATCGTCGCGGTGTGGATCGGCTCCTCGCTGATCACCATGTCCGGCTTCCGGCCGGTCACGACGCAGGAGGGTCTCGACCTCCTGAAGGACGGCAAGGTCGATTCGGCGAAGATCGTGGACGGCGAGCAGCGCGTCGATCTCACGCTCAAGCAGGCCGACGGAGACAACGGCACGCAGGTGCAGTTCTACTACGTGGCCCCTCGCGGCGCGGAGGTCGTCGACGCGGTGTCCGCGGCCGATCTCGGCAGCACCGGCTACAACGACGAGGTCCCGCAGACCAACTGGTTCCTCTCGGCTCTCGGCTTCCTGCTCCCCATCCTGCTGATCGGCGCGTTCTTCTGGCTGATGCTCTCGGGCATGCAGGGCGGCGGCAACCGCGTCATGCAGTTCGGCAAGTCGAAGGCGAAGCTCGTCTCGAAGGAGTCGCCCAAGGTCACGTTCGGCGATGTCGCCGGCGCCGACGAGGCGATCGAGGAGCTGCACGAGATCAAGGAGTTCCTCAAGGAGCCCGCGAAGTTCCAGGCCGTCGGCGCCCGCATCCCGAAGGGCGTCCTGCTCTACGGCCCTCCCGGCACCGGCAAGACCCTGCTGGCGCGCGCGGTCGCGGGCGAGGCGGGCGTCCCCTTCTACTCCATCTCCGGATCGGACTTCGTCGAGATGTTCGTCGGCGTCGGCGCGAGCCGTGTCCGCGACCTGTTCCAGCAGGCGAAGGAGAACTCGCCGGCCATCATCTTCGTCGATGAGATCGACGCCGTCGGCCGCCACCGCGGCGCCGGCATGGGCGGCGGTCACGACGAGCGCGAGCAGACCCTCAACCAGCTGCTGGTCGAGATGGACGGCTTCGACGTCAAGACGAACGTCATCCTGATCGCGGCGACGAACCGCCCCGACATCCTCGACCCCGCGCTGCTGCGTCCGGGCCGCTTCGACCGCCAGATCGGCGTCGACGCCCCCGACCTGCTCGGCCGCAAGCGGATCCTCGAGGTCCACGGCCGCGGCAAGCCGCTCGCCGGCGGAGTCGACCTCGAGGTCGTCGCCCGGAAGACCCCCGGCTTCACCGGCGCCGACCTGGCCAACGTCCTCAACGAGGCCGCGCTGCTCACCGCCCGCTCCAACGCGCAGCTGATCGACAACCGCGCGCTCGACGAGGCCATCGACCGCGTCATCGCGGGGCCGCAGCGCCGCACGCGGGTCATGCGCGACAAGGAGAAGCTGATCACCGCCTACCACGAGGGCGGACACGCTCTGGCGGCGGCGGCGATGCGCCACACCGACCCCGTGACCAAGGTCACGATCCTTCCGCGCGGTCGCGCCCTCGGCTACACGATGGTGCTCCCGCTGGAGGACAAGTACTCCACGACCCGCAACGAGCTCCTCGACCAGCTCACGTACGCGATGGGCGGCCGCGTCGCGGAGGAGATCGTCTTCCACGACCCCACGACCGGAGCGTCGAACGACATCGAGAAGGCGACCTCCATCGCGCGCAAGATGGTCACCGACTACGGCATGTCCGCGAACGTCGGAGCGGTCAAGCTCGGCCAGTCGTCGGGCGAGATGTTCCTCGGCCGCGACATGGGCCACCAGCGCGACTACTCCGAGCAGATCGCCGAGACGGTCGATGCCGAGACGCGCCAGCTCATCGAGCAGGCGCACGACGAGGCGTGGCAGGTCATCAACGACAACCGCGACATCCTCGACCGCCTCGCGATGGAGCTGCTCGAGAAGGAGACGCTCGACCACGACCAGCTGGCCGAGATCTTCAAGGACGTCCGCCGCATCGACGAGCGCCCGCAGTGGCTCTCGAGCGACAAGCGCCCCCTGTCCGACCTGCCGCCCATCGCGGTCCCTGTCGCCAAGGCGCCGATCGACTCGGGTGCGACCGACGGGGGAGTCTCCTCCGCCGGTGCCGACGAGGTCGCGCCGAAGCGCCCGCCGCTGATCAACCCGCGCCCCGCGACGGCGTAGCGCGCGCGTGCCCGTCGACAAGGCGCGCATCGAGGCGGCCGTCGCCGAGATCCTCGCGGCCATCGGGGACGACCCGGGCCGCGAGGGACTCCTCGACACGCCGCGGCGGTTCGCCGAGGCGTACGAGGAGTTCTTCGGCGGTTTCGACGACGACGCCGCGGCCCAGCTGACCGAGACGTTCGCGGTGGTGGAGGGCGGCCAGGAGTCGCCGCTCGACCAGACGGTGATCGTGCGCGGCCTCGCCTTCCGCTCCGTCTGCGAGCACCACCTCCTGCCGTTCCTCGGCGTCGCGCACATCGCCTACCGGCCGCGCGAGCGGGTCGTCGGCCTCGGCCGGCTGCCGCGTGTGGTCGAGACGGTCGCGTCGCGACCGCAGATCCAGGAGCGGATGACCGAGCAGATCGCCGACGCGCTCGAGCAGGGCCTCGCTCCCGAGGGAGTGCTCGTCGTGGTCGACGCCGAGCACGGCTGCGTGCGGATGCGCGGGCCGCGCCAGACCGCGAGCTCGACCGTGACGGTCGCCGCCCGCGGCTCCCTCGCCGACCCGGCCGCCCGCGCCGAGATCATCGCGCTGATCGGCGCCGCGCGGGGGGAGTGACGTGGCCACCACCGTCGCCGACCTCACGCCGACAGGCCGCGCCGCGCTCCTCGGGATCCTCAACGTCACTCCGGACTCGTTCAGCGACGGCGGCCGCTGGCTGTCCGTCGACGACGCCGTCCGCCACGGCCTCGACCTGACCCGGCCCGCCGGGGACGGACCCGCCGCGTTCGGCGCGGACCTGGTCGACGTCGGCGGCGAGAGCACCCGTCCCGATGCGGCGCGCGTCGACTCCGCCGCCGAGCAGGGCCGCGTGCTGCCCGTCGTCCGCGCCCTCGCCGCGGAGGGGGTGCGCGTCAGCATCGACACGATGAGCGCCGCCACGGCCGAGGCCGCCCTGGATGCCGGCGCCGTCGTCGTCAACGACGTCTCCGGCGGCCTCGCCGATCCGCGGATGCTCGCGCTCGTCGCCGAGCGCGGCGCCGTCTACATCGCGATGCACTGGCGCGGGCACAGCGCGGGCATGACCGCTCTCGCCTCCTACGGCAACGTGGTGGCGGACGTCCGCGGCGAGCTCGAGCGCCGCGTCGACGCCGCCCGTGAGGCCGGGATCCGGGATGACCGCCTCCTGCTCGACCCCGGCCTCGGCTTCGCGAAGGTCGGCGCGCACGACTGGGCGCTGCTGGCCGGGCTCGACGCGATCGTCTCGCTGGGCTTCCCGGTCCTGGTCGGCCACTCGCGCAAGCGGTTCCTCGCTCCGTTCGCCCCCGCCGGCGCCCCGGCCGCCGAGCGCGACGAGGTCTCCGCCATGCTGAGCCTCATCGCCGCCGAGCACGGCGCCTGGGGCGTCCGGGTCCACGACGTCCGCTCGTCCGCCCGTGCCCTGGCCCTCGCCGCCCGACTCCAGGAGGAGACCCCGTGACCGCGATCGACCCCGCCGCCCTCGCCGTGCGCGACTCCATCACCCTCACCGGGCTGCGCGTGCGCGCGCACCACGGCGTCTTCGACTTCGAGCGCGAGAACGGACAGGACTTCGTGATCGACGCGACGGTCTGGCTCGACACCGCGCCGGCGGCCGAGGGCGACGCGCTGGCCGAGACGGTGCACTACGGCGAGCTCGCGATCGCCCTGGCCGACGCGGTGACCCGCGACCCGGTCGACCTCATCGAGACCCTGGCCGAGCGCCTCGCCCGGGTCGCCCTGGGCTTCGCCGCCGCCGACGTCGTCCGCATCACCGTCCACAAGCCGGACGCGCCGATTCCGCTGCCGTTCGAGGACGTCGCCGTGCAGATCACGAGGACCCGCTCGTGAGGCCGCGGCAGGAGCGCGTCCGCCCGGTGCGCCACGTCGTGCTCGCGCTCGGCAGCAACCTCGGCGACCGCCTGGCGCACCTCGAGGAGGCGCTGCGGGCCCTCGCCACGACGCCGGGCCTGCGCATCGAGGCGGTGTCCAAGGTCGTCGAGTCGCCCGCGTGGAAGCCCGAGGGCGTCGACGAGGACGCGCCCGGGTACCTCAACGCGGTCGTGACCGGCTCGACCGTCCTCGAGCCCGACGACCTGCTCGCGGCGACGGCGGCGATCGAATCGGCCGGCGGCCGGATCCGCGGCGAGGGCGAGGAGCGCTGGGGCGACCGGACCCTCGACATCGACGTGATCGCGGTCGGCGGCGTGCTCCGCGACGACCCGTACCTGACCCTCCCGCACCCGCGGGCGGCCGAGCGGGCCTTCGTGCTCGAGCCCTGGCTCGACGCCGAGCCGGCGGCGGTCCTTCCCGGAGCCGGACCCGTGGCCGAGCTGCGCGCACGGGCGACCGACCGCGTGACCGACCACCCGGCCGGGCTGACCTGGCCGGGGCGCGACTCCGCCCGCGGCAGCACCGCCGACCCCGAGAGCAGGACCCCGTGAGGCGCACCCGCATCAGCACCCTGCTCGGACTCGGCCTCGCCGGGGCCGTCGCGGGGTTCCTCCTCGACCTCGCGATCGCCGCCGCCGGCCGCCCCGTGCTCATCCCGCCGCTGACGGTTCCGCTGACCCTGATCGTGGTCGCCGCCCTCGTGCTCGGCTTCGCCGTGCCGATCCACCGCGCCACGAAGGGCACGCTGCGCCGGGCCATCGATCCGTTCCGGGCGATGCGCGTCGTGGTGCTGGCGAAGGCGTCCAGCCACGTCGGTGCTCTGCTGCTCGGAGCCTCCGGCGGCATCCTGGTGTACCTGCTGAGCCGTGCGATCCCTTCGCTAGGCTCCGTGTGGCAGGACGTCGCGACCATCGTGGGTGCGCTCGTCCTGCTGGTGGCCGGCCTGGTCGCCGAGCACCTGTGCACCATCCCGCCGAGCGACGACGACGACAGCGCCGTCGGCGAGGTGAACCACGCCTGACGCCGACGCCCGGATCGCCGCGGGCAGTGAGGACGACGCCATGCCCGCCGAGCCCGAGGACGCGTCGCCGACGACCCGCCGCGACGCGAGGGGACGCCGGCGGGACCGCCTCGACATCACGGGGGAGTGGCGCCGCGTCTCGCCCCGGTACGTCGCGGTCGAGATCGTGTCGGCCGTCGTGTCGAGCGTGCTGCTGCTCGCCGTGCCCGTGGTGCTGATGCTGATCGGCCTGCCGTGGGGCTGGATCCCGCTGGCCGCCGCGGCCGCTCTCGCGGTGACCCTCCTGATCGTGGCTCCGCGCCGTGCGCGCGCCTACGGCTACCTCCTGCGCCAGGACGACCTCCTCTTCCGCCGCGGCATCATGTTCCAGCGCTTCGTGTCGGTGCCGTACGGGCGGATGCAGCTCATCGACGTCAACCGCGGGCCGCTCGCCCGGGCGCTCGGCCTCGCCGACCTCCGCTTCGTCACCGCCGCCGCGGCTACCGGCGTCAGCATCCCGGGCCTGGCCGAGCAGGACGCGGAGGAGCTCCGCGACCGCCTGGTCGAGCTCGCCGAGTCGCGCCGGGCCGGCCTGTGACCGAGCTCCGCGCCGTCGAGACGGACCTGGCCGACGGGGAGTGGCACCGCCTCCATCCCGCGACCCCGGTCCTCAAGGGCGGGATCGGCCTGCTGGTCGTCCTCGGCATCGTGATCACGAACCTCCGCGAGCGCCTGGTCGAGCTGTTCCTGCCCGGGCCGGAGGGCTTCGAGAGCGGCGATCCGGTCGACGAGCTGCTGCGCCGCGGCCTCGTCGGCTGGGCGCTGCTGGCGGTCGCGGTGGGCCTGGCGGTCGCCGTCTTCGCGTTCTGGCTGTCCTGGCGGATGCACACCTTCCGCATCACCGACGAGGTCGTCGAGGTGCGCTCCGGCGTGCTCTTCCGGACCAACCGGCGGGCGCGGCTGGACCGCATCCAGGGCATCGCGGTGCAGCGTCCGCTGTTCGCCCGGCTGTTCGGGGCCGCGAAGCTCGAGGTGAGCGTGGCCGGGCAGGACGCGAACGTCCAGCTGTCGTACCTCGGCTCGCGGCTGGTGGACGCCCTGCGCCGCGACATCCTGCGGCTCGCGTCCGGGGTGCGCGAGCGGGAGGCGACGGTCGACGGTGCGGCTCCGGCGGGCGGGTTTCTGGCGCGCCGGCTGGAGGAGTTCGGCGAGCCTCAGGACGAGACGCCGCCCGAGTCGGTCGTCTCGATCCCGCCGGGCCGGCTCCTCGGCTCGCTCGTCTTCAGCGGCTTCACGCTGTTCCTGGCCGTCTCGGTCGTCGCCGTGGTGTTCGTCGCCGTCTACGGCTCGCCCTACGTGCTCTTCGCGATCCTGCCGGGCCTGATCGGCTCGGGCAGCTACTACGTCCGCCAGTTCGTGCGCTCGCTCCGGTACTCGATCGCCGCGACGCCCGACGGAGTGCGGGTCGGCTACGGCGTGCTCTCGACCAGCAGCGACACGATCCCGCCCGGCCGGATCCACGCCGTCGAGATCACGCAGCCGCTGCTCTGGCGCCCCTTCGGCTGGTGGCAGGTGCGGATCGACCGCGCCGGCCACGCGGCCTCCCGCGGGGCGAACGGCGAGCCGAACACCACGATCCTGCCCGTGGGCGACCTCGCCGCGGTCGAGCGCGTCCTCGCCCTCCTGCTGCCCGGACCTGCCGAGGGAGCGGAGTCGACGCCCGTCGGAGACGCGCTCCGGCACCGCGACGCGGCCGGCTTCACCCGGGCGCCGCGCTCGGCGGTGTGGCTCCGCCCCTTCTCGTTCCGGAGGACCGGGTACCGGCTGACGGACGAGGTCGCGATCCTGCGCAGCGGAGCGGTCTGGCGGCGGGTCGCCGTGGTGCCCCTGGCGCGGATGCAGAGCGTCGGGGTCCAGCAGGGACCGCTCCAGCGCCTGCTCGGGCTGGCCTCGGCGCGCGTGCACACAGTGGCCGGCCCCGTCACTCCGCTCGTGCCGGTGATGAGCGCAGCCGACGGACTCGCCTTCTTCGAGAGCCTCGCGACGGCCGGAGTGCGGGCCGCCGACCGCGACGCGAGCCACCAGTGGGGGCGGCGGGCGGCCGCACCCGCCCTGCCCGACTGGCCCGCTCCGGAGGGGGAACCGCATGCCTGAGAACCGCCGCGACGGACGCCTGGGCGTCGGCGTGATCGGTGCCGGACGCGTGGGCCCGGTGCTCGGTGCCGCGCTCGCCGGGGCCGGCCACGCCGTGATCGGTATCGCCACCACCAGCGAGAGCGGCCGCGAGCGCGCCGACGCGCTGCTCCCCGGAGTCCCCGTGCTCGCGATCCCCGAGCTCATCGAGCGCAGCGAGCTGGTGATCGTCGCCGTCCCCGGGAGCGAGATCGCCGCCCTGGTCGCGGGTCTCGCCGCGACCGGAGCGTGGCAGCCCGGCCAGCTGGTGCTGCACACGGCACCCGAGCACGGCTACGGGGTGCTCGCGCCGGCGCTCGCCTCCGGGGTCATCCCCCTGGCAGTCCACCCGGCGATGGCCTTCGGCGGCACCAGCCTCGACCTGGCGCGCCTCGCCGAGACCTACTTCGCCGTGTCGGCGCCGGGCCCGGTGCTGCCGATCGCGCAGGCGCTGGTGGTCGAGATGGGCGGGGAGCCGGTGACCGTGGCGGAGTCGGACCGCGCCGCCTACGCGGAGGCCGTCTCGACCGCCACGACCTTCTCGACCGCGATCGTCGACCAGGCGGCGGGCCTGCTGGCGGGCATCGGCGTCGAGAAGCCGGGCTTCTTCCTCTCCAGCCTCGTCCGCTCCTCCGTCGACGACGCCCTGCGCCGCGCGGCGGGCTGACGCGCGGTGCCGCTCGTGACGCCGCTCCCCGGGTGGGACGCCGCTCGGGAGGCGGTGCCTCGCGGAGGAGCACGGCGTCCCGGTGCCGAGGGCCCCGGCGGCCGCGGGACCGCCGGTAGCATCGTCGGGTGATCAGCACCGTCCACCGCATCGGCGACCTCCGCGAGCGGCTGCAGGAGGCGCGGCGGGCCGGTCGGCGCATCGCGCTCGTGCCGACGATGGGCGCCCTGCACGCCGGGCACCTCGCCCTCGTCGAGCGGGCGCGCGAGCTGGCCGACGTCGTCGTCGTGTCGGTGTTCGTCAATCCGCTGCAGTTCGGTCCGACCGAGGACCTGGACCGCTACCCGCGCGACCTCGAGGGCGACACCGCCCTGCTCGACGCGGCCGGGGCCGACCTCCTCTTCGCTCCGGGAGTCGCCGAGATGTACCCCGACGGGCCGTCCTCCACGAGGGTCGTCGCGGGCGAGGTCGGCGGCCTCTACGAGGGGCGCGCGCGGCCGGGCCACTTCGACGGGATGCTCACCGTCGTCGCCAAGCTCCTGAGCATCGCGCAGCCGGACGTCGCGGTCTTCGGGCAGAAGGACGCCCAGCAGCTGTTCCTCGTGCGCCGCATGGTCCGCGACCTCGACCTGCCCGTCGCGATCGAGGGCGTCGGCATCGTGCGGGAGGAGGACGGGCTCGCCCGCTCCAGCCGCAACCGCTACCTCGACAAGGACCAGCGCCACGCGGGCCTCGTGCTCCCGCGCCTCCTCGCGGCCGCCACGGGAGCCGCGGACCGCGGTGCCGCCGCGGCGATCGAGGCCGCCGAGGCCGTCGCGCACGCCGAGCCGCTCGTTAAGCTGGACTACCTCGTCGTCGTGGATCCCGCGACGCTCCTCCCGGTCGACGCCGACCACCGCGGCCCGGCACTCGTGCTCGTCGCCGCGATCGTCGGCACCACCCGCCTCCTCGACAACGCCCCGATCCTGCTCGCCTGATCGCGGCCGTCCGCCCCGAACCGAAAGCACCGCGACCCCTCATGGCCGACACCCCTGACGCCCCCGAGACCACGACCCCCGCCGCCGAGCAGTCCGACGCCGAGCAGGCCGCCGCCGAGCGGGCCGCGCAGCAGGAGGCCTCCGAGCAGAAGGCCGTCCGCCTCGCCAAGCGCGAGCGCCTGCTCGAGCTCGCAGGCGACGACCTCGGCGCCGGCGCCTACCCCGTCGCGGTCGGAGTCACCGACACCATCGCGGCCGTCCGGGCGCGCCACGAGGGCATCGAGCCGGACATGAAGACCGGCGAGCGCGTCGGCCTCGCGGGCCGCGTGGTGTTCCAGCGCAACACGGGCAAGCTCTGCTTCGCGACGCTGCAGGCCGGCGACGGCGAGCGGATCCAGGCCATGGTCTCGCTCGGCGACGTGGGCGAGGAGTCGCTCGCGGCGTGGAAGGAGCTCGTCGACCTGGGCGACCACCTCTTCGTCGAGGGCGAGGTCGTCTCGAGCAAGCGCGGCGAGCTGAGCGTGTGGGTGTCGGAGTGGACGATCGCCGCGAAGGCGATCCTGCCGCTGCCGAACCTGCACAACGAGCTCGGCGACGAGACCCGGATGCGCCAGCGCTACCTCGACCTGATCGTGCGCCCCCAGGCCCGCGAGACGGTCGTCACCCGCGCCCGCGTGAACGCCTCCCTCCGCGACACCTTCGCCTCGCACGAGTTCCTCGAGGTCGAGACCCCGATGCTGCAGGTGATGCACGGCGGCGCCTCCGCCCGCCCCTTCGCCACGCACTCGAACGCGTTCGACACCGAGCTGTACCTGCGCATCGCGCCCGAGCTCTACCTCAAGCGGGCGGTCGTCGGCGGCATCGACCGGGTCTTCGAGATCAACCGCAACTTCCGCAACGAGGGCGCCGACTCCACCCACTCGCCCGAGTTCGCGATGCTCGAGGCCTACCAGGCGTACGGCGACTACAACTCGATCGCCGACCTCACCCAGGAGCTGATCCAGAACGCGGCGCAGGCCGTCGCGGGCTCGCACGTGGTCACCTGGGCCGACGGCACCGAGTTCGACCTCGGCGGCCGGTGGGACCGCATCTCGATGTACGAGAGCCTGTCGCTCGCGGCCGGCATCGCGATCACGCCGGAGACGGAGCTCGCCGAGCTCGAGACCCTCGCCGCGCGCGAGGGCGTCGAGGTGCACGTCCCCACGCACGGCAAGTACGTCGAGGAGCTGTGGGAGCACTTCGTGAAGGGCGGCCTGACGCGTCCGACCTTCGTGATGGACTTCCCCGTCGACACCTCGCCGCTCGTGCGCGCGCACCGCAGCATCCCGGGCGTCGTCGAGAAGTGGGACCTCTACGTCCGCGGCTTCGAGCTGGCCACCGGCTACTCCGAGCTGATCGACCCGGTCGTGCAGCGCGAGCGCTTCGTCGAGCAGGCCCGCCAGGCCGCCGCCGGCGACGACGAGGCGATGCGCCTGGACGAGGACTTCCTCCGCGCCCTCGAGCACGGCATGCCCCCCACCGGCGGCATGGGCATGGGCATCGACCGCCTCCTGATGGCGATCACCGGCCTCGGGATCCGCGAGACGATCCTGTTCCCGCTCGTCAAGTAGGGTCGCGGGAGCCGAGGGGGAGACATGGTCAGGGCATCGAGCATCGTCGCGGCCGTCGCGGCGGGCGTCCTCACGATCGCGCAGTTCGGAGTGGGGACCGCGGTCGCCGCGAGCGTCCTCACCTCCTCCGGCGACGTCGGCACCGCGCTGGCCGACCGGCGGGCGGCCGAGGCGTTCACGCCCGACCCCACGATCGCCGGCTTCGCGGAGCGGACCGCCATGTCCGACCGCGGCCGCGCCCTCTACTACGCGTCGAGCCCGTCGGTCGAGCCGACCGCCGGCTTCAACGACCTCTGCGGCTACGGCGCCTCCGACGACATCGTCCTCGGCTGCTACACCGGCACCAGCATCTACATCTCGGACGTCGCCAATCCCGACCTCGACGGGATCCGCGACGTCACGGCGGCCCACGAGATGCTGCACGCCGCGTGGGTGCGGCTCGACGCGGAGGAGCAGGCCGAGCTGGGCGACGAGCTCGAGGCCGCGTACGAGACCCTCCCGCAGGACGGCACGATCGCCGAGCGCCTCGAGCTGTACCGCACCGGCGGCCTCGGCGAGCGCGTCAACGAGCTGCACTCGATCCTGGGGACCGAGGTGGCCGACCTGCCGCCGGCGCTCGAGGCGCACTACGCCGAGTTCTTCGACGACCGCTCCGTCGTCGTGGGCCTGAACGCCCGCTACGAGGCGGTCTTCACCGATCTCGAGAACCGCATCGAGGACCTGGTCTCCCGGATCGAGACGATGTACGCCGACCTCACGGCGCGGGTCGACGCGAACAACGCCGAGTACGACGCGCTCAACGTCGAGATCGACGACTTCAACTCGCGCGCCGACAGCGGCGACTTCGGATCGACGGCCGAGTTCGAGACGGAGCGCGCCGATCTGCTCGCCCGCAGCCAGGCCGTCGACGCCACCCGGGCCGCCATCGACGCGGACATCGCCGTGTACGACGGCCTGCGCTCGGAGCTGGAGGGCCTCAACTCCGACGCCGCGGCGTTGAACAAGTCGGTCGAGAGCCAGTAGCGCCCAGCGCCCGCGAAGGCCGCTGGGCGCACGGGCCTCCGGGCTCACGGCTCCCGCGCCGGTGCCGCGGGTAGGATCGCCGCATGGACTGGGAGCTGTGGAACCAGGGGCTGTGGGCCCTCGTGCCGACGATCACGGTCGGAGCCATCTTCTGGTTCGTGATGCGCGCCCTCATCCGCTCGGACCGCAACGAGCGCCGCGCGTACGACCGCATCGAGGCCCGCGAGCGCGAGCGCCGCGGCCTGCCTCCCCGCGACGCCTCCTGACCACCGCCGCCGCGCGGGTGCCTCCCGCGCCCGCTGAGCGGCTCCGCACGACGAACGAGGAGGCGCGGTGCCCGCACCCGACTGGGCCGTGATCCTCCCGATCGCGGCCGTCGTCGTCGAGCTCGTGGTCCGCGTGATCGCCGTGATCGTCGTGCCGCGGAACCGCCGTCCGACCACCGGCCTCGCCTGGCTGATGGCGATCTTCCTGATCCCGTACGTCGGCATCCTGCTGTTCCTCTTCATCGGGAGCTACCGGCTGCCGCGCAAGCGCCGCCGGAAGCAGCAGGAGATCAACCGGTTCATCCTGGAGTCGACCGACGGCATCGACCGCGTCGCCCGGGAGCACCCGTGGCCGCAGTGGCTGGAGTCGGTGGTCACCCTCAACCGCAACCTCGGCGCGATGCCGCTGGTCGGCGGGAACGACGCGCGCCTCCAGGGCGACTACGAGCAGACCATCCGCGCGATGGCCGCCGAGATCGATCGCGCCCGCCGGTACGTGCACTGCGAGTTCTACATCCTCGCCGCCGACTCGACCACCGCGCCCTTCTTCGACGCGCTCGACCGCGCGGTGGCCCGCGGGGTGCGGGTGCGGATCCTCCTCGACCACATCGCGTCTATCCGCGTGCCCGGCTACTACAGCGGCACCCACCGCCGGCTGCGCGCCCTCGAGCGGGCGGGCGCCTCGTGGTCGTACATGCTCCCCGTGCGGCCGTGGCGCGGGCAGTACCAGCGGCCGGACCTGCGCAACCACCGCAAGCTGCTGATCGTCGACGGCAACGCGGCCTTCATGGGCTCGCAGAACGTCGTCGACTCCAGCTACAACAAGCGCGGCAACATCCGTCGCGGCCTGCACTGGCACGACCTGATGGTGCGCCTCGAGGGGCCGGTGGTGCAGGGCATCAACGCCATCTTCATCACCGACTGGTACAGCGAGACCGACGAGCTGCTCCTGCGGGAGTCGGAGCCGATGGAGGCGCTGCAGCAGCGCGACACGATCGACTGCCAGGTGGTGCCGAGCGGGCCGGGGTTCGAGGGCGAGAACAACCTGCGGCTGTTCCTGACGCTGCTCTACTCGGCGCAGAAGTCGATCATCATCACCAGCCCGTACTTCGTGCCAGACGAGGCGATGCTCTACGCGATCACGACGGCGACCCGGCGGGGCGTGCACGTGGAGCTCTTCGTCTCCGAGATCGGCGACCAGGCCGTGGTCTACCACGCCCAGCGCTCGTACTACGAGACGCTGCTGACCGCGGGCGTGCGCATCTGGATGTACCGCAAGCCGACCATCCTGCACGCGAAGCACTTCACGATCGACGACGACGTCGCCGTGATCGGCTCGAGCAACATGGACATGCGCTCCTTCACGCTCAACCTCGAGGTCTCGCTCATGGTGCGCGGCTCGGAGTTCGTCGAGGATCTGCGCCAGGTGCAGCAGGACTACCGCGAGCACTCCCGTGAGCTGACCCTCCGCGAGTGGCGGCAGCAGCCGCTCCGCTCGACCCTGCTCGACAACCTGGCGCGGCTCACCTCGGCGCTGCAGTAGCGCGGCTCCCGTCCGCCCGCAGGTGGAGGAAGCGCGGGACCGATTCGTCGCGCAAGTCCCTGTGCGGGCCGCCGCGCCCCGCGTAGCGTCGGAGCGTCCTCAGCACCATCCGGTTCCGCCTGCCCGGCGCCGGGTTCGAGAAGGGAACGGACATGACGGCATCCCGTACGACGCGCATCCTCATCCTCGGCGGCGGCTACGTCGGCCTGTACACGGCCTGGGGCCTCGAGAAGAGACGGGGGGAGGCGCCGATCGACGTCACCGTCGTCGAGCCGAACCCCTACATGACCTACCAGCCGCTGCTGCCCGAGGTCGCCGGCGGGCACGTCCAGCCGCGCCACGTCACGGTGCCGCTGGTCTCCGCGCTCAAGCGCACCCGCGTGATCCGCGGCGCGATCACCGGCGTGAGCCTCGCCGAGCGCAGCGCCACCGTCGCCGCGATGGACGGCTCCACCCGCACGATCGAGTTCGACCAGGTCGTCTTCGCGCTCGGAGCCGTCACCCGCACGTTCCCCACACCGGGTCTCGCCGAGCACGGCATCGGCTTCAAGACGGTGGAGGAGGCGGCGCACCTGCGCGACCGCGTCATCGAGAACATCGCGAAGGCGGCGCTCACCACCGATCCCGCCGAGCGCCGGCGCCTGCTCACCTTCGTATTCGTCGGCGGCGGCTACACCGGCGTCGAGGCGCTGAGCGAGCTGCTCGACCTCAGCCGCAAGACCCTCGCCGCACAGCCCTCCCTCTCGATGGGCGACGTCACCTGGCACCTCGTCGAGGCGCTGGACCGGGTCGCCCCCGAGGTCGGTCCCGAGCTCTCGAAGTGGACGCTCGACCACCTCCGCTCGCGCGGCGTGCACGTGCACCTGAAGACGACGATGCCCTCCTGCGAGGACGGCGTCGTGGAGCTCTCCTCGGGCGAGCGCATCCCGACGGCCACGATCGTGTGGACCGCCGGCGTGAAGCCGAACCCGATCCTCGACGCGACCGACGCGCCCCGCGGGCCGAAGGGCCACGTCATGGCGGATGCGCGCCTGCGGGTCATCCGCGAGGACGGCGAGCCGGTGGGCGGCGCCTGGGCGGCCGGCGACGGCGCGCAGGTGCCGGACCTCACCAGTGAGAAGCAGCCCGCGTACTACCCGCCGAACGCGCAGAACGCGGTCCGGCAGGCCAAGCTCCTGGCGCGCAACATCATCGCCGACCTCACCGGAGGCACCGTGGAGGAGTACCGCCACGCCTCCGTCGGGACCGTCGCCGAGTACGGCATCGGCAAGGGCGCGGGCCTGATCAAGGGCGTGAAGCTGCGCGGCCTCCCCGCCTGGCTCGCGCACCGCGCCTACCACGGAGCGGCGATGCCGACTCTGGACCGCAAGTGGCGGATCATCACGGGCTGGCTCGTCGACGCCGTCACTCCGCGCGACCTCTCGCCGATGAGCGCGCTGCAGGATCCGCGCCGCGCCTTCCGCGAGACGGCCGAGGCCACCGATCGCGAGGCCGCGGCGAAGGCCGCCGCGAAGAAGGAGCCGGACGCGTCCTGACGCGCCGGTGGGAGCGCGGGAGTCGCGGTGGTCGAGCGGGATCATCGCGACTTCCGCGCTCCCGCGTCGTGGGCCCTGCCTCGGAGCGCCTCGGCCTGACGGTCTCGGCTCAGGCCCGGCGGCGCGGCTTCAGGCGCACGGTCGGCAGCACGGGCGCGGGGAGCGCGCGTCCGCCGTACCCGTCGACGGTGCCGAACGGTCCCGCGGGATCCGCCCCGGCGATCACGTCGGACTGCCAGCGCGCGCGGGCGGCCGCCACGTCGTCGTGGCTGCGGCCGACGAAGTTCCACCACATCACCAGCTCCTCGGCGAACGGCTCGCCGCCGAGCAGCACCACGCGGGCGCCCGCGTCCCCGGCGGTCAGCATCAGGTGCGAGCGGCCGGGCGCCAAGTAGGCGAGGTCCGAGCGCGGGACGTCCGCGCCCTCGACCGCCACCGGGCCGGCGTCGACGAGCACGCCGTACTCCCACGACTCCTCGACCGGCAGCTCGACCCGGGCACCCGGCTCGAGGTCGATCTGCGCGGCGACCAGCGGAGTGAAGGCGCTCGCGGGCACCGACGCGCCGAGCATCCCTCCGACGAAGACGCGCACCAGCGCGCCGGGCAGCTCCACGGGCACGCCGCGGTGGTGCTCGAAGAACGGATCGACGAGCCGCGCCTCCTCGGGCAGCGCGACCCAGAGCTGCACCCCGTGCAGAACGGGCGCGCCCCCGGTCGAGACCTCCGAGTGCGAGATGCCGCGTCCGGCCGTCATCAGGTTGAGCTCGCCCGGGCGCACCACGGCGAGGCTGCCGACGCTGTCGCGGTGCTCGATCTCGCCCTCGAAGAGCCAGCTCACGGTCTGCAGGCCGGTGTGCGGGTGCGGCGGGACGTCCATCCCGGCCTCCTCGCCGAGCCGAACCGGGCCGTAGTGGTCGGCGAAGCACCATGCGCCGATCGTCGAGCGCGAGCGCTGGGGGAGGGTGCGGCGCACCTCGATCGCACGTGGACCGCCGAGCGGGACGAGCCGCGCCGCCAGGATCTCGACCGCGCCGGACTCGCGAGGGACCGGCTCCGCGGCGACGGGGAGCTCGTCGGGATGCTCCTCCAGGTTGCTCATGCGGGAAGTGTATGCCTTCGCATGGACCGGTGGACGGGACCGCCGCCCGCACCCCTCCCGGATCGCGTGCACGCCCAGGGCGAACAGGCCTGCTCACCGGGGGGAGCGCTGGTTACAGTCGACGTATCGGAGCCCACCCCTGCGGGTTCTGTAGGGAGTGACAGCATGTTCGAGAGATTCACCGATCGCGCGCGGCGCGTCGTCGTCCTGGCCCAGGAAGAGGCCAAGATGCTCAATCACAACTACATCGGCACGGAGCACATCCTGCTCGGCCTGATCCACGAGGGCGAGGGAGTGGCCGCCAAGGCGCTCGAGTCCCTCGGGATCTCGCTCGACGCTGTGCGCGAGCAGGTGCAGGACATCATCGGCCAGGGGCAGCAGCAGCCGACCGGCCACATCCCCTTCACGCCTCGGGCGAAGAAGGTCCTCGAGCTGTCCCTGCGCGAAGCGCTGCAGCTCGGCCACAACTACATCGGGACCGAGCACATCCTGCTCGGCCTCATCCGCGAGGGCGAGGGCGTCGCCGCTCAGGTGCTGGTCAAGCTCGGTGCCGACCTGAACCGCGTGCGCCAGCAGGTCATCCAGCTGCTCTCCGGCTACCAGGGCAAGGAGCAGGTCGCCGTGGGCGGTGAGCAGCAGCAGCCTCAGGGGGGATCGCAGATCCTCGACCAGTTCGGCCGCAACCTCACCCAGGCGGCGCGCGACAACAAGCTCGACCCGGTCATCGGGCGCGAGAAGGAGATCGAGCGGGTCATGCAGATCCTCTCCCGCCGCTCCAAGAACAACCCCGTCCTGATCGGCGAGCCCGGCGTCGGCAAGACCGCTGTCGTCGAGGGCCTCGCCCAGGCGATCGTGCGCGGCGACGTGCCCGAGACGCTGAAGGACAAGCAGCTCTACACGCTCGACCTCGGCTCACTCATCGCCGGGTCCCGCTACCGCGGTGACTTCGAGGAGCGCCTGAAGAAGGTCACGAAGGAGATCCGCACCCGCGGCGACATCATCACCTTCATCGACGAGATCCACACCCTCGTCGGCGCAGGGGCCGCTGAGGGCGCGATCGACGCCGCCTCGATCCTCAAGCCGCTGCTCGCCCGCGGCGAGCTGCAGACCATCGGGGCGACCACGCTCGACGAGTACCGCAAGCACTTCGAGAAGGACGCCGCTCTCGAGCGCCGCTTCCAGCCGATCCAGGTCGCGGAGCCGTCGCTGCCCCACACGATCAACATCCTCAAGGGGCTGCGCGACCGCTACGAGGCGCACCACAAGGTGTCCATCACCGACGGCGCGATCGTCTCGGCGGCCAACCTGGCCGACCGCTACATCAGCGACCGCTTCCTCCCCGACAAGGCGATCGACCTGATCGACGAGGCCGGCGCACGCCTGCGCCTGTCGATCCTCTCGGCGCCGCCGGAGCTGCGCGACTTCGACGACCGCATCGCCGTGGTCCGCTCCGCCAAGGAGGCCGCGATCGAGGACCAGGACTTCGAGAAGGCCGCGTCGCTCCGCGACGAGGAGAAGCAGCTGCTCGGTGAGCGCCTGCGCCTCGAGAAGCAGTGGAAGTCGGGCGACGTCAAGGCCACCGGCGTGGTCGACGAGGGCCTGATCGCCGAGGTCCTCGCCCAGGCGACGGGCATCCCGGTCTTCAAGCTCACGGAGGAGGAGTCCTCGCGGCTCGTCTTCATGGAGAAGGCCCTGCACCAGCGCGTCATCGGCCAGGAGGAGGCCATCGCGGCCCTCTCGCGGACGATCCGCCGCACCCGCGCGGGCCTCAAGGACCCCAAGCGCCCCTCGGGCTCGTTCATCTTCGCCGGCCCCACGGGCGTCGGGAAGACCGAGCTGGCCAAGGCGCTCGCCGAGTTCCTCTTCGACGACGAGAACGCGATGATCTCGCTCGACATGTCGGAGTACGGCGAGAAGCACACCGTCTCGCGGCTGTTCGGCGCCCCTCCCGGGTTCGTCGGCTTCGAGGAGGGCGGCCAGCTCACCGAGAAGGTGCGCCGCAAGCCGTTCAGCGTGGTCCTCTTCGACGAGATCGAGAAGGCGCACCCGGACATCTTCAACTCGCTTCTCCAGATCCTGGAGGAGGGTCGACTGACCGACGGCCAGGGCCGTGTCGTCGACTTCAAGAACACCGTCATCATCATGACCACCAACCTCGGTGCTCGTGACATCGCCGGTGGTCCCGTCGGGTTCCAGATCGAGGGCGACAACGCCACCGGCTACGACCGCATGCGCGGCAAGGTCAACGAGGAGCTCAAGAAGCACTTCAAGCCCGAGTTCCTCAACCGCGTGGACGACGTCATCGTCTTCCCGCAGCTGTCGAAGCCCGAGCTGCTCCAGATCGTCGACCTCTTCATCAAGCGCCTGGGCGACCGCCTGCTCGACCGTGACATGACGGTGGAGCTGACGCAGCCGGCCAAGGAGCGCCTGATCGAGGTCGGGTTCGACCCGGCCCTCGGTGCGCGCCCCCTGCGCCGCGCGATCCAGCGCGAGATCGAGGACCAGCTGTCCGAGCGGATACTGCACGGCGAGCTCGGCGCCGGAGACCACATCCACGTGGACTTCGCCGACAACAGGTTCGTCTTCACCACGACCCCGCGTCTGATCTCGATCAGCGCCGGCGCGTCCACCGGAGCAGCCACGGCCGGCCCGGCGACGCCCGACCTGATGTCGTAGCAGGCTGCCGAACGACCCCGTGCCCGTCCCCTCTCGCGAGGGGGCGGGCACGTCGTCGTCCGGGGGTGGGCGCCTGCTCGCAGGATCCCGCGCCCGGTGCGGCCTAGGCTTGTCGAATGGCCGATTGGAAGTACCCGGTGCGCCGCGCGCGCACGAGCGATGTCCCCTTCATCCAGGAGCTGAGCGAGCCGCTCGTGAACGAGCGCATCCTCCTGGGCAAGGACCGCGTGGTGCTCTACGGCGCCGTGCAGGAGTTCCGCATCGCCGAGGACGGCCACGGGACGGCGATCGGCTGCGGTGCGCTGCATGTGATGTGGGACGACATCGCGGAGGTGCGCACCCTCGCGGTCGCGCAGGACTGGCTCGGGAGGGGTGTGGGCCACCACATCCTGGAGCGCCTCGAGAACGACGCGCGCGAGCTCGGCCTGAAGCGCCTGTTCTGCCTCACCTTCGAGGTCGACTTCTTCGCCCGCCACGGCTTCGAGCCGATCGGCGAGAAGGTCGTCGACCCCGAGATCTACGCCGAGCTGCTCCGCTCTCCCGACGAGGGAGTCGCCGAGTTCCTCGATCTCGCACGGGTGAAGCCGAACACGCTGGGCAACACCCGCATGCTGAAGACGCTCTGACCGCCGCCACGTCGTAGCCTGTCCCGGTGACTCCGCCGCCCCGCCGCCTGCCCTCCCGGGTCTACCGGCGACGCCGCGCCGGAGTGCTGCTCGCGCTGGTCGTCATCGTCGCGGGCCTGGCGGTGGTGCTGTCGCTGCTCCCGCGGATGACCGGCTCCGACGCCGCGTCGAGCCCCACGCCGACCGTCGTGCTGCCGACGCTCTACCCGACCACCTCGCCCCGTGCGACGCCCGGCGCCGCACCCGCCTGCACGGCCGACTCCGTCGCCGTCACCGCGGTCACGGACGCCACGAGCTACGCGCCCGGCGAGGATCCGCAGCTCTCGCTCTCGCTGGCCAACATCTCGAGCACCGACTGCGTGATCGACGCGGGCACGAGCAAGCAGGTCTTCACGATCACGAGCGGCTCCGAGCAGATCTGGACCTCCACGGACTGCCAGACCGGCGCGGCCGATCTGCCGGTGCTCCTCCAGGCGGGCCGCTCGGTGATGGGCAGCGCGCTGACGTGGGACCGCACCCGCTCCTCCGCCGACACCTGCTCCGGCGGACGCGAGGCGGTCGAGGCGGGCGGCGCCGCCTACAACCTGTCGGTGTCGGTCGCCGGCATCCCCTCGGGCTCGCCCACGCAGTTCCTGCTCCAGTAGTCCGCCCGGGGGACGTGCCGGGCGTGCGTCGGCGCGTAGCATCGCAGGCATGTGGGGGCTGCTCGGCACGATCCTGTCCGCCTCGACCGGCCGGGCGGGGGTGGTCGCGCGGCGCGCGGCGGCCGTGGCCCTCGCGGTCCCGCTGCTGGTCGGTGGGGCGGCGGCGCAGGCCGTGGCGGCTCCGCAGCCCGTCGCGGCTGCGCAGCCCGTCGCGGGTGTCGTGCGCGCGGATGTGGACGGCTTCCGGTTCTCGGAGTACTCGGCCGACTTCCGCCTCGACCGCGACGAGGAGGGCCGCTCGACGCTGACCACTGTCGAGACCTTCGTCGCCGAGTTCCCGCCGTCGCAGAACCGCGGCATGCAGCGCGCGATCCCGCTCGACTACGAGGGGCACCCGACCGACGTCGACCTGGTGTCCGTCACCGACGGCGACGGGGCGTCGCGGCCGGTCGACACCGAGCGCGAGGACGGCTTCCTCCTGGTCACCAGCGCGGCGGACGAGTTCGTCAGCGGCAGCCAGACCTATGTCTTCACCTACACGCAGCACAACACGACCCTGCCTGGATCCGGCACGCGCAGCGGCGAGGACGAGTTCTACTGGGACGTCAACGGCACGGGCTGGCGCCAGTCCTTCGACCGCTACGACGTGCGCGTCGAGCTCGCCGGTTCGCTGGCCTCCGCCGCGACGGGGACCGTCAGCTGCTACCGGGGGCCGGAGGGCTCGACGACGCCCTGCCCGATCGGCCGCGACGGCGCGGTCGTCACGGCGTCGGGGGAGTCGCTGGCTCCGGGGGAGAACGTGACCGTGGCGATCGGCTTCGCTCCCGGGACCTTCACGCCGCGCGACGACCGCTACCTCGCCTCCGGCTGGTCCTGGGTGCAGCTGGGCGGCCTCGCCGCGGTCCTGATCGGCCTCGCGCTCGCCGTGCACCGCCGCCGGACCGTGCTCCGCGACGCTCCCGGCCGCCCGACCGTCGTCGCCGAGTACGATCCGCCCGCGGAGGGGCTGTTCCTCTCCGCCGCGCTGCTGCGGAAGACGTCGAAGGCCCCCGCGGCCGGACTCCTGGACGCCGCCGTCCGCGGTTTCGTGCGCATCGAGGAGACGGGGGAGGGGCGGAAGCAGGAGTACGCCGTGCGGGTGCTCGACCCTGCGACGACGCCGACGCGTCGCGCGGGACGCCCGCGGCCCCTCGCCTCCGACGACCGTGAGTTCCTCGACATCGCCCTCGGCCGGGTGCCGGGGACGGTGCGTGAGCTCTCCGGCAAGGACAAGGAGTTCGGCAAGGCCGTCGGACAGTTCCGGACCGCGCTGGGCAACCGGGTGACCGAGGCGGGACTGAAGAAGGCCGGGACGATCGGCGGCAGCGTGCTCGTGATCGTCCCGCTGCTGCTGGGTGTCATGGCCGCTTTCCTGGGCGCGATCCTCCTGATGACCCGCTCCTTCGGCGGAGCGCTCCCGCTCGTGCTGATGCTCGTCGCGATCGTCGCGGCCGTCGTCGGGACGATCCTGGTCTCGAGGGTGCCGCTGACGGCCGCGGGCGCGGAGCTGCGCGACCATCTGCGCGGGCTCGAGCTGTACATCCGCCTGGCCGAGGCCGACCGGATCGCGATGCTGCAGTCGCCCCGCGGGGCGGATCGGCGCACGGTCGGACCGGTCGAGGTGGTCGAGGTGACGGAGCGCCTGCTGCCGTGGGCCGTGCTCTTCGGTCTCGAGAAGGAGTGGTCGGCGGAGCTCGCGTCGGCCTACGAGCGCACCGGCGAGGAGCCGGTCTGGTACTCCGGACCGAACGGCTTCCACGCGGCGGCCTTCGCCGGCAGCGTGTCCTCGTTCTCGTCGTCGACGTCGAGTTACGTCGGATCCTCGTCGAGCTCCTCGAGCGGCGGCGCGGGTGGCGGTGGCAGCTCGGGCGGGGGCGGCGGAGGCGGCGGCGGGGGCGGCGTCTAGGGGCAGGCTGCGACGGGCGGCCGCGGCGGAGCGGACGCGCGCGTGGTCGGGCGGAGCTGTCGGGCAGTGCCCATCGAGCCCGTGTTCGCCTCCGGTGGCGATCCTCGACCATGCGGTGGACGGGGGCGCCGGCGGCTCCGAGCGGTGGACGGGTGCGTGTGCAGCGTGCCGGGGACGCGGCCGTCAGTGCGTGGGCACCCGCTCCGGACGGATGCGCTCGGGAACGGGGACGAGCGCGTGGGTGATCGCGCTCGAGAGGGTGAAGGCGCTGGAGTCGAGGTGCGAGGAGTGCCCGAGTCGTGTCGCTTCGGAGGCGCGCTGCTTCGCTCCGGAGGCGGGCCGGATGTCTCCCGAGAGGCTGATCTCGCCGAACGCGGCGATCCCGGGCCGCAGCGGCGTGTAGGCGTGGGCGGAGGCGATGGCGACCGCGATCGCCAGGTCCGCCGCCGGCTCCATGAGCTTCACGCCGCCGACGGTCGACACGTAGACGTCGCAGCGCCGCAGGGGGATGCCCGCCTGCCGCTCGAGGACCGCGAGGATCATCGCGACCCGGGACGCGTCGACTCCGTTCGTGACGCGGCGGGGGTGCTCGCCGTCGTTCGCGATCACGAGCGCCTGGATCTCGACGGGGAGTGCGCGGCGTCCCTCCATCGCGACCGTGACGCAGATGCCCGGGGTGGGGAAGCGGGTGCGGCTGAGGAACAGACCGCTCGGGTCGGGGATCTCGGCGATGCCCTCGGCGGTCATCTCGAAGCAGCCGACCTCGTCCGTCGGGCCGAAGCGGTTCTTGAGCGAGCGGACGAAGCGCAGCGCCGTCTGCCGGTCGCCCTCGAAGTGGCAGACCACGTCGACCAGGTGCTCGAGCAGGCGCGGCCCCGCGATGGAGCCGTCCTTCGTGACGTGTCCGACGAGCACGAGGGGGAGCGCCCGCTCCTTGCAGACGCGGATGAGGGTCGCGGCGACCTCGCGGACCTGGCTGGGACCGCCGGGCAGGCCGTCGACGGTGTCGCTCGCGACCGTCTGCACCGAGTCGACGATGAGCAGGTCCGGCCGGACCTCGTCGATCTGGCCGAGCACGGTGGCGAGGTCGGTCTCGGCCGCGAGGAAGAGGCTGTCGTGCATCGCGCCGGTGCGCTCAGCCCGCATGCGCACCTGCGCGGCCGACTCCTCCGCGCTGACGTAGAGGACCCGCTGGCCCTCGGCGGCGGCGCGGCTCGCGACCTCGAGCAGGAGGGTCGACTTGCCCACGCCGGGCTCTCCCGAGAGGAGCACGACCGCACCGGAGACGATCCCGCCGCCGAGCACGCGGTCGAGCTCGCCCACGCCGGTGGGGCGGTGCGCCGCCGACGTAGTCTCGATCTCGGTGATGGGCCGCGCGATGCGGCCGGCGGCCGGAGCCACAGCGGCGACCGCGCGGACGAGGCCGGTGCGCTCGGTGCTCTCGATCACGGAGCCCCACTGCTGGCACTCGCCGCAGCGGCCTACCCACTTCGCGGTCGTCCACCCGCACTCCGAGCAGCGGTACGGGGCGGTGCGCGTCTTCGAGGAGGCCATGAGGTCCTTTCGGGGCGGAGGAGGGGGACGAGCGCGACGCTACGGGGGACCCCCGACACCGCCGCTCGTTCGAACGTGTCTTCGACAGTACCGTCGACCACCGACGCCGGGAGCGGGGCGCGCCAGACCGGGGGAGAGGTCGCGTGGAAGCCGTCTGTCGAGGAGCGTCGTCGCGGGGGAGCGGAGGCGGAGGATCGCGCCACGGAAGACGACGCCGCTCCGAGCGCCGCCCCGTCGGCGTCGGACGTCTGCGGGAGACTGGGGGACATGCCCTCGACAGTGCACGTCCTCAAGTCCGGCCGCCCGCTCGGAGTCAGCTGGTCCGGCCCCGAGGGCGCCGAGCGGGTCGTCGTCCTGGCGCATCCCGCTCCCGGCTCCTCGGACTTCGACCCCGACCCGGAGGCGACCGCGCGCCACGGGGTGCGCCTGCTCTCGTTCGACCGCCCGGGCTACGGCGCCTCCTCCCTCCTGACCGACCTCGACCCCGCCGGAGCGGGCGTCGGCGCCAGCCCCGAGCAGGCCGCCGCCGACATCGCCGAGTACCTCGCGACCGTCGGCATCGCCTCCGTCAGCGTCGCCGGCTGGTCGGCGGGAGGCCGCGCGGCCCTCGCGCTCGCCGCGAACTACCCCGGCCTCGTGGAGCGCGTCGCCGTGATCGGCACGCCCGCTCCCGACAGCGCCGTGCCGTGGGTCGGCGACGAGAATCGCGCCGAGCTCGCCCGCCTGGCCGACCTCCCGCTCGACGAGGCCGTCCGCTCGCTCACCCGCACCCTCGAGGGCGCCTTCGGCCCGACCCCCGCCCCGGACGCCCTGCTCGGGATGCTCGGCTCCGGCGACGCCGACACCGCGGTGCTCGAGACCCCCGGCGTCCGCGAGCGCCTCTCGCGCATGCTCGAGCGCGCCGTCGCCCAGGGCGCCCTCGGCATGGCCGCCGACCTCATCGGCTACGGCGTGCAGGAGTGGGGCTTCGCCGTCGAGTCCGCCGAGCCGCCCGCGCTCCTCCTCTACGGCGCCGAGGACGCGGTCGCCGGCCGCCGCCATGCCGAGTGGTACGCCGCCCGACTGCCCGACTCCCGCCTCGAGGTCGTGCCCGGCCGCGGCCACCTGCTCGCGATCCCGGAGTGGGACCGCGTGCTCGGCTTCCTCCTCCCCGCCTGACGGCGGCCCGTCCTCTCGATTGGCGCGACTTCCGGCCGTCGCGTACACTCGACCCCGGTACCGTGTCCGAGCGGCCGAAGGAGCATGTCTCGAAAACATGTGTGGGCTTGCGTCCACCGTGGGTTCAAATCCCACCGGTACCGCCAACGAGAAGAGCCTCAGATCCCGTCATGACGGGCATCTGAGGCTCTTTCGCTTTTCTTGGCGACTGATCGGCGACCTAGCAATAACTGAGTTTTAATCGCACGTGCAGGCAACCGCAATATGAGGCCGCTTCAGAGCGCCGCTGATCGCAGGAAGAGACTTGTCGGGCACCTTCCTCGGAGGCCGTGGCCTAGCGGTGATGCGGTTTACCGGCAGTCATCGCCGTCATCGAGTGGTCGAGCTCCCGCGGTTGCGGCGAGCGGCCACCGTCGGTGTGGGACGTTCCCTTCTATCGGGCTAGTGCTGCATCGTCGGCGGATGCGGACGACGAACCAATAGCGTCGACGGCGATCGGGTCTTAACCGACTGTCGAGGATGACGACGCGAAAAGGTGCGGACGGAAGGGCTGTCGGCGGTCGCGGACCATCATCTGCAGCTCGGCTTTGTGCACAAAAGCGGCGATAGCTGTTTTGGTGTCGGGGTCGCTGGCGAGCATCCACGCCGTATCGGGGATGCCAATTTCCTCAAAGTAGTACCGCACGACACGACATTGACTAAGCACATGCGCGCGGTACGTGACGACGACCGTCTCCGCGTTCGGTGGCTCGGCGAGCGCTTTTGCGCGCCGTTGCCGGCTGGCTCGATGGGGCGACTCAGGTGGTCGGAGGGCCTGCGGGAGTGGATGACGTACGTCCCTGACGGCCCTAACCCCTTCGCAACCAGCGCTGGCGCGTCGGTACATTGAACTCGGCGGATGCTTACTCAATCGTCATCGGCAGTAATACTCGATAGCTCTACGAATTTTTACGTTGACGTTGATACCGGGGCAAGTGCATTTGCTGCCGCACTCGGACGAGGCCTATGACATCGGTTTCCCTTCGCCACTCGCGCGAAAATCGCCAGCAAAGCCTCTCCTTGCCGTTCTCGCCGAACAGCAAGTGAAGATTCGACTGGCGTTGCGCGACTGTTGGTCTTCCCTAGATTAGCCGGCTATCAAGCTAGAAGATCTTCGAGTAGTTTTTTCAGATCCGCTGCGAGAGGAGCGCCAAGAGATGATGGAATTACCTTTCCGAATTGCGCGCTCTGCAAGAGACCGCGACTTTGAGTAAGATCGCGTAGTCCTGCCATCATCGTTTTTCCGAGGACCGTGAATTGAGGGCCATCTATTGAATATTCCGTGATTACATCCGTGTCGCTGTAGTGAGGTAGTGACCCCTTGCTGTTTACAACTAGTAACGCTTCACTACGTTTATTTCGCATCTTCTTGAGCGCTACGCCGTCCGTGTTCGCTTTATTAATAGCGTCTTGTAGCAAAGTCTCCGCCTCAAGATCCGTCAAGCCGAAGTGGCGAGCTACGACCTCGTTGCTCATCCAATAGGCCTCGATGTCTGAATACTTGGTAGGCCAAAGTGTGTGGTCCTGGGCTGCGTAAGGGGCGACAATCTTATCAACCTCGAGGGGCATCATGAAGTCTCGATCTCGATGAACGAGGAGCTTCACATCACTCCCCAGAAGGCTCCTTAGTCCAGTTAGAGTTTCGGGTGGCGGAAGTTTCGCTGAACCATGGAAGGGCCAGATTGCTACGAAGCGTTCTATATCGGGCCACTGAGCGATAATTCGTTGAAGCATTTCAGTGCCTGTGTCTTCCGTCAAAACCAAGACCCTACGATCGAGCAGACCCCAGCCCATAAGCCGACGGCCTTCGTCGTTCCCCTCCGGATGGACGGATCCGTTCTCCATCCAAGTGACCTTGGATTCTTTTGGTAGTGACCGAACGATGGACGGGCTGTGGGTGGAGAGGAGAACCTGAGAGTCGAAGCGCTCTGCTGCCGCTGCAAGTACCCGAACTAGTCGTTCCTGCGCGACCGGGTACAGGTGTGCGTCGGGTTCGTCGACCAAAAGTAGAACGGGCTGAAAGTAGACAAGGTAGGCAAAAATCTGAAGTACCTGAAGATATCCAATGCCAGCTAGCTCGAGCGGTCGGTATAAGCGGTCATCTGTCTTTTTCATCTCTCCGGTCCGGAAGGATGCGACGATGCGGGTATGCTTCTCCTCATTAAATTCGACTTTCAGTGAAAATTCGCCCATGACTTGCGAAACCAGCTCTTCCACCACTGCAAGACCGTTCTGGCCTTTCACAGTTACCTGCTCTAGCAAGGCGAGCATATTCCGCAGCACAGTGTTTGCATCGCCAGCGGCGGCGGAACGGTGCACCAAGAGCTTCGAGCGCTTCTCCTCGATGAGAGGGATCCCCGCTACACCGGGAATGTAAGCACTGAACTCGCGCCCGCGGTCACGGATCGCAGCCGTAATTCGATTGCCCGTAGGGATGTGGACCGAGATCCCCTCGTTGCGGGCAGACTTTAACCATAAGTCGGCCGAAAGGGCTGTCCCGTCCTCGTGTAAGGCTTCCACGCTGAGGTCGAGTTGTGGTTTGCCTTGATTATTTCCATACTCACTCCCGTGCCCTGCGCTCCGATAGTCCGGCGAAGGCATGAAGATCGCGTCCTGTTCGGAAAGCGTGGACGCAAGTCCAACAGCTCGGGGTTCAACGTTTACGTTACGGCCCGATTGGAAAATCCAATGCAATGCTTGAAGTACGGAACTCTTCCCCGACCCATTCGCGCCTACCAGAACGTTCATGGTCGGATGAAAATTGATAGAGGTGTTTTTAATTGCTTTGAAATTTGATATTGAGATTGAGGTAATTTTCATACTTTCGTCGATCCTCCCTGCGCTACTTGCCTCGCGCCGAACAGATACGGCGCTGCACCGTTGCCGTGCAAGCCCCATCCAGATGTCTCAATGAGGCGTGATCAGGGTATAGCAAAAAGGTAAATTTCTCCGCGCAGGTGGAAAGGTGAGTGCGGAGGCGAGGCGACCCGACGGGAGCTAGCGGTAACGTGCCGTTGGCGATGACGTGTCGCGAAGTGAGGCCATTCGCTTGGGTCCACCGGGTGTTCAATCACCACGGGTACCGCCATTGAAAGGGCCCCGCTTGCACGGGAGCAGGGGGCCTTTCTCGTTCCCAGGCCGAGCGCGAGTCCGGGTCAGCCGGCGCGGAGCAGCCAGGAGCGGCCGGCGCGCAGGGCCCGGTACAGGCGCGTGACCGCGTGGTCGGCCTCGGCCGAGCCGACGTCCGAGAAGGAGCCCGCCCCGCCCCAGAGCCCGAGCGCGTCGGCGGCCGCCGCCCGCACCTCTCTGCGGGTCGTCGCTCCGGCGAACAGCTCGTCGAGCCGGTCCGCGACGCGGGCCCGCGCGCCGTCCTGCTGCGACCGTGCGACGTCGCGCACCTCGGCGACGGCCGCCGTGATCTCGGCAAGCACAGCGGGGATCGTGCGGTCCATCCTCCTGGGCCTAGGAGCGGGAGCGCGAGCGCTGCGAGGCGGCGTGGGTCAGGAGCGTCGCCACGACTCCGACGAGCACGCCCAGCGCGGTCTCGAGCGCCCGGTCGCGCAGCAGCACGAGCTCGTCGACGGGATGCGCGAGCTCGACCATGAGGATCGCGAGCGGAGTGACGAAGGCGAGGGTCAGGCCGTAGTTGCGGCCGACGACGAGCTCGGCGGTCATCTGGAGGAGCACCACCACCACGATCACGGTGAGCGGGGAGAGCGGCAGGGCCAGGAGCGCGGCCGCGATCAGCACTCCGACGATCGTGCCGAGCATCCGGTGGCCCGCGCGCACGAGGCGGGCGCCCGCGTCCGCTCCCGAGACGGCTGCGACGGCGGAGACCATCGCCCAGTAGGGGTGGCCCAGGCCCGTCGCGGTCGGGATGGTGCCTGCCACCAGGACGACGGCCCCGAAGCGGAGCAGGGCGGCGCGCGTCGCCGGACGGGCCGCCGCCGCGCGGAACGAGGTGCGCCACGGCGTCGGGGCGAGGCGGCGTGCGCGGGGGAGCGCGAGACCGCTCAGGCCGACGACGAGCGAGAAGGCGGCGGAGCCCGCGGCGAGAGCGACGGCGAGCGGGATCCGCGAGGGCTCGGACGGGACGGACGCGCACGCCGTGACGGCGAACACCGGGAACAGCGGGCCGGGCGGGTGCCAGTGCAGGGCGTCGCTGAGGTAGGCGGCCGCGACGGTCACGGCGACCACGACGGGGATGATCAGCCAGTCGCGGTGAGGAGAGAGGGAGACGACGGTGCCGAGGGTCACGGTGGTGACGAGGAACGCGGCTGCCGACAGCTGCATCAGCAGGCGCGGCCGGTGCGTGTGCTGGCGACCGTAGAGGGCCGTGAAGGCGCCGAAGGTCGCGTAGAGGGCGAGATCGGTGCGGCCGAGCGCCCAGAGGACGAGCAGCGGGACGGCGATCGAGACGCCGGCGCGCAGGGCGACGCGATGGGCGCCGGCGTGCGGGCCGAAGGCGAGGAGCTCGCGGGGGTGGGGCAGAACGGGGGTGGCGGCCATCGGGTCCTCTGATCGGGGTCCGAGCGGCGGCGGCCGGAGAAGTGTTTCACGGGTGAAGCAGATATACTTTACGTGTGAATCAGTCTGAAAGCCAGCCGGGCGACGCGGTCGACGAGATCAGGGCGGGCTGGGCGGTGCTGCGGCCCGAGCTCGACACCTCCGCCGTCGACGTCGTCGGGCGGCTGATCCGCGCCTCCGCGCTGATCGTCCGGGCGACGGAGGAGCTGCTCTCCGCCCATGGGCTGACCCGCGGCGAGTTCGACGTGCTCTCCACGCTGCGTCGCGCCGGCGCTCCGCAGTCGCCGACGACCCTCCGGACGATCGCCCTCGCCTCCGCTCCCGCGATCACCAAGCGCGTGCACTCGCTGGAGCGGCGGGGCCTGGTGCGGCGCGCCGCGAACCCGGCGGACGGGCGCGGCTCGCTCATCACGCTGACTCGCGAGGGGGAGGAGCTGGTCGACCGGGCCTTCCCCGAGGTGCTCGACGCCGAGCGGGTGCTGCTCTCGGGGGTGCCCGCCGATCTGCGGGCGGAGGCGTCGCGCTCGCTCCGCGCGGTGCTCGCGAGCGTCGAGGCGGCCGCGAGCCGGTGATGCGCGCGGGGACCGCGAGGCAGCGGGTGCTCGCTACCGTGGTCCCATGCGCCTGACCTCGAGCTTCACCGTGCCGACGCGGCCGCCGGTGCTGCAGCTGGTCAAGACGGCGGCGGCCACGGTCGTCACCTGGCTCCTCGCCGGCGTCGTCTTCCCGGGGACGCTGCCCGTCTTCGGCGCGATCGCCGCGCTCCTCGTCGTCGCGCCGAGCATCAACCAGTCGTTCTCCAAGGCCCTCGAGCGCTCGGTCGGCGTCATCATCGGCGTGATCGTCGGATCCGTGATCGGCACGGTGCTCGGCGGCGAGAGCATCATCGTTCTCCTCGCGATCGTGGCCGCGATCGCCGTCGGGTGGGCCGTGCGCCTGACCCCCGCCTCCGCGGTGCAGATCCCGATCAGCGCGATGCTCGTGCTCTCGGTGGGCTCGGTCACGCCGAACTACGCGCTCGACCGCATCTTCGAGACCCTGCTGGGCGCGGCGGTGGGAGTCGTCATCAACGTGCTCATCGTCCCTCCGGTCGTGCTGGCACCGGCCGAGCGGGCGATCGGAGACCTCACCGCTCAGCTCGCCGCCGCCCTCGACGACCTAGGCGATGCCCTCCAGGCCCCCGTCCCGCGACGTCGGCTCGACGAGCTGCTCATCAACGCCCGGCTGCTGCAGACCATGCAGAGCAAGGCGGAGGAGGCGATCGCGACCGGCGAGGAGTCCCTCCGCCTCAACCCGCGCCGCTCCGCCCACCGGGACCGGCTGCTGGCCCTCGACTCCGTCGTCCCGCGGCTGGGGCGCATCGTGACCCGGGTCCGCGGCATGACGCGGACCGTGCACGACCTCTACGACGACGAGCTCGTCGGGGAGCCGACGATCGCCGACATCGCCGTCCAGCTGCACCGGGCCGCCCACGATCTGCGGCTCCTCGTGCAGTCGTCGGTCGACGTTCCCGAGCCGGAGGCGATCACGGACGAGCTGCCCGCTCTCACCGCGCCGCTCGTGATCGCGACCCCGCATCCGCAGCACTGGATCCTGCTGGGGGCGCTCGCCGAGGACCTGCGGCGCATCCGCGAGGAGATCGTCGGCGCGGAGTCCTGACGGGCGGGCGCCGAGTGGCGTCGGCGGGAGGGCTGCTCTTGCTGCGCTCGGCGTCTCACGCCGCGCGACGTGCGGGTCGTGGTGGCCTGTGGTGGTCAGCCGTCCTGCTCGCCGTCCTTCCTCGGTCCGCCGCCCTCGACGAGCTCGCCGTCGCCCGGGTCGGCAGCGACCTGGTGCAGTGCCTCGGGATCGCTCGCCTCGGCGTGGAGGGTCTTGCCCTCGGCGATGAGGGAGTCGTCGTCCACGAGGATCCCGGCCAGCTCGGTGATGCGTCCCCGGAGAGCGCCGATCGGGTCCTCGGTGGGCGCGTCCTCCTCGGAGTGGTCGACCTCCGAGTCGGGGTAGCGGCGGAGGGCGGCCTCGTCCCGGTCGGGCTGCGGCGCCCGCGCGTGCTCGACGCAGAGGCGGGCGACCTCCTCCGCGTGCGCGTGCATCACGGAGTGGGAGGCGTCGGGGATCTCCCAGGCCCGCGCGTGCGGCATCGACCGGGCGATCTCCTCCGCCCACTCGCGCGGAACGAGCCGGTCGAACTCGCCGCGGATGACGAGGGCGGACGCGCGGATCCGGGGGACGGTCTCCTCGATCCGGTAGTGCATCATCTCGGGCAGCACGCGGGAGAACCAGCGCGGTCCGCAGAGGAGGTAGGCGCCCGCGGCGAGGATCGCGACCTTGAGGGGCTCGCGGACGCTCGACTGGGCGAAGCGGAGCGCGGCGGTCGGGAGGCGGCGCTCGTGCCGGTTCATCACGGGTCCGAGCAGGACGATGGTGGTCAGCTCCGGACGGCGGGCGGCGAGCTCGGCCACGACCTGCGTCCCCATCGAGTGGCCGAGGACGACGGGATCGTCGAGGCCGAGCTCGTCGATGACGGCGCCGACCAGCTCGGCGTAGTCGCCGATGTTCATTCGCCGCGCGTCGATCGGGTGCGGCACGCCGCCGAAGCCCGGCAGGTCGAGAGCGTGCACCGGACCGAACTCGTTGAGCGCGGGCGCGAGGCGCTCGAAGTAGGTGGCCGCGACTCCGATCCCCGGCACGAGGACGAACGTGCGCTCGCCGTCGCGCCCCACTGTGCTCACCCGCGCCCAGACGTCTCGGTGGTGCACCCGCTGGACCGAGACGTCGGTGCTGCGGGTGCGGCGGTGCGGATCCCGCCCCCGGGAGCGCGTGGTCGCGAAGACGTCGCGGACCCCGCGCCGGAGAGTCGTCGCGAGAGTGGGGAGGAGGTCGCTCGGGCGGAGCACGGGGCCTCCTTCGATCGGGGGAGTCGGTCGCTGCGAGCCTAGGCGCTCGCCGCCGGGCTCAGATCAGCATGTCGTCCGACCTGTGGAGGATCAGGCGGGCCGGCCCGGTGTGGAGGACGCCGTTCGTCAGGGGGGCGGTGCGGACGCCGCCGCGCCTCCGCATCGCCCGGAACGCCCCGGGGGCGAGCACGACGTCCATCCAGGCGCAGGGGTTGGCCGGTCGTCCGCCCTGGAACTCGATCCGCTCCCCGCCCTGCTCGATCGCGAACGTGCGGCCGGCGAGCGCATCGACGTCGGCGCCGCGGACGATGATGTTGCGGCGGGCGTCGGCGGGGTCGAAGGGCCCTGCGCCGAGCTCGGCGGCGATGTGCTCGAGGGTCTCGACCGCGAAGAGCGTGATCGCCGCGGGGCGGTGCGCGCGCTGGGCGAAGAAGCGGTCGCCGACGATGCCGAGGCCTGCGCGGATCTCGATCCGCTCGGGCTGCTCGTTCCCCTCGGACGGCACCGGGCCATCGGCGGGGCGGCCCTCGTAGCGGTGCAGCGGAGAGACGACGAAGCCCACGAGCTCGATCGCGGCGGCCTCCATGAGCCCACGGTACGCCGTGAGGGGGAGCAGCGGCGTCCGCCGGTCGGAGGCTCTGCGAGGCGCTCCGGGACACCGCGACGGAGCCTGGGTTCTGGTGGCTACGGCGGCGTCCCGAGAGGGAGCCGTCTGCGCCGCCACCGCCGATTCGCGGAGGGGGCTCCCGGCATGTATAGTCGTACCTCGTTGCGTGCGCCTCTGGCCCACGCGATGGACTGCGCCCGTAGCTCAACGGATAGAGCATCTGACTACGGATCAGAAGGTTGGGGGTTCGAATCCCTCCGGGCGCACTCTGGTTGAGACAGAGCAGAACGGCCCGCTTCGGCGGGCCGTTCTCGTTTTAACGGTCGCTCGTTCCGGTGGCTGTCGGCGTCGGCCTCCCGGAGAGCGCAGGGCGACGGAACAGCCGGTTCTCCACCTCGCAGGACGCCTCTTCGCGCCGTCGACGGCGCCGACCGTCTTCCGCCCGCATCCGCGATCAGTCCGCGCCCGTGCTCGCGATCACTCCTCGCAGGCTCTGCGATCACCCGTCGCGAGCATGCCGCTCGGCTCTTCTCGCGCGCCGTTTCCTCCTCCACAGCGCCCATCTCGCGCCGTTCTCCACGGATGCAGCCGTACCGGCCGCGGTGACGTCGAACCGAGCAATACTCTCCTTCCGTGGGGCTGAACGGTCGCCGCCGACGCAGTGCGCTCGGTCGGCAGAGGAGAGGACATCGGATGAGTCGAACGGAACAGTCGGGGCGGGACGAGCGCGGACGACCCCGAGCGCGGACGGCGCGAGCGCTGGTCGGCACGACGGCGGGCTGCGTGCTCGTGAGCGGGCTGCTGGGCGGAGGCCTCGCGCCGCCGCCCGCCCTCGCCGCCGACGGTCCTCACACGACGATCGAGAACACCCTCCTGCAGGGAGGCGCGACGAACGCCGGCGTGACGACCGTCTCGGCCTGGGTCCAGAAGGGCGAGACGCTCCGGGTGGACCTCCACCCGCTCCAGGCGGGCTCGGGGACCGGCGAGGGCGAGACCGGCGGCGGTACCGCCCGGGTGACGGCTCCGGGCGGAGCCGTCCTCGACGAGCAGGACTTCGCGCCCGGAGCGGCGCCCTCGGTGTCCGCCGGCGGCTCGTTCGTGGCGGACGAGACCGGCGTCTTCCAGATCCGGGTGTCCGACGACGACGTGACGGCGCCGGTGAACCTCGTCTGGAGCATCGGCGTCCAGGACGCGCGGGGCGCGGCGGTCGCGGGCCGGGTGTGGTCCGACTCCTATGCGATCCAGTCCGGGGCGAAGGAGTCCTACTCCTCGCCCGAGGAGCGGCGCTCCTCCTTCACGCTTCACGCCGTCACGGAGACGGGCGCCCGCTACGAGCTGGGGCTGCGCGGCTACGACGGAGTCGCCTCGACGGTCCAGGCCACGAACAAGGGCAACGTGAAGGTCGGGTCGTCCGATCCGTCCTACCTCTCGGTCCCCATGCCGCAGTCGAGCGAGGCGGGCGGGATCGGGGCTCAGTACGTGCAGGCGTCCGGACGCTCCGGGATCGACGGCCTGCAGACCTACAAGCTCTTCCTGGACCCGCCGTCGTCCGACCTGCCGGAGTCGATCGCTCCGGCTTACCGCGCGCCGACGATCGAGGGCCTCGCCTTCCGGCGGTCGTCCGCGGGCTCCGACGCGGGCACGCTCACGGGCGTCCTGGGGACGCAGCCGGGCACCGTCGTCGTGGACGTCGATGCGGACGGGGACGGCTCCTACGACAGCGAGCGCGACGTGCACCTCACCCGGATCGCGGGGACGACCGGTCCCTTCTCGGTCGACTGGGACGGACGGGACGCGAAGGGCGGGACCGTCGACGTGACCGACCCCGACGTCACCTTCCGCGCCTCCATCGGCCGCACGAACGAGTTCCACTTCACGCGGGTCGACGCCGAGACGTCCGCCGGCGGCGTGTCCGTCGTGAGGTCGACCGGCGGCGGCGACGACCCGTCGACGGTGCACTGGGACGACTCGCTCCTCGCCGGATCGAACTCGGAGCGGTACTCCGGCACCTCCGCGGTGACGTCCGGCGACGGCGGCACCGACTCGTCCGGCGGGGTGCACCGCTGGGAGGGCGACGACTCCGGGCGCGGCCGCGTCCCCAACGCCAACGACTCGGTGCACGGCTCCTACGGCGACCTGCGGGCGATCGACGACTGGGCCTACGGCTCGGACGGTGCGGTCGCGGTCGCACGCCTCGATCCGCTCGCGCCGCACGTGAGCATCGCGAAGACCTCGTCGGTCGACTCCGCCACTCCGCTGCTCCGCGGCGCCCGCGTGCCCTACCGGGTGACGCTGACCTCGGACGGGACAGGGGACTACTCCGACGCCGCCGTCATCGACTACCTCGACAAGGGCGTGCTCGACGACGCCGAGCTCGACGCCGACTCCCTCCGCACCTCGCAGGGCACGGCCACGATCGACGCGGAGACGGGCCGCATCTCCTGGGCGGCCGGCAGCCTGCCGGTCGGGGCGACGGCCGAGCTGACCTTCGACGTGATCGTGACCGGCGAGGGGGACCGTGCGCTGACGAACACGGCCTGCCTCGCCGATGCGCCCTTCGCTCCCGCCTCGTCCGGCACGGGGACCGACGCGAACCCCTGCGCCACCGTCCCGCACGACATCGGCGAGGGGTCGCTCCTGATCCGGAAGACCGCGTCCCAGGCGAGCGCCGAGCACGGCGGCACGGCGGGCTTCGACATCGTCGTGGCGAACACCGGAACGGTCGACGCGACGGACGTGACCGTGACCGACGTCCCGACGCTCGACCACCTGCTCGAGGCGACCATCGAGAACGGCGCCGGAGGAACGCAGCCGGCCACGGAGCCCGTCACAGGTCTCGACATCCCCGCCGGCGGCCAGGTGTCGCTGCACGTCAGCGGCCGGGTCGCCGACGGGTACGACGCCGCGACCCTGCCCAACCGCGTCTCGATCACCCACCAGCCCGAGGGCTTCGACCCGCCGACGGTCGAGAACGCCTGCGCTGACGATGCGACCTCGTCCTGCGCCGAGATCCCAGTGCCGCCCGTCGAGGGAAGGCTCTCCATCGAGAAGATGGCGATCGGGAATCAGGTCGACCACGGCGGGCGTGCCGGGTTCAGGATCGTGGTCGCCAACGAGGGGGCTCGGCCGGCGGACGGGGTGACCCTCACCGACATCCCCGAGCTCGCGCACCTGAGCGACGTCACGATCTCCCGGGACGGCGGCCCGGCGTCGTCCGACCTGACTGTCGAGAACCTGTCTCTGGCACCGGGAGCGTCGACGACGTTCACCGTGACCGGACGGGTCGCCGACGGCGTGGACGCGTGGATCATCCCCAACCGGGCGCGCCTGACCGAGGTCCCGGAGGGCTTCGATCCGACGACCGTCCTGCACCCGTGCGCGGACGACGGCGGAGCCAGCTGCGCCCAGGTGGCGGTGCCTCCGGTCGGACTCGTGCCGACGGTCCTCGCCTCGACGGGAGCGGCGGCCGGGCCCCTCGCGGCCGGAGCCGGCGCTCTGCTCCTGGCCGGCGGCGCCCTGACGGCGCTGCGCCGTCGCTCGACCCGCACCTCGTGAACCGGAGCCCGGGCCGCTGCAGCGCGGCCCGGGCTCCCGGACCTTCTCCTCGAAAGGCACTACTGCATGACCGAGCACGGCCTCCCGTACCGCATCACCGAGCGCTTCCCTCTCCCCGATGGACGCGTCGGCGTCAGCACCTGGTGGTCCGCCGACCCGGAGCAGCTGGAGCAGCAGCTCCGCACGCGCTCCGGGCATCCGCATCCCGAGAGGGAGCCGGTCCGGAGACTGCACCTCGCGACCGCGACGATCGTGCTGATCGAGGAGCGGACCGCGGGAGGCTTCCGCCCGCTCGACCCCCACCTCCGAGCCCGCACCGATCCGCGCTGGCGCCGGGCTCTCCTGCGGTCGCGCAGGTCGGCCCGGCTCCGACGGGTCATCGGTCCGCGGGACCTGCCGAGGACGGATCCGCCGGTCGAGGTGTCACGGCACGTCGATCCGACACGTCGAGTGTGAAGGAGGCGGGCGGAGAGCTCGGCACCTGATGCGCGGTGAGGGTCTCCCCGCAAGGACGCCGTCAGGTCAGGCGGCTTCCTCGAGGTCGTCCTCGACTGCGACGGGCGCGTCGACCGGGGCGCACGGGGGAGCCGACTCGGCTGGGGATGCCGAGGCCGCGATGCGCGAGCGCTCGAGCCCGGCGAGGAGCACGGCGAAGGCCTCCTCGAGCTCGGCGGTGTCGCGGAGCAGGAAGCGCTCGCCGCTCGTCGGGTCGAGGCGGACCGTCCGGTAGGCCGGGCGGGGGAGATCGGAGACCAGGGTGATGATGCCGAGGACGACGCCGCTGCGGCGGGCGCGCGCGGTCCAGCGGTTGGCGTGAGTGCGGAGAAGGATCATGACCGGGGCCGTCCTCGGTGACGTGGTGCAGGAGCGGGGGGAGGGGGGTGTCGCTGGCGGTGCGGGGGATCCTCTCGAAGCTTGCTGCACGAAGGGCCTCCGCTTCCTGTGCTTGACAGCAGAGCCGAGCAGCGGTCACCGGCGCCGGGCGGCCGCCGCGGCGTGCAGGGCCCGCAGGAACTCGGGGACGACCGGGTTCCCGGTGTCTCGGGCGAGCACACCGATCTCACGGCTCGCGCCCGGATCGTCGATCGGGATCTCGCGGACGTCGTCGTCGACCGAGGACGGGCTCGGCGGCAGGATCGTGAGTCCGAGGCCGGCCGCCGCGAGTCCTCGGGCGGCGCGGTAGTCGCCGACCTCGAACGCCGGCACCGGGTCGCGGCCGTCCACGGCGAGCAGGCGCCGGGCCGACTCGTGGAGGCCGTAGCCGGGCGCCAGCATGATCAGGTCGAGGCCGCGGAGGTCCTCGACCGTGACCGAGCGGCGCGAGGCCAGCGGATGACGAGGGTCCACGACCGCGAGGAGAGGCTCCGAGTAGAGAGTCGTCGTGGTGGTGCCGGGGAGATCGGGCGGATCCGCGACGATCGCCAGCTCGGACTCGCCCTCCGCCACGGCCCGCAGGCAGAGCGCTCGGGAGCCGTGCCGGAGCCCGAAGCCGACCTGCGGCCAGCGGCGGCGGAACCGGCGGATCACATCCGGCACGAAGCTCTCCCCGAGGAGCGTCTGGAAGGCGAGGTCGATCCGGCCGTGCTCCACGTCGCCCGCCTGCCGCACCTCCGCGAGCCCGGCGCGGATCACCGACATGCCGTCCTGAGCGACCTCGGCGAGACGGGTCCCCGCCTCCGTCAGCACCACCCCGCGTCCCTCCCGGCGGACCAGGGGGGTGCCGACCAGGGCGGACAGCCGGGCGAGCGACCGGCTCGCGGTCGGCTGCGGGATCCCGAGCTCGGCGGCCGCCACCGTGACGCTCCCTGTCTGGGCGACCGCGACGAGCAGGGGCAGGAGGCGGAGGGTCGCGGGCCAGTCGTCGGACACGCCACCACCCTAGATCCGGACATGACCAGAACGCATGAACAGTACGAGAAAGGACATTAGTCATGCAACCGTAGGCGGTCTACCGTCGGAATCATGAGCACCGCCGCACGCCTCCGACCGATGCGCGCAGCGGCACCCTTCTCGCAGCGGAGGCTGACCATCGCCCTCCTCGCCGCCGGAGTCGCGACCTTCGCCGAGCTCTACGCAGTGCAGAGCGTCCTCCCGCAGCTCGCGCGGGAATGGGCCCTCGCCCCGTCCGACGCCGCGCTCACCGTCTCGGCCGCGACCCTCGGGCTGGCGCTCTCGGTGCTGCCGTGGGCCTCGGTGGCCGAGCGCATCGGACGGCTCGAATCCATGCGGATCGCGGTCCTCACGTCCGTGGTCCTGGCGCTACTCGCCTGCGTCGCCCCGACCTTCGAGCTCCTCCTCGTCCTGCGCTTCCTCGGGGGAGCGGCACTGGGTGCAGTCCCGGCGCTCGCCGTCGCGGCGATCCACGACCGGGTCGGAGGCGCCGGAGCGACGGCCGCCGCGACCGCCTACGTCTCCGGGACCACGATCGGCGGTGCCGCCGGACGACTGCTCGCCGGACCGCTCGCGGCGGCGCTCGGATGGCGCGGCGCACTGCTCGTCGTGACGGCCGTCTGCGCGGCGGCGGCGATCGTCTTCGCCGTGCTCGCGCCCCGGGGCGGCGGCGCGCGCGAGGCGGCCCCCGGCGGCTGGCGAGGGAAGACGGCGCAGGTGCTCCGCGATCCGATGCTCGTCGCGATCGCGCTGCAGACGTTCCTCGCGGTCGGCGTGTTCGTCGCGGTCTACAACTACCTGGCGTTCCGGCTCGAGGCGCCGCCGTTCGCGCTGGCGCCCGCGCTCGTCTCCCTCCTCTTCGCCGCCTACCTCGCGGGAACCGTCTCCTCCCGGCTCGCGGGGAGATGGGGGCCGCGGATCGGTCCCCGCCTCGTCATGCGGATCGGCGTCGCCCTGATGATCGTCGGACTGCTGGTGATGCTCGCCGAGAACGTCGCCGTGGTGATCGCGGGACTCCTCGTCTTCACGGCCGGCTTCTTCGCCCTGCACGCGACCGGCGCCGCCTGGACGGGAGCGCGCGCGGCTCCGGCACTCCGCGGGCACGCCGGCGCGGTCTACACGATCGCCTTCTACGCGGGCTCGGCCGTCGGCGGCTGGCTCCTCGGCCTGGCCGTCGGAGCCGGAGGCTGGCCGGCGCTGACGGCGGTGACGATCGGCCTGCTGCTCGTCGGAGCGGGGATCGTCAGCCTCCCGTCGCGCACCACCGCGGCCGGGCGCTGAACCCCCGCCTCCGCCGACCGCACCCCGAGCTCCGTCCGGCACCTCCCCGCAGCGGGCGAGGTGCGACATGATGGCCCGACTGCACAAAGCGGGGGACGGCATGGCGCGGAGCACCGGAGCGGACGGCTCCCCACGCGAGAGCGGCGGGACGGACGAGGGCGGCACCGACCCGCGCTACCACGCGGGCTTCCAGCGCGGCTACGACGGACGCGAGGCCGAGCGGCGCGGCAGCGGCGAGGAGCGCCTCCGCTCCCCGTTCCTGTCGGGCGGGACCTCGGGCATCGGGCGATCGGCCGGCCGGAGAGGCGGCGCGTCCGCTCCCGATCAGGAGGACGTGCGATCGGTCGACGGCCCGACGGGCTCCCGAGTCTCCGGCCGACGGACCGCTCCTGAGCGCGCGAGAGCGGCGGTGCGGGCCGTCCCGACACCCGCGGAGCCGACCGCGCCCCGACCCGCGGAGCCGACTGTCCCACTCCCGACCGAGCCGACCGTCCCGCTCCCCACCGAACCCGACTCCGCTCCCGGCGACGCGGCACCCGACTCCGGTGACCGCCGCGACGCGCCCGAGGCCGATCCCCGCCCCGCTGTCTCCACTCGCCGCATCGCCGGAACCCTGGCGGTCGTCGGCGCCGTGAGCGTCCTCGTCGGACTCCTCGCCCTCTGGAACAGCTCCCACAGCTGGTACGACTACTCGCCGTCGCAGAGCGCCTTCGGGCCCGAGCAGTACCTCCGCGTGCTCAGCGACAACGCGATCGGACCGTTCCTCACCGTCGGCCTGATCGCGCTCGGCCTGGCGGTTGTGGTGCCGCTGCTGAGGGCTCCCCGCCGATGACGCGGGTCCGCCTGCTCTGGGCCGCCGCGATCGCGGTCACCGTCGTCCTCTGGGCCGCAGTGCTCGCGCTCCCGGTCGTGGTCCTCCTGCTGCCGAACCAGTACCAGGGCGACTCGATCACGGTCCCGCCGGAGCTCTACGTGCGGCAGGCGCTCGCGATGGTCGCGCCGCCGCTCCAGACCGCCGCCCTGGTGATGCTGGGGGCGCTGATCATCGTCGCGGTCGCGCGGCGTTCGCCGGCGAAGGCCCGTACGACGGAGGCGGCGAACGGCTGGGACGACGCCGTGCTCCTCGACCCGGACGGCCGCGAGCAGCGCGGAACGGGCCCCGCAGGCCACTGAGCATCCGCTGCTCGATCGGAATCCGCCTCCCGGGAGCACCCGCTCATCCCCGGTCGGAAGCCGCTCCTCCGGACGCACCCGCCCCTCACGCCGACAGCAGCTGGAACCGCTCCCGCGCCGCTCCGCCGGCGACGAGGTCCGCGAGCAGCTCGCCCAGGACCGGGCCGAACGTGAAGCCGTGCCCCGAGAACCCGGTCGCCAGAGTCACGCGGCCCACGCGGTCGAGCACGAAGTCCTCGTCGGGCGTGCTGTCGTAGAGGCAGCTGATCGGAGCGGCGCTCGCCGCGTCCGCGCCCGGGATCCACTCCGCGACGTAGCCGACGAGGCGGGCGAGCGCTCGGGGCTCGGGCTCGAAGGTGCGCTCGTCCGGATCGACGACGACACCGGTGCTGTGCTCGCCCACCTTCACCCCGACTCCGGGCGTCGCGAGCCCGTAGACGACGGGCAGGCCGGCGCGATGGTGGGCGAAGCTCGGCCACGAGTCGAGGGGCAGGTCCGTCGCGAAGTGCGCGGGCTGCTCCTGCGTGACGCGCAGCGGAGGGAGGCGTCGGCCGGCCGCGCGGACGAGGCCGTTCACGAGCGGCGGCGTCCAGGATCCGCCGGCCACGACGACCGCGTCGGCGTCGAGAGCGCCGTCGGTGGTCAGCACGCGCACGTCGTCGGCGCGCTCCTCGATGCCCAGCACGCGCGTCCGCGTCCGGAGGACGGCGCCGCGTCCGAGGGCGGAGTCGAGCATCGCGTCGATCGCGGCCGCCGCGTCGAGGCGTCCGCCCTCGGGGTGCAGCAGGACGTCGGTCTCGAAGCGGAGTCCCGGCCAGCGCCGCTGCGCCTCGTCCGCCCCGATCCGCACCACGGTGATCCCGTCGCGCAGGAGGACAGCCTCGACGGCGGCCAGGACGGCGGGGTCGCCGTGGTCGATCGCGCCGACCGGGTGCAGCAGGCGGCGGCCGGTCTCGGCCTCCAGCCGTGCCCAGGCGCGCCCGGCCCGTCCGGTGAGGGCGCGGTAGGCGTCCTCGAGGTAGCCGCGGCGGAAGATGCGCGTCTCGCCGTGGGATGAGCCGCGGTCGTGGCCCCGCTCGAACTGCTCGACGAGCACCACGCGATCGCCGCGCTCGGTGAGGGCGCGGGCTGTCGCCGCTCCGACCAGGCCGGCTCCGATGACGACGACCTCACGGGTCACGGGGTCTCCCGGGAGGCGCGGCGCACGCCGAGCAGGACCACCAGGCGGAGGAACCCGACGAGTCCCATGCCGATCAGCGCGGCGATCAGCATCAGCACGGCGACACCGGCCACCCAGGTCGTGTCGCCCGTCAATGACTGCGCCGCGAACTCGGTGCAGAACAGCGCCAGCCCGGCGTAGCTCAGGATGAGGACGGTGATCGTACCGGGACGGCGGAGGCGCTGCGCAGGCGTCCGCCAGAGGGCCGGCGGCTCAAGCCAGCGGCGCAGCAGCCGGATCACGAGGGTGCCGACCAGGCCGAGGAAGCCGGCCGCGATCAGGATGATGCCCGCGCCTCCCAGCCCCGACGCCTCGACGCCGGCCAGCTCGAGGGCGATCCCGATCGCGACGCCGACGGCTCCTGCGCCCCCCGCGATCATGGCCGCCCACACTCCGAAGCCGCCGCGGAGGACGCTCTCACGCTCGGGACGTGACGGGTCGGCGTCCATCGGACGCTGCTGACGCGGACGGATCGGCGCAGGGGGAGCCGACGCCGGCGCTGCTGCCGGAGCGGCCGCGGACTCGGACACGCCCCAGACCGGAGCGGCGTCCGGCGTCTGCGACTCGATCACGTTCTCCCGCACCGGCACGTAGCGCAGCGGCGCGTCGATCCGCACCTGCGGCCGCCCGCGCACGACGATCGTCGCCTCCAGGTCGGCCCCGCGCTCCAGCGCGACGGGTCCGAGGAGGAGCCCGACCGCCGGATCGATCCGCCACGCGTCCGACCGGGGAGCCGACCCGTACCACTCCGCCGACACGGCCCCGCCGAGATCGACCGCGATCGGCCGCCCGTCGGTGTAGCTCGTCACCGGCACGAGCGACCGGCCGGAGTTGCGCACCCGCGCGCCCACCCGCCACCAGTCGTCCCCGGCGTGCGTCAGCCGCACCTCGACGTCGACCAGCGATGCCGGCACCGCCCGCCGCCGTCCGATGACCACCGCGACGACCGCGAGCCCGGCGATGACCAGCCCGCCGAGCAGGCCGACCACTCCGATGAAGATCTCCATGGGAGCAGTCAAGCAGGCGCGGGTCGCCGATGCGGGCGCGACGAGGTGGCCTCCGGGAGGCTCGATCCCGGCCGTCGACGCCGTCGCTCCGCGCGGCCGCCCCGTTCCCGACGCTCCGCCCGACCGTCGAGCCCGGAGCGGGTCACTCCGCATACTGAGGAGGCGCGTCGCGTCGACCGCATCGCGGGTCTCGTGGCAGGAGGGGTCGATCATGCGCCACTGGCCTACGTCCCCCGTGCGCCGGCGCCCTCGTCGACGGGCCGGCGCGATCCTCGCTCTGCTGGGGGCCGCGGCGCTCGCCGCCGCAGCCGTCGCACTGTCGGACACGGCGGGAGGAGGCGGACCGGAGGCGGTGTCCTCCTCGGCCGGTGCTTCTGCGGCGTCGAGCAGTCCGGCTGCTCCCGCGCCGAGCAGCCCCTCGGCGGACGTCGAGCCGTCCGCTCCGGAAACGGAGCCGTCCGCTCCGTCCCTCGCGACGCTGGCCGCTCTCCCCTCGGTCGAGGGCCCCGCCGCCGTCCCCTACGACCGCGACCTCTTCGGACAGGCGTGGTCGGACGTCGACCGCAACGGCTGCGACACCCGCAACGACGTCCTCGGCCGTGACCTGCTCGCCCCCGTGTTCAAGCCCGGCACCCGCGACTGCAAGGTCCTCACCGGCACCCTGATCGACCCCTACGACGGCACCTCGGTCGCCTTCGTCTCCGGGACCGACACGTCCCGCCTCGTGCAGATCGACCACGTCGTCGCCCTCGGCTGGGCCTGGCACCACGGCGCCTGGTCGTGGACGGACGACCAGCGCCTCGCCTTCGCGAACGACCCCGCGAACCTCGTCGCCGCCTCCGAGCAGACGAACCGCGCGAAGAGCGACGCCGGCCCGGGGGAGTGGCTGCCACCGGCTGCGGAGCTGCGCTGCGGGTACGTGGAGCAGTTGGTGGGAGTGCTGAGCGAGTACGGGCTGGGGATCGACGCTCGGGATCGTGCGGCGGCGGAAGCGGTGTTGGTGGGGTGCGGGGAGTGAGGACTCAGGACACAAGGACAGCTGCGGAAATGGCCGATCGATGAGGCGTGCCGTGGCCAGCGTTTTTCTCCTGCACCGGAAGGCCGACCTTAGCTGCGACAGCCATGGCGGAACGATCAGTAGCAGTGTCCGACGCCGGAGCGCTCGCGGCACTGCGTCGTCGCACCGACCATGGTCATTCTCAAGGTGCGGCAGTACGGTTGTGACCCCGGGGTGGTCCCGCCGCGGCGCGATCCGGGCCTGAAGCCGGGGCTAACACCTGAGTGGCTTCGGAAGGCCGTGACATGCAGGGGCAGCAAATAATATGTAGGCCGATCTGAGAAGCGGTAGGAAACACTTTGCTAGATCTGCAAAACCTTGCTGACGCGAACCAAGCCAACTTGCGGGCAAAAGCGGCTGCCACGATAGCCCAAGATAAAACTGGCCGAATAGCCGAATTTCATACTTTCTTACAAGCTTCTCAAGCGAGTAGTAATGTTGATGCATTTAAATTGGCACATTTTGAAAAAATTGGTCGCATAGTCGATGGGCGGGCTTTTCAAATTTCTGTCGCGGGTAACGAGGCGGAAGGTTTAGAAAAATTTCGAGAAACCCAAAAAGGCTACTACGCTCGACGCGAGACGTTCGAGCAGGCCTGCGTCAGAGGGGTCGAATTTATCTACTTCGCGCTGAACGCAGGTAATCTTGGCACGCAGGGACAATACGGACCTTATTGCGTTGTTGTCGCGAATCCTCAGGGGGGCGGAAGATCAGTCGCCGTGACACCTGGCGACTCACTCAAACTGTACGTTGAAGATGATCTAACCTTATTACACGAGAAGCTTGCCGAAACAATCGCCCAGTGGGCGGGACGTGCTGACCTGGCCGTGGAGCTGAAGCACGCAATAGTTCAAGAGGATCATCAAGTGGAGTGGGTTCAGTTGATTTGCGCCCCCGATAACTACATCGAGGTAATTGTCGCTGGTGCCGTCGATCAATCCGATGTGTCCTCTATTCGAATTTCTAAAGACTATGAACGAAAGATAACCGCGTTGCAAAGGAAAGCACGAAAGTCGCTACGGAAAGGTTCAGCCGATCAGCTGTCGTTGGTCGAGCGTAACGAACTTGTCGCGTTTGACGCTGCAAAAAGATTCGTCTCATCGCTAGACGTTTTCGCCGATTGAGGATATTGATGGACTATCGCATCCGGGCTATGCCTCTCGGTGGAGAGAGCTCGATAATTCAGGACAGCAAGAGCAAGTATTGGATGGTCCCGGCCACCGGCGTTGAGGACCTATACGAGGTGACGGCGGAGGCTGCGGACGAGGCTGTCCAAAAATACTCGTGGCTTGCGCTTGATGTCCCGTTCAATACTTGGGATCAGCATGAGGATATTAAAAACTCTGCAGCAGTGGAGATCAGCGCCACCTATGACGTTGACATGGGCTCGTTCACCTTAGAGGACGCCGAACGATTCATTCAATTCGCGCTCGAAGAGATTCAGGACGATTGGAGAGAAGCATTGGATATTCTCATCGACTTATGGCTCAATGCGCCAGTGGTCAAGAGGCATGAGCCGTGTGCGAGTCGTGTAAAAGCATTGATGACAGACCTCTTATTCGACCAGAGCGATGAGGTTGTACCAGTGCGCTCTACGCAACGGCTGGGCCCGAGATCACGGGAACACATTCGTGCAAAAGAGAGAATGGTTCTAGCGTAAAGCCATGCGGACAATAACGTTCTACTCCTACAAAGGCGGTACCGGGCGGACGCTGTTAATCGCAAACATGGCCATACTTGCTGCTCGTCTTGGGCTAAAGGTTGCAGCAGTGGACCTAGACCTTGAAGCTCCAGGTCTTTCGTACAAACTCCTTCGAAAAAGCAGCCGGTCCGAAGGCCTTGCAACATGGCTAAATCGCACAACTAGCCGCTATTCGCCAAACTTATCAGAATTCTTTGTCAATATTGCAATCCCGTCTCCGATCAATCCCGGGGGCGAGTTGCATATGCTCCCAGCTGGTCGCCCGGAGACTCAGCAATACCTTCGTGAAATGCGAGATCTTCAGCGGAACGGAATCTTCGAAGAGGATATCGCAATCGACCTTTTATTGAGGCTTAAAAACGAGATAGAAGACCTCTTTGCACCCGACCTGTTACTGATAGATAGCCGAACCGGCATAACGAACACAAACGCAGTAACGACTCGTGTCCTCGCGGATGACGTCGTTGCGCTGACGCTCGATAATCTTGAGCAACTTGATGGTACAAGAACGATTCTCAGGTCGCTGTCTACCTTACGCGGAGCATCGAACGGCGGCCCTCTGAACCTTAACTTAGTGGTTAGTCGCGTTCTTGGAAGACGAGTGGGCATCGGGGATTTCGAAGCCACGCCAGCCGAGGCAACGATGCTGGAAAGAATCCAGACGTTTATGACTCAACCAGCATTTCCACTAAATCAAACGCTCAGACAGCTGCCGACCTTCATGTTGCACACCGATGCATCACTTGCTCGTGGCGAATTTCTCGCGATGGGTCGAACGTCCGTATTTAATGCGTCGTCACTTCATGCCGATTACGTAAGGTTTGCTGAATCGGTCCTCGGTAACACGGTCGATGATCTAATTAGCTTCGCTCTGGATTCCGGGAATCTGCAAGCGGACAACAATAAAAGCTTTTTTCTTCGTAATGACGCGTTCAGATCGAAGCTTGATGCTCAAAGAATGAGCGCCGATTATGACAAACGACTGACCGGGAGCGGCGATCCATTTATAAAGCAACCAAGACATCGTTCAGTAGAGGACAGGCGAGACGACTACCGTCTTCTGAGGGCCGCGCGAGAAGCTGACCTTCGGAGTATCGAGCAGGCCAAGTATGGAGATCTCGACGTTGCTATAGAAGCGTCGAGGCAAGCCGTTGGGGCATGGCGTGAAGCCCAAACACGTTTTGAAGGCCAATACGTAGATAAGTTAGGCGCTTCGCTCTCTCGTTTAGGTGCAACGCTGACCGTGGGAGGCAAAGTACGCGACGCTCTGGAGGTCCTCGAGGAGGCAATTGAGGTGCTTTCCGGCGTTCCACCAACGAAGACACATGCCGCTAGAACCTATCTCGCAACCAGCCTTTACAACGCCAGTATCAATTCTGCAAGTCAAGCAAAATGGCACCGCAGCGCGCTTCTTGCGGCAAAAGCAGCGGCCGAGTTTCGCCTTCTCGAGGCGGTTTATGTAGGATCGTATCAGAAGCGTTTAGCTGATGCTTTACTCGCTTCTGCCGTCGCTTATCGTGCAGTCGGCAACCTGGCGGAGAGTGAGAAGCTTGCAAACGAGGCGCTAGGGCTTTATATGGACGCTGTCAGCTCGAGGGATGACGCCTCTGCTGAGACCGGAAAAGAAATTCGGGACACTGCCTCTATTGAAGCAGTGAGCAATGCGGTCGTTGAACTTGCTAGAATTCACTCTCTGCTTGGAGACACCGCATCTGAAGTAAAAACTCTCCAGTCAGCTTCGGAATTTGTAAGAAAATATTCTGACATCCTTAGTGAGAAGGACGTTGGGACCTTCGCGGGCATAATTCTTCGGCTCGCGGCTGCCGAGCTCGATGGTGGTGAACTTTCGCTCGCTATTGAGCACGCGTCGCAAAGTATCGAAATGGTTAGAGCAACAAATGGCGCGAAAGCGGGCTCAGCCCTGGCGTTGGCTTCTGCTCTGAACTTCCGTAGTGACGCATTGATTCAGGGCGGAGACTTTCACGCGGCCATCGTTGATTGTCTCGAAGTTGTCACGCTCCTTCGAGAAGTCGATGAAAGCGATCAAAATTTGCTCGCGCTTGCGGATGCTCTTCTACGGCTTAGTTTTTTGCGTGGGGAGTCGGGTGAGGAGAAGTTAGCAGTTTCTGCAGCCGAAGAAGCTTTAGAAAGGTTGCGTTCATCTGGATCTATTTCTGATGAAGAGTCGGCGAGAGTTCTAAGATCCGCTATTGCTGTCTTCGAGAAGCTTGGACTGCGGAGTCGTAGTCTCGAATTATCTAGAGAAGTAGTTTCTTTGTTGGAGAAACTTGCCGCGGGGTCGCCTCTTGAGTACGATCCGGAGTTGGCGCAGGTGTTGGTTAAAAGAGGGGAAATCGCCCAGCAACTAGAGGATTTGGACGATGCGCAGATCAGTCTTCGCAGGGCTGTCGCTATTTACCGAGGTCTTTACACGCGTATGCCGAGGCGTTATGGAGCGGCATTAAGCGAGGCGTTGACTCGTTTTTCTGACTTAGTGGAGCAAAGGGGTCTCCTACAAGACGCTGAATCTATTCGCAAAGAGGCGTTTTTTATTTTAAAGAAGTCGACAACCGGATCCTAAGGACGTTCCTCCATTTCAGGTTCGATGGTAACGTCCGGAGCGTTTAAAGCCAGATTCCTCTTATTGCGCATGTGAGGCGGGAACTGAAAGAGGACAAGTTGGCTTAGTACCAGCGCCTCGCCTTCGCGAATGACCCCGCGAACCTCGTCGCCGCCTCCGAGCAGACCAACCGCGCGAAGAGCGACGCCGGTCCGGGGGAGTGGCTGCCGCCGGCCGCGGAGCTGCGCTGCGGGTACGTGGAGCAGTTCGTGGGAGTGCTGAGCGAGTACCGGCTCGGTATCGACATTCGCGACCGGGCGGCGGCGGAGGCGGTGCTGGCGGGGTGCGAAGGAGTGAGGGGGAGAACATATTTCCTCCGACGGAGGGTCGTTTCGACGCCGCAATAACGCCAGATGCGACCGGATGAGCGTTTCTCGCTTCCCTCCGGATAGTGAGCAAAGATGTTTTTTGTGACCTCTTTTCTGGGACACAAGCGGCAGAACGGCCGGCACAGCCGCAAAATGAGCAACTCTGTCGCTAACACGAGTGCATCTCGACAGAAGGTACGTCGAGCATTCTTAGTCTCATGAGATGCCTCCCGTTACTCCCGCCACACTCTCGCTTGAACTGGGCGTTTCCCAGCGTCGAATCCGAAGCCTCCTCCGCTCCTCCTACGGAACTCTTCCCGCTGAGGAATCTCGGTGGGATCTGACCGAAGAGCAGGCGGAGGCTGTCCGCTCCCGTCTGCTTCGAAGAGACACCACCGAGCGTCGGTTCACCTTGGAAGTGGGCGACCAGGTCCTCCGGCGTGATATTCACCGCGCCTACGGAGGGCAGCAGCAGCAGGGGATCGTGACGCCGCGAGCGCTCCGTGAAATCTTCATCTTCACCGATCCGGCGAAGGGAGCTCGATACGGCTACGACCGGTTCGAGGGACTTCGCGAGGACGGGTCCTACTCCTACACGGGAGAAGGGCAGGTCGGTGACCAGGTTTTTCTTCGCGGCAACAAGGCTCTCCGGGACGCGGCGCAGGATGGGCGGGTGCTTCGGCTGTTCACGGTGCAGGGAACGAGCGTGACCTATATCGGTGCCTTCACGACAGGGACTCCGACCTACCGGTGGGAGATCATCCCGGACACCGAAGGGACGCAGCGACGCGGCATCATCTTCACTCTCCTGCCGCTTGCGGCGGACATCACTCGGCTGCCGACCTACGGTGGCACACAGGAGTCCGCCGCCTCGCTCGGCGACTGGACGCCTCCCGAGCACTCCGACATCGTCATCGCGGGTGCGGATGTCAGCCCTCTCGATGACCGGGTCGTCTCCCGAATCGAGTTCGAGCTGCAGTCCGACTTTGGGCTCTGGCTGACCGAGAACGGCACGCCGCCCAGTCGTCTGACGCTCCCGGTCGGCAGCTCACGGGTCGAGCCGGACCTCTACGTCCGATCGAGCGGCTGGATTGTCGAAGCCAAGAAGTCGACCGCCCGGTCCTTCGTCCGCATGGCCATCGGGCAGGTGCTCGACTATGCCCATCTTGCGCAGCGCGAGGGCTACGCGGCAGTCCCCGTCATCCTGCTTCCCGGTCGCCCGGAAGAGGACATGCTGGATCTCATCCGCAGCCTCTCGATCATCACAGCGTTCAGGTCTGACGAGGGCTTCGACCTCATCGATCCGTAGAGGAAAGAAGCCGAACGGCCGGCAGATCGGGGTGGGCCCACTCCAGTCCGGGGAGTTCGCTCGGAAGGAGCCAGAGGAGTTGGTCGTGGTCGGTGCTCTCCGTGGGGCGTGGGCCACGAACCACGGCTCGGAAGCAGTGCAACCGAATGGTGAGAGCGCCGACCTCCGTTTCGTCTGACGTCAGCTTGGGGCCGACCTCGATCTCCACGCTCAGCTCCTCGCGGATCTCCCTCTCGAGGGCGCCTTCAGCCGTTTCGCCAGGTTCTCTCTTGCCGCCGGGAAATTCCCAGAGCCCGCCCGCCGCCTTGTCCGCCCGCCGACGGCAGGCGAGAATACGGCCGCGATCGCTGATGACCGCCGCAACGACGTCGAGAGTGTCCACGTGTCCATCATGCCGACACCGGTGCAACGACCGCCCTATACGCGATGGCCGTGCGCACCCCCCTCTTTGACGCCCCACCCACCCCCGTGTTACGTTCGCTCTCGGACATGTGACTGGTCGTGCAGGCAGGATCCGACGAAACGCGTAATGAGCGTCGTCGGGTCCTTTTTTTGTGCCCGGACGCCTCCTGACGCTCCGCCGGAGCACCGATGACGGTGCCGGAGGGGGCGGGGACGGCGACGGACGGCCGGGCAGCACAGCGCAGGGAAGCGCGCGTCCCCACACACCCGGAGGAGTACCGATGAGTACCCAGGAGAGCGCGAAGGCGATCCTCGAGCACGTCGGCGGCGCCGCCAACGTGGCGAAGCTGCAGCACTGCTCGACCCGTCTGCGGTTCGCGCTGGCGGACGACGCGAAGGCCGACGTCGAGGCGCTGAAGGCGGTGCCCGGCGTGATCGGCGTCGTCACAGGCCCGCAGACGCAGGTCATCGTCGGCAGCGGCGTCAGCGAGATGTACGCGGCGGTCGAGAAGCTGCGCGGCGGCACCACCGCATCCGTGGAGCAGGCGAAGCAGCCGCGGTCCCTCAAGCGCCTCGGCGCGACGATCATGGACTTCGTGGTCAGCGTCTTCACGCCGATCATCCCGGCCATCGCGGGCGCCGGCATCTTCAAGTCGTTCCTCGTCCTCGCCTCGGCGCTGGGCTGGCTCGACCCGGCCTCCGACAACTTCAAGCTGCTGTCCGCCATCCCGGACGCGGTGTTCGGCTTCCTGCCGCTGCTCGTCGCCTACACGAGCGCGAAGAAGCTCGACGTGAACCGGCCGCTCGCGCTCGGGCTCGTCGGCGTCCTGGTCTTCCCGGCGTTCACGACGCTGCTCAACCAGGAGGGCGGCGTCGCGCTCTTCGGCATCCCGGTGCCGGTCATCGCCTACAACGCCCAGGTGTTCCCGGCGATCCTGGCCGTGCTGCTGCTCTCGGTCGTCGAGCGCTTCTTCACGAAGCACTCGTGGGGCCCGATCCGCACGTTCTACGTGCCGCTGATGTGCCTCGTGATCGTCGCTCCGGCCACGATCTTCCTGCTCGGCCCTCTCGGCTACTGGCTCGGCTCGATGCTCACCGGCGCGATGATCGGCCTCTACGGGGCGCTCGGCTGGGTGGCCGTCGCGCTGCTGGCCGGCGTGCTCCCGCTGATCATCTCGGTCGGCATGCACAAGGCGTTCATCCCGCCGACCATCGCGACGATGGCCAGCGCGGGCAAGGACACCTTCTACCTCGCCTCCTCGCTCGCCCATAACGCGGCGGAGGCGGGCTCCAGCCTCGCGATCGCCCTGCGCACCAAGAGCGCGACCCTCCGCGCCACCGCCTTCTCGGGCGGCCTCTCGGCCCTCTTCGGGATCACCGAGCCGGCGCTCTACGGCGTCACGCTGCAGAACAAGCGCGCCCTGGTCTCCGTCATCACGGGCAGCGTCGTCGGAGGCGCCTACATCGGCGCCACGCAGGTCGCCGCGTTCGCGCTGGTCAGCCCCGGCGTCGCGAGCATCTCGATGTTCATCGACGGGCTGAACCCCTGGAACCTGCTCAACGCCGTGATCGGCCTGCTGATCTCGGTCGCCGTCTCGTTCGTCGTCTCCTTCGTCATCTGGCGCGACGACGCCTCCGCCAGCGTCCAGGCGCTCGGCGACGTGGCGGCCGCCGCCGGGAGCCCGCTCGCGCTGCAGGCGCCACTCGCCGGCTCCGTCATCCCCCTCTCGGAGGTGCCGGACCCCGTGTTCTCGGCCGGCGTGCTCGGCGAGGGGCTGGCGATCCGCCCCACGGACGGAGCCGTCCGGGCGCCGTTCGCGGGCGAGGTCATCGCGCTGCTCTCCTCTCGCCACGCCGTGGGGCTGCGCCGCGCGGACGGCGTCGAGGTGCTCATCCACGTCGGCATCGACACGGTGCAGCTGGACGGCGCGCCGTTCGAGGCGCACGTCGCGGTCGGCGACCGGGTCGAGGCCGGGCAGCTGCTCCTCACCGCCGACCTGGCCGCGATCACCGCGGCCGGCTACGACACCACGACCCCGGTGCTCGTGACCAACTCCGCCGAGTACACCGTGCTCGTCGAGGCCGCCGAGCGGATCACCGCCGGCGACCGGATCATGACCGTGACGCAGAAAGAGAAGGAGCTCGCCGATGGCGCTTCCTGACGGATTCCGATGGGGCGGCGCCCTCGCCGCCAACCAGGTCGAGGGCGCGTGGCGCGAGGGCGGGCGCGGCCCGGCGGTCAGCGACGTCGCCTCCTACAAGCCGAAGGCGGACCCGAAGGAGTACGCGATCCACCACCGCAACACGGTGGAGAGCATCACGGCGGCGATGTCCGACGACGACACCGAGTACTACCCCAAGCGCCGCGGCATCGACTTCTACCACCGCTACCCCGGCGACCTCGCGCTGTTCGCCGAGATGGGCTTCACCACCCTCCGCGTCTCGATCGCCTGGACCCGCCTCTACCCGACGGGGGATGAGGCGGAGCCGCTCGAGGAGGGCATCGCCTACTACCTCGCCCTCTTCACCGAGATGCGGCGCCTCGGGATCGAGCCGCTGGTCACGCTCTCGCACTACGACCCGCCGCTCGCGCTCGCGCTGAAGCACAACGGCTGGGTCGACCGCCGCACGATCGGGCTGTTCGAGCGCTTCGCCCGGACCTGCTTCGAGCGCTTCGGCCATCTCGTCGACATGTGGCTGACCTTCAACGAGATCGACGGCATCATCCGCCACCCGTTCACCTCGGGCGGGATCATCGAGGAGACCGTCGAGGGCAGCGTGGAGCAGGCCTGCTACACGGCGCTGCACCACCAGTTCGTCGCCTCCGCCTCGGTCACGAGGACGCTGAAGGAGCTGTGGCCCGAGTCGCGGATGGGCTGCATGCTCACGATGCTGACCACCTACCCCAACACCTGCCACCCCGACGACGTCGCGGCGACGCAGGCGAAGGAGCGGATGCTCTACCTCTGCACCGACGTCCAGGCGGGCGGCGCCTACCCGCGCCTGGCGCTGCGGGCGCTCGAGAGCCGCGGGGTCGAGATCCCGTTCGAGGCGGGCGACGTCGAGCTGCTGCGCGAGCACCCGGTCGACTTCATCTCGTTCAGCTACTACATGTCGATGACGGAGTCGGTCCGCCCCGACGCCGAGCGCACCCCCGGCAACACGGTCCTCGGCGTCAAGAACCCGTTCCTCGAGTCGAGCGAGTGGGGCTGGCAGATCGACCCCATCGGGCTGCGGATCTCGCTGATCGACCTCTACGACCGCTACGGCAAGCCGCTGTTCATCGTCGAGAACGGGCTCGGGATGCGCGACGAGCTGACCGAGGACGGCCGGGTCCACGACCCGTACCGGATCGACTACTTCCGCGCGCACTTCGAGCAGATGATCCAGGCGGTGGACGAGGGCGTGGAGCTGCTCGGCTACGTGAGCTGGGCACCGATCGACCTGATCAGCGCCTCCAGCTCGCAGATCTCGAAGCGCTACGGGTTCGTCTACGTCGACATGGACGACCTCGGCCACGGCAGCACCGAGCGCTACCGGAAGGACTCGTTCTTCTGGTACCAGAAGGTCATCGCCTCCAACGGCGCGGATCTGGGATGATCCTCCTCTGCCCGGAGGCGCCGTCCGGCTCTCCGGGCAGAGGCCCCGCCACCCCCACCCCAGCCCTGACGCGGCCGTCGATGGAGACACGCATGCAGACCATCAAGAAGGTGCTCAACTCGAGCGTCGTCCTCGTCGTCGACGAGCGCGGCGTCGAGCGCGTGCTCCTGGGCAGGGGGATCGGCTTCGGAGCGAAGGCCGGCGAGGCGATCGAGCCCTCGAGCGTCGACCAGGTGTTCGTGGCGCTGGACGACTCGGATCAGCGCAACCTCGTCGAGCTGCTGGCGCAGATCCCGCCGGAGTTCGTCGAGCTCACCCGCGCCGTCGTCGCCGACGCGGAGGAGGAGGGGCTGAAGCTCGACCCGCACGTGTACCTCGCGCTCACCGACCACCTGCACTTCGCGGTGGAGCGGCAGCGGCGCGGGCTCTCGGTCGCCAACCGGCTGGCCTGGGAGATGCGGACGGTCTACCCCGTGCAGTACGCGGTGGGGGAGCGGGCGGTCGAGCGGATGCGCGAGCGCCTGGACGTGGAGCTGCCCGCCGACGAGGCCGCGAACGTCGCGTTCCACCTCGCCAACGCGGAGCTCGGCAAGGTCGGGATCGACTCGCTCCGGATCGTGCAGCTCATCCGCTCGGTGACCGCGATCATCCAGCACTCCAGCGGAGCCGCGCTCGACCGCGACGACCTCCGCTCCGCCCGCTTCGTGGCGCACCTGCAGTACTTCGCCGAGCGCTTCTTCTCGGGCGGCCTGCTCGAGAGCGAGGACGACTTCCTCTTCACCAGCCTCAGCGCCCGCTACCCGCGCGCGATCGCCTCCGCCGAGCGGGTCCGCTCCTTCGTGGCGGCCGAGTACCAGGCCGCCCTGCCCAACGAGGAGGTCGCCTTCCTGGCCCTCCACATCGCGCGCGCCGCTCCGGAGTAGCGCGCTGACCCCGGAGAACCGCATGCACCGCACCACCTCCGCCCGCCCGACGACGCCCGCGAGCGCGCGCCCGTGACCGGCACGATCCACCTCGTCCGCCACGCCGAGACCCTCTTCAACGTCGCCGGCCAGCTGCAGGGCTGGTGCGACTCGCCGCTGACCGAGCGCGGCGAGCGCCAGGCGGCGGCCCTCGGCGAGCGGATGCGCGGCGTGCCGCTCGTCGCGGCGTTCACGAGCGACCTCACCCGCACCCGCACCACGGCGGCGGCGGCGCTCGCCGGGCACCCGTCGCTCGAGGCCGAGCCGATGGTCGAGCTCCGCGAGTGGCACTTCGGCGCCTTCGAGGGGCAGCCGAACGCCTCGCTCTGGGAGCCGGTGTTCGCCGACCACGGCTACTCCTACGTGCCCTCCTCCGCCGACTGGCCGCGGATGACCGACGCCGGGCTCGACTCGGTGCTCGACGCGATCCACCGCCACGACCCCTCCGGCCGGGCCGACAGCGGTGCCACCGTGCGCGCCCGCGTGGAGGCCGCGATCGCGCGGTTCGCGCCGGCGGCGGAGCACGGGGACGTGCTGGTCGTGACCCATGGAGCGGTGCTGGGGAGCATCCTCCGCGCGCTCGACCCCGCGCACCGGCCGCAGCGGGGCTACCCGAACTGCGCGGTCGTGTCGGTGACGGACGGCGTCATCGGCGAGGTCGACGGGAGCTGCGCGACGGCCTGACCCCGCTCCTCCTCCTCCACGGACGCCCCTGTGCGCTCCGGTCGCCGACCGGACGAGCACGGGGGCATCCGTCGTGCTCGGGACGCCGGCGGCCCGCACCCGGGCCGCCCCCGGACCTGCACGCGCGGCCGCCTCGGGACCTGCACGTCCGGTGATCCGGGACCTGCACTTTCGGCCACCTCGGCGCTGTACCGAAGTACAGGAGCCCGTCGCGAGAGCGTCCGTAGCGTCTGAGGAGTCAAGAGAAACGACTTCGAGGAGATGACATGCGAGGGCTTCAGCTCAGCGGCGTGAGCCGTGCATTCGGCGGCCACCGGGTCCTGCACGACGTGGACCTGTCCGTGGGCCGCGGCGAGATCGTCGGCTTCATCGGCGGCAACGGCGCCGGCAAGACCACGACGATGCGGCTGATCCTGGGCCTGCTCACCCCCGACACGGGGACCATCACCTGGGACGGCGCGCCGATCACCGCCGAGGACCGCCGCTCGATCGGCTACATGCCGGAGGAGCGCGGCCTCTACCCGCAGATGCGGGTCCGCGAGCAGGTGATCCACTTCGCTCTGCTCGAGGGGCACGACGCCCGGGGAGCCCGTGAGACCGCCGAGGAGGTGATCGACGCGCTGGGCCTGGCCGAGCGGGCCGACACGCTGGTGCAGGACCTCTCGCTCGGCAACCAGCAGCGCGTGCAGCTGGCCGTGTCCCTGGTGGGCGATCCGTCGCTCCTGGTGCTGGACGAGCCCTTCTCGGGGCTCGACCCGGTCGCCGTGGAGACGATGGCCGGCCTGATCCGGCAGCAGTCCGCCCGCGGCGTCGGCGTGCTCTTCTCCTCCCACCAGCTCGACCTGGTCGAGCGCCTCTGCGACACCGTCTGCGTGCTCGACTCCGGCCGTGTGACCGCGAGCGGAGCGGTGGCCGAGCTGCAGGACGACGGCCGCAGCCGCTGGCAGCTGCAGTTCTCCCGCCCCCTGGACGAGCGGCTCGTCGCCGAGCTCGGCGTCACACCGGGACTGTCGGCCGAGCCGGTCCCCGGTGAGCCGGAGTCGCTGCTCGTCTCGATCGAGGGCAGCGGCCGGGACGTCCCCGAGCAGGTGCTCGCGACCCTCACCCGCCACGGCGGCCTCCGGAGCATCCGCACCGCGCAGCGCTCGCTGACCGAGCTGCTGTCCGAGCGGCTCACCGCCGCCTCCACCCCTGCGGCCGAGCGCCGCCTCGAGATCCAAGGAGCAGGACGATGACCACCACGCACCCCCGCGCCGCCCACGCCCGGACCGCCGAGAGCTCCGCTCCTCCGACGCCGGCCCGGGGAGCCGCGACGATCGTCCGCCGCGAGATCCTGACCCGCACCGGGAACCGCACGATCCTCACCGCGACCCTCGCGCTGGCCGCGATCGCCGGCCTCGGCGCCGGGATCGGCGGCTGGTTCCTGGTCGACGCGACGAGGGAGGCGGGGACCGTGGTCCTCGACACCCGGATCCTGTTCGCGACCGCGATGATCAGCGCCCTGCTCGCCGCGATGGTCTACTCCTCGTCGAGTCTGGCCTCGGGGGTGGTCGAGGAGAAGTCGTCCCGGATCGTCGAGATCCTGCTGACGAAGATCGGCGTCGCCCCGCTGCTCGCCGGGAAGATGATCGGCGTCGGCCTGGTGACCCTGGCCCAGCTGCTCGTGATCGGCGGCGCCGTCGTCGGCGGGTTCAGCGTGGTCGGCGGGTGGTCGGTCCTCGAGATCGAGCTCGGCCCGAGCCTGGTCTGGTTCCTCGTCTGGTTCCTGCAGGGCTACGTGCTCTTCGCGCTCCTCAGCACCCTGCTCGCCTCGACCGTGTCGAGGCAGGAGGACCTGGGCACCGCCGCCATGCCGCTCTCCGTCGTGCAGATGGCGCTGCTGATCATCGCGCTCTACGTGGTGCCGGCGAACCTCGACGAGGCCTGGGTGCACGCGCTCTCCTTCGTCCCCCTCTTCTCCTCCTACCTGATGCCGATGCGCTTCGGCCTCGACTCGGTCGGCACCCCCGAGATGGTGATCGCCGCCGTCGTCGCCGCGATCACGGTGCCGCTGCTGTTCCGCCTGGTCGTCCGCGTCTACCGCAACAACGCGCTCCGCACCGGCTCCCGCGTCTCGCTCCGCGCCTCCCTCAAGGCCGCCGACGCCTCCTAGGCCCGGCTCCCGATATCCACCACCACCACCCCTCGGAAGGACACCACCATGACCACCTCGCGCACCGCCTCGACCCGCCCCTCGCCCCTCAAGAAGCTGCTCGTCAACACCGCCCTCCTCGTCGGGGGAGCGGGCGGCGCCTACCTCGTCGTCACCTACCTCTTCTGATCCGCTCGACCGACCGAAGGACACGATCGTGACTCTCCTCGCGACTCCCGGGCTCCGCCCCGCGACCCCCGGGCACCGCCCCGCGGATCCGGCGGCCCTCCGGGCGGCGGCCTCGACCGAGCGGCTGCTCGGCGGCGGACGCCACCGCGTCGCCGCGATCGACCGCCCCGCCTTCGCCGGCCGGAACGCGTCGTGGACGATGACCCTCGACGACGGCGCCCGCGTCTTCGTCAAGCACGTCTCGCCCCGGACGGCGGGCCCCGCGGCCTTCCGCCGCTCCAGGGACTTCGCCGGCTTCGTCGCCCGGAGCCCCGAGCACGCCCCGGCCGGACCCCGCCTGCTGGCGGCCGACGAGGACGACTCCCTGCTGGTGTTCGAGCACTGCCCCGGCACCAGCCTGGCCCTCCTGCTCGTGGAGGAGCGCGTCCCCGCGGACTTCCCCGAACAGGCCGGCCGGCTCCTGGCCCGGCTGCACGCCGGCCCGGTGGCGGGCCTCACCGCGACCTCGCACCCCAGCCCTCCCGTCGAGATGCTGCGCGTCGGCATCCCGCACACCCGCTACGTCGACCTCACCCTCGCCGAGCTCGCCTTCTGGGGCGACCTGCAGCACGACGAGCAGCTCGTCTCGGCCACGGAGGATCTCCGCGAGTGGGAGAGCGGCAACCGCACGGCCCCGATCCACGGCGACCTCCGCCTCGACCAGTTCCACCTCCGCGACGGGCGCCTCCAGCTGCTCGACTGGGAGGAGTTCGGGATCGGGGATCCGGCCCGCGACCTCGGCACGCTGGCGGGGGAGTGGATCCACCGCGCGGTGCTCGACACCGTGACCACCCGGGAGGGCGCCTCCGCTCCTCCCCTCGCCTTCGACACCGCGGCCGCGGACGCCCGCATCGCGGAGCGGATGGCGGCACTGGTCCCGAGGATCCGGCGGATGTGGCTCGCCTACGCCGCCGAGACCGCCGGCGCGGACGACGCCCTCGCCGTCCGCGCCACCGCCCACCTGGGCTGGCACCTCGTCGACCGCACCCTCGCCCGGGCCTCGATGGTCTCCCGCCTCCCCGGGATCGAGCGGGCCGCCGCCGGCATCGGCCGCCGCGTCCTGCTCGCCCCCTCCGCCTACTCCACCGCCCTCGGATTCGACAGGAGCCCGCGATGACCGCCCTCACCACCCGCTCCGTCCTCGACGAGGCCGTGATCAGCGTCGACGCCGCCCGGCTGCGGGCCGAGGTCGACGGGACCGTGATCGAGGCCACCGGGCCGATCGAGCTGCGGGCCCGACTCGCCGCCACCGTCTACACCCACCTGCACCTCCGGAACCCGCTGCTCGGCGAGACCGCCGGAGGCGACGGCCAGGACCTCGCCCCCCGGCTGATCGACGCGATCCCGCACCGCACGGTCCTGCAGCCCGCTCCCTCCGGGGTGCTCGGCTCCGCCACCGTGCAGGGGGAGGAGCGCCGGGTCGTCGAGCTGGGCCGCGTCCGGGTCCTCGTGCCCGAGGTCGATCTCGTCCGCTCCGCCGACGGGGCCGTCGCCGGCGTCCGGCTGCCGAGCTGGCGCACCCGCACCACTCCCGGCTACCTCCTCGCCCTCGGCCCGATGGGACTCGATCCCGCCGACCGGGTCGTGCGCCTCTCGCTCGTCGCCGACTCGGCGGAGGACGCGCTCGCCCTGTGGGGCCCGCTCCTGGAGGCGCTCGCCGCCACCGGAGCCCGCCACCAGGCCAAGGCGCTCTCGGACCCGCGGGCCTTCCCCCGCTCCGACGCCCTCGTCGTCTACCTGCCCGCCGACTCCGCCGACGACGTCGCCCGGAGGATCACTCCGCTGCTCGATGCCCGGCCCTCGCCCCGCACCGCCGTCTCGGCCTTCGCCGAGAGGCTCGCCGACGGCCTCGCCTACGCCGAGGACCCGGCCGACGAGCGCTCCTCCTACCGCGGACTGAGCTTCGGCCAGCACCGCTCCCGCGTCCTCGCCGAAGCGATCCTGCGCTCCTCGGCCGAGACGATCCCCGCCGCCGACGCCTGGGCCGACGCCGCCCGCGCCGCGCGCATCGACCCGGACCGCCCGGGACTCACCGCCCGCTAGGGCCCCACGAACCTCCCCTCGATCCCGAGGGGACCACCACCTCAGCCCGAGGTACTCCACGAAAGGGACACATCATGACCACCATCTCCACCGACGCCCAGTCCGCCGACCTCACCGCCCTCGCGGGAGCGCACGACACCTTCGCCACCGTCGACGAGCTCGGCTCGGACGCCGCGACCGAGGCGCCCGCCACCACGCCCCTGTGCGTCGGCATCATCGTCGGCGCCACCCTCGGCGCGGGCTGCTGACCCGGCCCTCCTCCCGCCCGGGTGCTCCCGCAGCACCCGCTCCCCGGCCCTCCGGCCGGACCACCCGCACCACTCCCCGCACGACCCGGCGGATCCGCCGCCACCACTCATCCAAGGAGAACACCATGTCGACCATCACCGCCCAGACCGTCCAGCCCGCCGACCTCGCCGAGCTCGCCACCGCCCACGACACCTTCACCGCCGCCGACGAGATCGGCACCGACGCCGCCTCCGAGGCGCCCGCCACCACCCCGTTCTGCGCCGGCGTCATCATCGGCGTCACCCTCACCGCAGGGTGCTGACGGGCACGGGGCGACCGGTCCTCGACCGCGTCGCCCCGGCCCCTCCCGGGCGCGTGCCGTCCGCTCGTGCCGTCCGCCCATCCCCGTCCGCCCTTTCCGCGGGCACGGTCCGCCCGTCCCCGTCCGCCCTTTCCGCGGGCACGGTCCGCCCATCCCCGTCCGCCCTTTCCGCGGGCACGGTCCGCCCGTCCGCCGCCGTCCTCACCGCCGGCCGCGACCCGATCCGCCCTCCCGCCCGCCGCCCTCTGAGGAGACCGCCATGACCACCCCGCCCGGTGCGCAGAGCGCCGCACTCTCCGACCTCTCGCTCGGCCGCTTCGGCTACTCCCGGGTGGCCCTCGTCCTGACCGGCTCCGCCATGACCCAGGTCATGCCCTACTGGATCCAGTGGGCGCGCGCCGCCGCTCCGGCGACCGAGTTCCGCGTGCTCGTCCGCGACTCGGCCTACCGCTTCACCACCCGGCACAACCTGGAGTCGCGACTGCGCGGCCGGATCCAGGACGACCGCTGGGACGACGAGATCGTCGTCGCCCACGTCGACCTCGCCGAGTGGGCCGACCTCATCCTGATCTACCCGGCCACCCTCGACTACGCCTCGCGCCTCGCGCACGGCATCACCGACTCCCCATCGCTGCTCGCGGCCCTCACGACGGAGGCGCCGGTGTGCATCGCTCCGTCGCTCCCGCCGCGGGCGCTCGGCAACCCGGTCGTCGAGTCCACCCTCGCGCTGCTGCGCGAGCCGGCCAACTTCACCGTCATCGACCCCGTGCCCGGGCCGAGCGAGTCCAGCGACACGGCGCTCGCCTGGGTGCCGCCCGCGTTCCCCGCGGTGCTGCGCCACCTGGAGTCGCTGCGCACGGCACCGGCTGCCGCGGAGGAGGCGAGGTCGGCGTGAGCACCACCGCCCCTCCGCGGGCCCTCGTCACCGGGCTGCTCGTCACCGAGCTCTCGGCCGGACCCGACGGGACCACCGTCTGGACCCGCCGCCTCGGAGAGCAGGCGCCGCTGCCGTTCTCGCCGGTGCCCGTCCGCCTCGCAGCGCCCGATCCCCGGATCGTGCCGGGAGGCGCCGACCCGTCGATCCGCCGCTACCGCACCACCGCCCGCGCCCTGCTGCCCGCGCTCCTCCACGAGCTGTCGGAGGAGGCGCTCGTCTCCGTCGGCCGCGAGTGGAAGGGTGCGCTGGACGCGCTCCACGGCGCCCGGCCCGCCGGGGAGCCGCTCCCTCCGCGTCCGCTGCAGCGCGCCCGCGGCTGGCTCGCCGGTGGCTGGGCGCCCGCCGCCGAGGAGCTCGGCGCCGGCGGTCTCCTCGAGCTCGCCGACTGGGCGGAGGCGGTCGTCGCCTCGCCGGCCGCGGTCGTGGTCCACGGCCACCCCGGCCTCGCCCACCTCGTCGTCGACGGGACCCGCGTCGCTCTGCTCACGGGCGAGGACGTCGGGCTCGCCGACCCGGTCTGGGACGCCGCCTGGGTGCTCGGGGAGCTCGCAGAGCTGCACGCCTTCCACCCCGCGCTCCGCCCGGCCCTCGACGCGCTCCGCCGCGGACTCTCGCTCGAGGAGGACCACGACGCCGAGCTGCTGCGCGTCGGCACCGCGTTCCGGCTGGCCCAGCACGCCGTCGACTGGCACCGCTCCGGGGGCGCCAGCAGCGATCAGGCGCGGCTGCTGCTGCGCCTGTCCGCCGCACAGCTGGGGGAGCGGGCGGAATGAGCGCCCGCGACGTCCCGACCCTGTCCGCCGCCCTGCCCTCCGGCGCCCGCGCGCTCGTCGTGCACCGGCCGGAGGTCCGCAACGACTCGGTCGCCCTCGCCGTGCCCGCCGGCATGCGCCACGAGCGCGACGGCGAGGAGGGGATGCTGCACCTGATCGAGCACCTCGTCTACCAGGACAGTGAGGGGGTCGCCGGTCTCGTCCGGCAGACCCGCGTCGCCGAGAGCGGCGGCGTCCTCGGCGGTCACACGCACCTCGACTACTCCGAGTTCTTCGAGACGGGTTCTCCCGGGTCGGCCGCCGTGATCGCGGAGCGGCTCGTCGAGCAGGTCTTCCGCCCCGCCTTCCGGCCGGAGCAGATCGCGGAGCAGATCCGCGCGGTCGCCTCTGAGCGGGCCGCGCGCCTCGCCCCCGCTCCGGGCGGCGTGCTGCCGTGGCCGCACCTGACCGCCCGCTACTGGGCCGACGCCCCGAACGCGCACGACGGCAGCGGCGACCTCGACCTCGAGGGCCGCGCGACCGAGCCCGTCCTGCGCGCGCTGCACAGGCGCCACTACCGCCCGGCTGGCTCCGTGCTGGTCGGCGTCACGGCCGACGACCCCGCCCGGCTCCTGGACCGCCTGGTCGCGGCCCTCGCGGAGACGCCCGATCGCGCGGCAGGACCGATCGCCGTCCCACCTGGGACGGCCCGCCCCGAGTACCGCGCCGAGCCCGCCGCCCGCCGGCTCGCCGCGACCGCCGCCGCGCCGTCGACCCGCGTCTCCGACGAGCTGCTCGGCGACCTGATCGCCGCCGAGGCGCTCGCTGCGCAGGCCGGACTCGACGCGAGCGCCGGACTCTTCGGCCCGGGCGACACCGTCGCCGACGACCTCTTCGTGCTGGTCGACGACACCGCCGTGCCCGTCGATCCGTGGCACCGCCTCCGCGCCCTCGCGGTGAGCGACGACTCCGCTCTCGAGCACGCCCGGCACCGCGCGGTGCTGCGTGCGGAGCGGCTGGTGCACGACGACGAGCGTCTGGCCCGCACCGTCGCCCGGGATGCCCTGCTGCGCGGTGCGCCCGGCTTCGCGGGCGAGCTCGTCGACTCCCTCGCCGCGCGGCCGCCGCGCCCGCTGCTCGCGGACGCCGCGGCCCGCCTCGCCGAGCAGCCCTTCGCCGCACTGGGCGTTCCCGCCGCCTCCACCCGTCCCGGAAGGAGGAGCCCATGACCGCCGCACCCCCGCTCGCCGTCGTCGACGAGCGCTCCCGCTTCGCCGTCGTCGCCCTCGGCTGGCGCGACCCGGCCGGAGACGACGGGCCCGACCGCGCTGCCCGCCTCCGCTCGGCCGTTCCCCCCGGAGCGGTCTCGCTCGCGTGGACGGCGACGGCCGGGGCGCAGAGCCTCACCGCGGTGCTCCCTCCGGAGGGCGCTGCGGCCTGGACCGCCCTGACGCTCGAGCGCGCCCAGGGAGCCGGGGATCCGGTGCTCGCCGTGGTCGGGCCCGAACGCGCCGTCTGCGAGACGTCCCGGCCCGTCTCCGTGCCCGCCGCGGCTCCGCTGCCGAGCGCTCTGCACCAGTCCCGCGAGCAGGGCTACGAGAGCACGATCGTCACCGGCGCGGACCCGTCCGGCGAGGTCGGCCACGCCGCGACATTCCTGGCGCTGTGCCGCCTCACCGCGGGGGCCGAACCGCTCGTCCCCGCCGCACTGCGCTCCGCCGGCGGCGATGCGGTCGCCCAGGTCGCGCGGGGCCTGCGCTCGAGCCGCCCCTCCCTCACCTGGCAGGTCGTCTCCCCGGCCGGCCAGGGCATCCCGACCCTCGAGACCGTGCTGCGCACCGTCCTCGACGGCCGCGCCGCGCACGGGGAGGGAGCACGCGCCGCGCACGCGTTCGCGCGGGCGAACCTCCTCCGCGCCTGGCGGTCGCCCGAGACTCTCGCGCGCACCCTGGTGGAGTACGAGGTGATGGGCTGGGGCGGCGCCCTGGTGCTCGATCCGGAGCCGGCGCTCGCCGCGGTCGACGAGAGTGCGCTCGAGCGGGCGGTCGCGGGGCTCGTGCGGCCCGTCGCCGACGTGGTCGGCTGGGGCTGAATCCGGCGGGCTCGATCAGCTCCGGCCGGGACGCGTCCCCAGGTCGACGAGCCCGTGCTCGATCGCCGAGACCAGGATCTGCACCCGGTCGCGCACGCCCAGCTTCTCCATCACCTTCACGAACCGCGCCTTCACGGTCGACTCGGTGACGAACAGCTCCTGCGCCATCTCGCGGTTGCTCATCCCGCGGGCGAGCAGGCGGATCACCTCGAGCTCCTTCTCGGTGAGCGCCTCGAGCAGATCGGGGTCCGGCACCGTCTCCGCCGGCACCGACTCCTCGAGCCCCTTCACCACGTGGCGCGTGACCTCGGCGGAGAGCACGGACTCGCCCGCGAGCACCGCGTGCACCGCCGCGATGATCTCCCGCGGCTTCGTATCCTTGACCAGGTAGCCGGAGGCGCCCGCGCGGAGCAGGTCGACGACGTAGCGGTCCGTGGTGAACGTGCTGAGCCCGAGGATCGCGATGCCCGGGTGCTCGGCGTGGATCCGCTCGGTCGCGGCGACGCCGTTCATGACCGGCATCTGCATGTCCATCAGGATCAGGTCGGGCTGGAGCGTCGCCGCCTGCTGCACCGCGATCCTCCCGTCGGAGGCCTCGCCCACCACCTCGATCGCCGGGTCCTGCGAGAGGTAGTCGCGGAGGATCTCGCGGGTCATCGATTCGTCGTCCACCAGCAGCACGCGGGTCATCGCTCTCGTCCTTCGTCGGTCGCCCCCGCGACGAGCGCACCGGACGCCCGGCCCTCGAGGGGGATGGTCATGGTCGTAGTCCAGCGGCCGCCGCGGGCTCCCGCATCCAGCCGCCCGCCGAAGACGGCGCAGCGGGCCGACATCGCCTCGATCCCGAGGTGCGAGGAGACGATCGGAGCCGCGGAGGCGATCGCGTTGGAGGAGCTCAGCTGCACCTCGCCCCCCGACACCTCGAGCCGGAGCTGCACCTCACCGGCGGTGTCGCCGTGCTTGAGCACGTTCGTGCCCAGCTCCCGGACCGTGCGCCGCAGCACCTGGCGGAGGCTCGCGGGCACCTGCGCCACGGAGCCCGCCACGTCGAGGCGGACTCGGAAGCCCGCGCGCTCGATCGCGTCGGCGACGTTCCGCACGTCGTGGACGAAGCCGACGGCGGTGGTCGTGGCGCCCGAGACCTCCGGGGTCCCGAGCAGGTCGGAGTCGCCGCGGGCGGGAGCGCCTGCCTCGTCCTCGTCCTGGAGGAGCGTCACGAGGCTCCGCAGATCCTGCAGCGCCTGCTGCGCCGCGTCGCCGATGCTCTCGAGGATGCGCTCGGTCTTGGCCGGGTCCTCGACCGAGGTCGCGCGGCGGGCCTGCATGGCGATGATGGTCACCTCGTGCGCGACGATGTCGTGCAGCTCGTGCGCGAGCCGGGTCCGCTCCTCGTTGCGGATCCGCGCCTGCTCCTCCTGGATGCGGTCGGCCCGGCGCTCGCTCCGCTCGCTGCGGCCCCGGAAGGCGTTCAGGCCCAGCCCGGCGGTGCCGCCGAAGAGGACGAACGCGCCCAGGACGTAGACGGCCGTGCCCATGGCGCGGTCGACGAGCAGCACCGCGGGCAGGAGGACGAGGGTGCCGAGCACGAAGACGAGCCCCGCGCGCCAGGGGAGGAGGAAGGTGACGAAGCCGACCACCACGATGGTCGGGAAGATCAGCGCCGCGAGCAGCAGCGGCGGGGCGCCGAGCATCAGGACGACGGCGTAGACGAGGTAGAGCGAGACCGCCGCGGGGATCGCGCCGGCGAGCAGCGCCAGGAGCGGCAGGTAGGGGAGCGCCAGCTCGATCCAGCCGCGGACCGACGTGAGGTCGACGCTGCCGCCCATCAGGTCGATGACGACGAGGAGCGTGAAGGAGCCGAGCAGGAGGGACCGGGTGATCCACCCGCCGGGCAGCGTCCGCACGTCGTTCGTCCACCGCGTCGTCCCCACCACGGGACCAGGGTACCGAAGCCTCCCCCGAGCCCCGTCGGCCTTCCGTACAAGGGCGGACTGGTCTTTCGTACAGGAGCGGTGCGACGGGGCGTCGCCATGCTGGTGGAGCGGTCGAGCCGATCGCACCCCTCGATCACAGGAGAACGACCATGGCCCCGATCCTCGCCGCCGCCGCACTCGCCCTCGGAGCCGTCCTCGCTCCCGCCGCTGCTCCTGCCGCCGCTCCCGTGCAGGCCGCCTCGTCCGCCGGCGTGCAGACGGTCGCCGCCTCCTACGAGCTGCCGAAGGTGCAGAAGCCGGGCGGCATGGAGTCGATCCAGGACCGCGGCGCCCTCTGCAACCTCTTCGGGATGTGCTGAGCGCAGCTCTCGGACCGGGTCAGCCCTTCAGCGGGTCGTTGCCCCAGTTCATCAGGGAGTAGCGCCACTTCGTCTCGGTGACATCGCCCGAGGGACGCTGCTTCGCGTGCCGGTGCACGTAGCCGACGACCTTCGTCATGTGGGCGTAGTCGTCGTCGCTCAGGTCGGCCTGCTTCGTGCCGAGCAGGTCGACGATGCGGCGCCCGCTCTCGTGGCCGACGGACTCGCCGCCGCCCTCCGGCTTCTGGCCGACCTCCTTCGACTCGTCGGTGCCGAGCCACTCCTCGAGCTCCTTCGCGGTCATGTTCACGGCGTCGTGGAACTCGTCGCGGGTCGTCCGCTTCTCGTCGTCGGTGGGCATCGCGGGGCTCCTCGGGTCGGTCGGTCCGGGTCGGTCGGTGACCTCCAGCGGAGCGTGTCGGAGGGGGAGAGGTCAAGCCCCGTGCGCGGTTCCAGGGCGCGCGTAGCGTCGGAGGAGTCCGCACCAGCCGACCACCGCCGGCGTCCGCCGCCGGCAGAGAAGAGGCCCACATGCCCTCCCGCAACACCCTCGTCCGCAGTCTCCACGACCTCGGAGCCGCCGCCTGGTTCGGCGGCTCGCTCATGGGCGCCGTCGGCCTGAACGGCGCCGCGTCCACCTCGTCCGACCCGGCGGAGCGCCTCCGCCTCTCCTCGAACGGCTGGGCCCGCTGGACCCCTGTGCAGCTCGCCGCGATCGCCGCCCACGGCGTCGGCGGTATCGGACTCGTCCTCGCCAATAAGACCCGCCTGGCCAACCAGCAGGAGAGCCGCACGAACACCGTCGTCAAGACCGTCGTGACCGGGCTCGCCGGTGCCGCCTCGGTGATCGCCGCGGTCGCCGGAGTGACGCAGGCCAAGCACGCCGACGAGGGCGCCCCCGGCGTGACCGAGGCGTCGGAGCGGAACTCGCAGGAGCTGACCACGGCCCTCCGCGTGCAGAAGGTCACCCAGTGGGCCATCCCCGTGCTGACCGCCGTCATCATCGTCCTCGGCGCCCAGCAGGGCGAGCAGCAGCGCCCCGTGAAGGGCCTCTTCGAGACCACGGCGCGGATGTTCCGCAAGTAGTCCCCGCGCTCGCGCGCAGACCGTCGGCCGAGAGTGCCCGCCGTCCCCCGAGGGTGGAGGGCGGCTGCTCTCGGCCGACGTTCTGCGCGCGGGGTCCGGCTAGCGGCAGTGTCCGCGGCTGCTGCGGGGTCGCCGTGGGGATCGCCGAGGCGGACGCGCCTGTGCTGATCTGCTCGGCGACCACCCCGCCGTGAAGGGTGATGCGGCAGCTGATCCCGCCCTGGTCATCGGAGTTTCAAGGCGCCGATCCCGCCGATCAGGGAAGCGGGGCCGGAACCGACTCCGGTCCTCCTCGGACGGGGGCGGCGAAGTCGTCGCACGACTGAGGGCCCGACCGCGGCCGGGGAGTGGAGTGGTATCGCCCGTACGCACGGAGGCGATCCGATTGACCCCGCTATCTCTACATAGGTAGCGTCATCCGTGTGCAGCCACTCCCTCGCCTCACGCCCGCCACGGCGGACGTCCTCCGGACCCTCCTCGATGCCGACGGCCCGACCTGGGGCATGGTCGTGATCAAGGCCACCGGGCGACCGGCGGGCAGCGTCTACCCGATCCTGGAGCGGCTCGAGGGAGCGGGCTGGGTGGTCTCGGAGTGGGAGGCCGCGAGCGAGCGGAGCGGCCCGCGTCGCCGGCTCTACGAGCTGACCGCGGAGGGCGCCCCGGCAGCCCGGGCCGCCGTCGAGCGGATGAGGTCGACCGCGCGGACGGCGCCGCGAGCGGCGGAGGCGACCGCGTGAGCGCGCTCCTGCGGCTCCTGTCGCTGCTGCTGCCCCCGCTCGCCCGCGAGCGCTACCTCGAGGAGTGGCGGGCGGACCTGGCCGGGGCCGCCGAGCTGGGACTGCCCCGGCGCGGCGTCGTCCTCGGAGCGCTCGCCCTGCTGGTGAGCGTCGACCGCGACCTGCCCGCGCACACCGGCGAAGCGCGGGGCACGCTTCCGCGCCGCCTCGCCCGCCGCGGACTCGCGCTCTTCGCCGCGGCCGCGCTCATGCTGAGCGGCATCGCGCTGACCGGCGGCGGGATCGTCCCCGAGCCGGGTGCCGCCTCCGACACCGCCCTCGCCGCCGTCGGCGCCGTGCAGACCGCGGTGCTCGTCGCCGCCGTCGCGGTCGCGGTCCTCGGCGCGGTCCACCTCCTCGGCGCCGCGGCGTCGGCCCGCACGGTGCTCGCGCGGATCTCCCTGGTCGCCGCCGTCGTCGGCCCGGTGCTCACCGCGGCCGGCCTCCTCCTCCCCGGACCCCTCGCCCTCGTCGGCCTGCCCGTCTCCCTCGCCGGACTCGTCTGCGGGGCGATCGTCCTCGGCGGCTCGCGGACCATCGCCCTCGCACCGCGGACGGCGACCCGCGCTCAGCGCCTCCCCGTCGCCCTCGCGGGCCTCGCGCTCGTGGCGGCTGTCACGGTGGTGGGCGCGGTGGATCTGCTGGTCTGGAATCCGCAGGCGAAGGTCCCCGGCGTGGCCCTGGCGGAGATCTACGCCACCATGTCCGAGCGCGACGGCTTCGAGTTCGGCTCCCACGCGATCTGGGTCACCGGGTGGGCTGCGTTCTGGACGGCCGCCGCGATCGTCGTGACGGTCGGCGCCCTCGTCGGCCGGAGGTCGCCGCTCACTCCGCGGCGGATCGCGGTGCTCATGCTCGCCCTGGTCGCCGGCGCCGTCGTCTTCCGCTTCTTCGCCGGGTTCGGCTTCGGGATGTCGGTCGCCGACACCTTCGTCACGTCCGGCGGCGACGGCTCCCTGGTCTCGGCCGTCCTGCCGCCGCTCGGACAGCTCGCGCTCGCCGGCGCCGCGATCGCGGTGGGCTGGGCGCCCCGGGTCGCCCGGCCGACGGCGGCCTCCGCGGCCTGACAGTGCTCGTGCCGGAGGAGGGCTTCGCCCGGGCGGCTCGGGATGCGCGAGATCGGGGCGGCCTGCCGACGTACCTCCCTTCGTGGCGAACACGAACGGCCCGTTCCGGCGCGGCCGAGCGCCCGCCGACCTACTCCAGCCGGCGCAGGAAGCGGGCCGGCTGGTCGAGGAAGCCGCGCCAGGTCCGCACCAGGTCGAGGTCGTCGTAGCGGCAAAGGCGCAGGCCCGTCTCGTCGAGCTCGTAGAGGTCGGCTCCGGGGAGGGCCGCGAGGATCGGCGAGTGCGTGGAGAGGACGACCTGCGAGCCGCCGGCGACCAGATCGCGCAGCTGCCCGATCAGGGCGAGGCAGCCCGACACCGAGAGGGCCGACTCCGGCTCGTCGAGGAGCCACAGCCCGCTGATCCGGGAGCGGTTCGCCACGATGTCGAGGAACGACTCGCCGTGGCTCCGCTCGTGGTATCCGCCGTCGATCCCCACCTCCCCCAGGTAGCTGAAGAAGCCGTGCATCGTCTCAGCGCGGAGGAAGAAGCCGCGCTTGGACGCCCCGGCCCCGCGGACCAGCTGGAGGTGCTCGGCCAGGTCCGACTCCGAGGCGCGGGAGGAGTGCATCGCACCCGTGGATCCGCCCTCCGCGTTCAGCCCGTAGGCGAGGGCGACCGCCTCGAGCAGCGTCGACTTGCCCGAGCCGTTCTCGCCGGTGATCACCGTCACCTGGCCGAGATCCCAGCCCTCGGCGAGCACTTGCCGCACGGGCGCGAGCGTCGCGGGCCACCGCGCGAGGTCGGCGGGGTGCTCGGGTCGGGCCTGCACGCGGCGCACCGGGAGGGTCGAGAACACCCGGTCAGTCAAGCAGGTCGACGCTCCAGCCGGCCTCGGCCAGCGCGCGGGCCGTGTCGGCGCGGGGGGAGTAGGGGAGGTCGTCGGCGCCGACCACGCGGTAGTCGGTGTCGCCGGGGCCGACCCAGAGGACGGAGTCGGACGGGCCGGCCCGGTGCAGCGCGGCGCGGACGGCGTCGGCCGGCTCCGCGATCTCGAGCACCTCGCAGCGCTCGACGCGGCGGGCGCCGTCGACCAGGGCGCGGCGGATCCGCGCGGGGTCCTCGAAGCGCGGGTGGTGGTCGGTGACGATCACCAGGTCGGCGCGCTCGGCGGCGGCCCGGCCCATCGGCGCGCGCTTGCTCGGGTCGCGGTCGCCGTCGGCGCCGAGGAGGACGAGCACGCGGCCGGGCGTCACCTCGCGGAGGGCGTCGACAGTGCGCGCGACCGAGTCGGGTGTGTGCGAGAAGTCGAGGAACACCCGCGGCCCGTCGGCGCCGGACACGAGCAGCGTCCGCCCGGGCACGGTGACGTCGATCCCGGAGCCGACCGCTGCGGCCACCCGGTCGCGCGCGTGGCCCGCCTCGATCAGCATCACCAGCGCGAGCGCCGCGTTCGAGGCCATGTGGCGTCCGAGGAGCGGGACGGAGGTGGTCGTCGACCAGCCGTCGCGGGCGGTGAGCCGGAAGCGGGTGCGGTCGACCGCGGTCTCGAGCACGTCGATCCGCCAGTCGGCTCCGTCCCCGGCCGAGAGCGTGACGACCGGGACGGAGGCCTCGCGGGCGACCCGGCGCCCCGCCTCGGTGTCGACGACCACGACGCCGCGGCGGCTCCGCTCGGGCGTGAACAGGCGCTGCTTGGCGCGGAGGTACTCGTCCAGGTCGCCGAAGTCGTCGAGGTGGTCGTGGCTGAGGTTGGTGAAGCCGGCGACGTCGAGCACGATCCCCTCCATCCGCGAGCGCACGAGCGCCTGAGCGCTGACCTCGATCGCCGCCGCCTCGACGCCGTCCTCCGCCATCCGGGCCAGGAGCGCGTGCAGCTCGGAGGCCTCGGGCGTGGTGAGGCGGCTGGCGACGACGTGGTCGGCGCTGCGGCGCTCGGCGGTGGAGCTCAGCCCCGAGACGACGCCCAGCTGCCGGAGCACCGCGTCGAGGAGGTGCACGGTGCTGGTCTTGCCGTTGGTGCCGGTCACGCCGAGGAGCACCGGTCCGCTCCTCGTGCCGTACACCTGCGCGGCGACCGGGCCGAGAGCCGTGCGGGGGTCGTCGCTGAGGAGGACGGGCAGTCCGGAGGCGCGGGCCTCGTCGAGCCCGCCCGCGTCGGTGAGCACGGCGACAGCTCCCGCTGCCGCTGCGTCGGCCGCGAACCGGGCGCCGTGGCTCCTCCTCCCGGGGAGCGCGGCGAAGAGGGCGCCGGGGCCCGCCTCGGTGTGCGCGACGGTCACCGCGGTGATGCGGACGTCGGAGCCGTCGCCGTGGAGGCGGAGCCGATCGCTCGCGAGGTCGGCGAGCGCGACACCGGCGGCGTGGAGCGGTTCGAGGAGCCGGAACACCGGCATGCGGGCCTCCTGCGGGGCGGGCGGGGCGGTGTCGCCGAGGGCCCGCGGGCGCCGCCGGGCGACCGGAGGGGGAGGGCCGGGAGGCCCATGCCCCAGCCTGCGCGCCGCTCCCCCCGATCGGGGAGGCCCTTGCCACCGCTCGCCCGGGCCGCTACCCGCCTCCGCCTACTGCCGCGAGAACGCCTCCTGGTACAGCGCCGCGAGCTCGGGGGAGCTCTCGCCGCTGAGGCCGCAGGTCAGGATCGTGTCGCCGTCGGCCGCGACCAGGTAGTCGACCCCGGTCTCGAAGACGATGGGGGCCCCGTCCACCGCCGTCTCCCTGCCTTGGGTGACCGTGACGCCGTCGCCGACCTCGCCCGCGTAGCGCTCGAGCACGTGCAGGGTGACGGTGCTCCCGTCGATCGAGCGGACCTCGGCCCGGAACGCGAGCTGAGCGGGGGCCAGCGCGGCGGCCGTCACCGGCGAGCACGCGGCCATCGGCCCGTCCGTGCTCGGCAGGATCAGCGTCGAGGTGCTGCCCCCGCCCACGCCGAGCGCGAAGGGCAGCAGGAGGGAGGCGGCGGCCCCGGCGCTCAGCGCGCCGACTCCCACGATCAGCCAGGGGGACCGGCGGCGGGAGTGCACCGTCCGCGTGCCCTCACCCGTCGCGGCGGCGATCTGCTCGGCGAGCTCGTCGCGGTCGAGCGCGGGGAGGCTCCGCGCGGGGTCGACCGTGCGGAGGAGGCGGCGGACGTCCTCGTCGTCGGTTCCGGTCATCGGAGTCCCCCTTCGGGCGCGTGCGGGTCGGTGGAGTCGTAGAGCTCGGCGAAGCGGCGCCGCGCGCGATGGAGGCGGATCGAGACGGCGTTCGCCGTGACTCCGAGGACCGCGGCGATCCCGCGGACGTCGAGCTCCTCCCACGCCCAGAGGCGCAGCAGCTCGGCGTCCTGCTCGCGCATCCGGGCGAGCACGAGGCGCACGGTCTCCTCCGCGCCCGACGCCTCGCCCTCGTCGATGTGCACCTGGGGCGGATCGACGACCGCGATCCGCTGGGCGAGCATGACCTGCCGGCGCTGCATCCGCCGGGCGTTCTGCAGCTGGAGCCGGGCGACGCCGATCGCCCACGGCACCGGGTCGTCCTCGGGGACGTCGGCGCTGCGGCGCCAGAGCGCCGAGAGCGTCGCGGCGAGCACGTCGTCGGCGGTGGCGGAGTCGGTGCGCCGCCAGAGGTAGCGGCGGACGGGATCGGCGACCGCGGCGGCGACCGCGGCGAACCGGTCGGGACCCGCGAGGGGAGCTGGCATGTGCCTCATGCTCCCTCCTGTCCGGGATCGGCGCACATCTTTCACCGGCGCGCCGGGCGGGACTCCGCGCTCTCCCAGCACCGCGGGAGCGCGGGTCGGCGCTCAACGCCGCGAGGTGCCCACGAACTCCAGCCAGCCGGCCACGAACGGCTCGATGTCGTCCACCTCGTTCAACGCGAGAGCGTCCAGGTCGACTCCGCGGCACTCCAGCGTGAGGACGTGCCCCCGCACCCAGGCGGCCGCGCGCACGGCCCCGGCTCCCTCCCACACCTCGAAGGGCTCCGGAGCCCCGTCGACCGGGATCTCCGCGATCCGCGTGGGAGCGGGCAGCGCCTCCGGCTGCACGAACGAGACGGGCGCCTCCTCCCGGCAGCAGAGCAGCGCGACGTCGTGCCGCGGATCGCCGAGGGTCGTGCGGATCTCGACGGAGGGCCCCGGCCCGCCCGGGACCGCGTCGTCGGCGAGGAACGAGAGCCCCCGCGGGCCGCCCGTCAGCGTCCACTCCGCCAGCAGCCGCGGACCGTTCCAGCCCGAGACCGCCCAGAGCGGGAGGTCGCCGAACGACCCGCGGATCCGCGCGACCCGCTCGGCGAGGTGCGCGGAGAACTCCTTCTCGCCGAGACGCCGCGCTCCGTCCATGGCCCGATCGTAGGTCGGGTGCCGCGGCACGGCCAGACCCCTCGCTACTGTGAACGTCGACCCCCGCCTCCCTTCCCCGCCGAGGAGCCCCATGCCCATCTGGACCCTGCACGGAGACGGCCGCACCGTCGAGCCCGGCGCCGTCGTCGCCCCCGGCGAGCGGCTCGCCTGGCCGGCGACGATCGCCATCGGCATCCAGCACGTCGTCGCCATGTTCGGAGCGACGTTCCTCGTGCCCGTGCTCACCGGGTTCCCGGTCGCCACGACCCTGCTCTTCTCCGGAGTCGGGACGCTGCTGTTCCTCTTGATCACGCGCAACCGGCTCCCCAGCTACCTCGGCTCGAGCTTCGCGTTCATCGCGCCCGTCACGGCCGCGACCGCCGTCGGAGGGACGGGGTCGGCGCTCGCCGGAGTCGTCGCCGTGGGCCTCCTCCTGGCCGCCGTCGGCGTCCTCGTGCAGGTCGTCGGCCTCGGCTGGATCGACAGGCTGATGCCGCCGGTCGTCGCCGGCGCGATCGTGGCCCTGATCGGGTTCAACCTGGCTCCGACCGCGTACCTCAGCTTCAAGCAGGCACCGATCACCGGGACGATCACGCTCGCCGCGATCATCCTGTCGAGCGTGTTCCTCCGCGGCTTCCTCGGCCGCGTCTCGATCTTCCTCGGCGTGGTCATCGGCTACGTCGTCGCCCTGCTCCGGAACGAGATCGACTACTCCGCGGTCGGTGCGGCCGACTGGTTCGGGCTGCCGCCGTTCACCTTCCCCGACTTCGCCTCCGGATCCACGTGGTCGGGCATCGCGATGTTCCTGCCGGTCGTGCTCGTCCTCATCGCCGAGAACGTCGGACACGTCCGCGGCGTCGCGACGATGACCGACGCCTCCGCCAACGCCAGCACCGGCCGGGCCCTGATCGCGGACGGTGTGGCGACCACCCTCTCCGGCGCCTTCGGCGGCTCCGGCACCACGACCTACGGCGAGAACATCGGAGTGATGGCGGCCACCCGCGTGTACTCGACGGCCGCCTACTGGGTCGCCGGCGTCACCGCGATCCTGCTCAGCCTCTCGCCCAAGGTCGGCGCCGTCTTCAACTCGATCCCGGCCGGAGTCCTGGGCGGCGCGACCACCGCGCTCTACGGCCTGATCGGCGTGATCGGCATCAAGATCTGGATCGACAACCGCGTCGACTTCTCGCGCCCGGTCAACCAGTACACCGCCGCGGTCTCCCTCGTGATCGCCATCGCCGGCTTCTCGTTCTCCTCCGGTGGCTTCGAGCTCGGCGGCATCGTCCTCGGCGCCGGCGCCGCCCTCGTGATCTACCACCTGGGCAACGCCATCGCCCGCTGGCGTCGCACCGGCGCCGACGACGGCGGCCCCCTCCCCGCCATCGGCCAGCTCGGCGGGGACCCGCAGGACCGCTGACCACGGCCTGCTCCGGCCTGCCGCTCCCGAGACGCCGCCGTGCCGTCCGGACGCCGCCCTCCCGCGGACGTCCCGGCGCGCACGGCGGCGTCTCGGCACCCGACGGAGCCGTCCCGGCGCGCGCACCGCAGCACCGCCTCTGCTTACCACGTTCGGGTCAGTCCGCAACCCGGTGCGCTCCCAGGCGGCTCCCGCCTAACGTCGAGCGTGACGACCGCAGCAGCGGAACGCCGCACACCGAGTGAGACAGCAAGGAGCACCACCGTGCCGCAGATCATCGAGACCGTCGACGTCAACGTCCCCGTGTCCGTCGCCTACAACCAGTGGACCCAGTTCGAGGAGTTCCCGCGCTTCCTCGACGAGGTCGAGTCGATCCAGCAGGTCACCGACACCCTCACCGTCTGGAAGGTGAAGGTCGGCCCCGTCGAGCGCGAGTTCGAGGCGAACATCACCGAGCAGCACCCCGACGAGCGCGTCGCGTGGAACAGCACCGGCGGCGAGACCGACCACGCGGGCGTCGTCACCTTCCACAAGCTCTCCGACACCGAGACCCGCGTCACCGTGCAGCTCGACTGGGAGCCGAAGGGCTTCCTCGAGACGCTCGGCTCGCTCGTCGGCGCCGGCAGCCACGCTGTGAAGAAGGACCTGAACAACTTCAAGGAGTACATCGAGAAGCAGGGCACCCCCGACGGTGCCTGGCGCGGCGACGTCGAGGCCTGAGCCGTGACCGACGCAGCCACCTCGTCCGAGGGCGAGAAGAAGGCGAACGGTCTCGGCGACGACGAGACCATCCCGCACTCCGAGGACGGGCTGGCGGTGGGGGTCTCCGGAGACTCGCACTTCAACCCCGAGGAGGACGCTCCCGAGGAGCCCTCCGAGAGCTGACGCTCTCCTCCGGGGGGCCCGACCGCTCTCCTCCGCGAGATGCCACTTGTGCACATGACACGCCGCGAGGCGTGCACACAGGTGGCATCTCGCGGTTGAAGGCTCAGCGCCAGGCCCGGGTGTACTGCGGGGGCACCGGCAGGTCCGCGCCGAGCTCGTGCGCCATCCGCACCGGAGCGTTCGGGTCGCGCAGCAGCTCGCGGGCGAGCAGCACGACGTCGGCGTCGCCGTTCGCGACCACGCCCTCCGCCTGCTCCGCCGTGGTGATGAGTCCCACGGCGCCGACCAGCGCACCGGTCGCCCTCCGCAGGTCGCGCGCGAACGGCACCTGGTAGAGCGGCGCCACCGGGATGCTGGCGTGCACGAGTCCGCCGGTCGACACGTCGAAGAGGTCCACGCCCTCGGCGCGCGCCCACGCCGAGACGGTGATCGTCTCCTCCAGCGTCCAGCCGCCCTCGGCCCAGTCGGTCGCGGAGAAGCGGACGAGCAGAACGAGCTCCCCGATCTCGGCGCGGACCGCGCGGACGACCTCGAGCAGCAGGCGCGCCCGGTTCTCGAGCGAGCCGCCGTAGGAGTCCTCGCGGGTGTTCGAGAGCGGCGACAGGAACTGATGGAGCAGGTACCCGTGCGCGGCGTGCAGCTCGATCACGTCGAAGCCGGCGTCCGCGGCGCGGCGGGCGGAGGCGCGGAACGCCTCGACGAGGCCGGGCAGCTCCTCCGCGGCCAGCTCGCGCGGCTCCGCGTAGCCCTCGAACGCGACGGCCGAGGGAGCGACGGTCGGCCAGCCGCCGTCCTCCAGCGGCACGGATCCGCGTCCGCTCCACTCGCGGTAGGTCGACGCCTTCCGGCCCGCGTGGGCGAGCTGCACGCCGGCGAGCGCGCCCTGCCCGTGCACGAAATCGACGATCGGAGCCCAGGCGTCGCGCTGCTCGTCGTTCCACAGCCCCGTGTCCCAGGGGCTGATCCGCCCCTCGGGGACGACGGCGGTGGCCTCCGCGATGACGACGCCCGATCCGCCGCGCGCGAGCCCGCCGAGGTGCACGAGGTGCCACGAGGTGGGCACGCCGTCCTGCGCCTCCACCGAGTACTGGCACATCGGTGCCGCCCAGAGGCGGTTGCGCGCGGTCCTCGAGCGGAGCGTCAGCGGCTGGAACAAAGCGGTGTCGGTCATGTCTCTCCTGTCGTGCTTCTCCGCGGAACGCCGCTTCGGTACGCGATACGCCGATGAGGGCGTACGGCGGCGGCATCTCGCGGAGGGGGTCACGTGCTCCAACCGGGAGGAGAGCCCGGCTATGCCCGGATCAGCGCGGCCAGGTCGCCCCGGGCGCGTCCTGCCAGACGGTGCTCGGCGGAGCGAGCGACTCCAGCTCCTCGAACAGCGCGTCGCGGATCTCGAGCGCGTCGTCGGCCACGAAGGAGTCGTAGTGCTCGGCGGAGGTGGCGCCGACGACCGTCGTCGTCACGCGGGGGTCGCGCGTCGAGAACTGCAGCGCGGCGGCGGCGAGCGGCACGCCCGCCCGCTCGCAGGCCGCTCCCATCGCCGCGACGGCGTCGACGATCTCGCGCGGCGCCGGCCGGTAGGCGTAGGAGGCGACCGGCTCAGGCCAGCGCGCGAGGGCGCCTCCGCCGTAGACCGCCGCGTTGACCACGATCACGCCGCGGTCGACGGACGCGTCGATCAGCTCCTCGGAGGAGCGGTCGACGAGCGTGAAGCGGTTGTGGGTGATCACGGCGTCGAAGAGGCCGGTGTCGACGTAGTGGCGCAGCATCGGCGCGGGTCCGCCCGAGATCCCGATCGAGAGGGCGACGCCCGCCTCCTTCATCGCGACGAGCGCGCGGACCGGGCCGTCCTCGGCGAAGGCCTCGTCGTACGAGATGCGCTCGGGGTCGTGCAGGTAGAGCAGGGGGAGGACGTCCATCCCGAGGCGCTCGCGGCTCTCGTCGAGGCTGCGGCGCATCCGCTCGGCCGAGTAGCTGCCGGTGCTCGGGTCGCGGTCGAGCTTGGTGACCACGGTGATCCCCTCGGGGACACCGCCGCGGGCCTGCAGGGCCTCGCCGATCAGGCGCTCGCTGTGGCCGCCGGCGTACTCGTTGGACGTGTCGACGACGGAGACGGCGCGGGTGGCGGCGTCGGAGTCGAGGACGCGCTCGAGGGCCGGCACCCGATCGAGGTCGGCGACGCGCTCGGGGCGCCAGGAGGTGCCGAGGGTCAGCCGGGTGACGGTGGCGCCGGACGGGCCGAAGGGCCGGAGGCGGGAGGACTGCGGAGTCATCCGCTCAGCCTGGCAGCGCCGGGGTCCTCCCGCATCCCGCGGCGGATGAACGGTCAGTGGACGAGAGTGCTCAGCCCGACGACGCCGAAGCCCGGAAGCATCGTCGGGAGCGTCCCGGCGGAGAGGTGGGCGATCCGGAGGACGGTGACGGAGCGGAGCGGCGCGGCCGCCTCCGAGGTCGACGAGATGTCCTGCTCAACGGGATCCATCCGCGGCGCCTTCCGCGGGGCTCGACGACCGGCGGCGGACCTGCCCGAGGCCACCCTCTCGGCGGGACGCGGGCCGGTGGTGCGGCCTAGGCTCGGCGCGTGACCGTCGTAACCGCCGCCGCCGACTCCTCCGCCCGCTCCGCCGTGCTCGACGCTCTCGCCACTCCGGCGCTGGTGCTCGACGAGGCGGTGCTCGACCGCGACATCGCCGCCGTCGCCGCGGCGGCCCGCGAGCGGGGCCTGGCGCTCCGCCCCCACGCGAAGACGCACAAGTCGCTCGAGATCGCCCGCCGCCAGCTCGCCGCAGGGGCCGTAGGGCTCACCGTCGCGACCGTCTCGGAGGCCGAGGTCTTCGCCGCGGGAGGGATCCGCGACCTCTTCATCGCCTACCCGCTCTGGCTCGACGCCGAGCGCGCCGGGCGGCTCCGCCACGTCCTCGCGAGCGCCCGGGTGCGGGTCGGCGTCGACTCGGCGGAGTCGGCCGAGCGCCTGGCCGCGGCCCTGCCCGAGCGCGAGGGGCTCGAGGTCGTCGTCGAGATCGACTCCGGCCACCACCGCAGCGGCGTGCTCCCCGCCGAGGCCGGCCCGATCGCCGCGGCCGCCGTCTCGGCCGGGCTCGACGTCGCCGGCGTCTTCACCTTCCCCGGCCACAGCTACGCGGCCGGCAACGGAGCGTCGGCCGCCCGCGACGAGGCGCGCGCGCTCGCCGAGGCGGTCGCGTCGCTCGCGGCGTCCGGAGTCGAGGCCCGCGTGGTCAGCGGAGGCTCGACCCCCTCGGCCGCGTTCGCCGACTCCTCGGTGCTCACGGAGCTGCGCCCCGGAGTCTCGGCCCTCGGCGACGCCCAGCAGTGGGAGATCGGCACGATGGCGCCCGAGGACATCGCCGTCACCGTCCTCGCCACGATCGTGTCCCGCCGCGGCGACCACCTGATCGCCGACGCGGGCAGCAAGGTGCTCTCCTCCGATCGCGGCGCGGCCTCGAGCGGCTTCGGCCGCCTCCCGGAGCACCCGGAGGCGCGCATCCCGGTGCTCTCGGAGCACCATGCGACGATCACCGGAGTCGACCTCCCGGTGGGGACGCGCGTGCGGATCGCGCCCAACCACGTCTGCGTCGCGGTGAACCTGGCCGACGAGTACCGCGTCCTCCTCCGCGACGGCGGCGGCGCCGTCTGGCCCGTCGACGCCCGCGGGCGGAACAGCTAGGCGATCCGCGAGCGCGGGATCCGCAGGCCGAGCAGCGCGCTCGCCGCCAGCAGCACGAAGGCGGAGGCGAAGGCCGCGGTCGGCGACGCGGCGTCGGCGAGGGCGCCCGCGAGCAGCGGCCCGATCACGCCGCCCAGGTCGGACGCGGCCTGGAACACCGAGACCGGCTTGCCGCCGCGCTCGCCCGCGGCGTCACCGACCAGCGCGCCCGGGGCCGTGCCCATGAAGGCGGCCGCCGCTCCGTAGACGCAGAGCAGCACGACGAGCAGCCACAGCTCCGAGACGAACGGCATCGCCAGCATCGCCACCGCCGCGACGGAGAACCCGCCGATCAGCGCCGGGCGCCGGCCGACCGTGTCGACGAAGCGGCCGGCGGGCGCGAGCGCGATCGTCTGCACCACCGCGGCGATCGCGAACGCGATGCCGGTCCAGGCGGGCTGCCCGCCGAGCCCCTCGACGACGAGCACGGGGACCAGCGTCGCGCGGACTCCCATCGCCGACCAGCCGAGGGCGAAGTTCGCCAGCACCGCGCTCTGGTACCGGCGGTCGCGGGCGACCTCGCGCAGGGGCTTCGTCCTCGCCGCGGCGGACGGTGCCGCGTCGCGCTCCGGCCGCTGCAGCAGGATCAGCCCGACGAGCCCCGCGATCGCGAGCGTGCCGGCGTAGAAGAAGAAGGGGGCGGTGAGCGAGATCGCCGTGAGCACGCCGCCCACCGCGGGGCCCGCCATGCCGCCGAGCAGGAAACCGCCCTGGTAGAAGCCGATCGAGCGGCCGCGCCGCTCCGGGCTCGCGGTGCGCAGGAGGAGCGTCATCGCCGCGACGGAGAACATCGCGGAGCCGATGCCGCCGACTCCGCGCAGCAGGAGGAGGTGCGGGTAGTCGGAGGCGAAGCCGACCAGCGCCGAGGAGAGCGCGACGATGCCGATGCCGACGGCGAGCACGACCCGCTCGCCGAACCGGTCGACGAGCGGCCCCACGAACGGATTCGCGACCAGCCGCATCAGCGCGAACGCCGAGACGACCGCGCCGACCGCCGTGTAGTCGACGCCGAAGCTGCGCACGTAGGTCGGCAGCACCGGCACGACGACGCCGAACCCCAGCATCACGAAGAAGGCGACGACCCCCAGCACGAGCACGTCCCGCGGCAGTCGCTCGCTGTCTCGGGAACGCCACGGGAATCGCACTTGTCGACGCTACCCCTTCTCGAGGGCCCGGCCCGCGCCTCGATGTGTCGAGTTCGCGCCGACCGTCCGACACCCTCTCCGCGATGGATGCGGTCCCAGGACCCGGCGAATCTGCCGGCGAATGAGGAGACGTCATGAAGAGTCCTCTGTGGTTCGGGTCCGGTCTCGCTGTCGTCGCGCTGGCGCTGACGTCGGTTCTCGTGGCGCAGGTGGCCTCGGCCGCTCCGATTCAGCCGAACAAGAACTGCGAGGACGAGTTTCAAGGGGGGTGCGTGAAGTGGTACACCGGCGTCTCGACCTGCGATCACATCGTCGAGACCAGTGCCCCGGAATATCGCGAGAAGGCCTGCGCGGTCTGGGTCACGACGGGGACGATGCACATCGAGCGATGAACGATGGTGGACCGCACGACCGCCTCATCGGCGGTACTCGTATCCGTGCTGCTCCTCGTGGGCTGCACCGAGCCGGGAGGCGATCAGGAGGCCGCTCCCTGTGTCCCGCTCGAGCGCACGTGGAACGACTACGCGCCGGAACTCGATCCCGTTCTGCGTCCACCGTTTCGCGAAGCCCTCGAGGGCTTCGACGAGAGCTCCTCGAACTCGATCGCGTCCGACGCTGCTCGTCTCGCCACGAGCAATCTGCTCTCCGCGATCTCCGGGGATCGACGAGCGAGCGAGTACTTCTGGAACGCCATGGACCTGATCGGCCGTGAGTGCGCCGAGGCGGGAGTCCCGCTGTCGTTCGACCACCACGGCGAGCAGCTGACGACGGGGAGCAGCGCCGACCACGGGCGCCCGCCCTGGGTCGTCGATCCGCCGCCTCAGCCGGAGAGCGGCACGATCGAGCCGACGATCCCGGAGTAGCTCACGTAGTAGAGGACGCCGTCGCGGTGGAGGACGCCGCGGCCGGGGTAGCTCTCGTCCGGTCCGTCGGGCCCGTCGAGGAAGCCCGGAGCCGCGGTGTCGTCGGCGGTGAACCCATCCGCGAGGAGCGCGGCGCTCCGATCCGGCCACTCCGCGTCCGGGACCGCCAGCTGCCCGACCACGACCGACACGTCGCCCTGGCCGCTCCACCGGCAGAGCACCCCGTCCTCGGCGATCTCCTGCACGACGGGGTAGTCGACGTCGTAGACCGTCGCCTCGGGCGAGAGGGCGAGGCCGTCCTCGGCGAGCGACGCCTCCTCCTCGGCCGTGAGCAGGTCCTCGCAGGGGAGCAGGGCGGTGGCCGGGGTCGCGGTGGGCAGCGGAGTCGCGCTGCCGGCGCTCGCGGTCGGCACGGCACTGCTCGGCGTCGGAGCGCTCGAGATCAGCGGTGGAGCTGTCGTCGGGGCCGTCCCCCCGTCGGCGCTTCCCGTGCAGCCGCTCAGCGCGAGCAGCCCCGCCGCGCAGGCGAGCAGCGCACCGGCGCCCCTCGCGGTCGTCGTCCGGATCATCGCGAGCCCCCTCGTCCGCGGCGGCCGCATCGCCGCCCCCTCGATCCTCTCCTCCGCCCTCGCCGGCTGTCCACCGCCCCCGGCCGGCGCAGAGGCGACTACCGCTTCGGCCCCGCGCCGATCGCCCAGACCCGCGGCGGCACGGTGCCGTTGACCGCGTGGTCGCCGACGATCCGCGCCTTGAACACCCACGGATTGTGGCTCGCTGCCGTGCGCGCGTTGCGCCAGTGCCGGTCGAGGTTCTTGCGGGTGCTCACCCCGGAGGCGCCCAGCGCGTCGAAGAGGTCGGAGGTCGCCCGGGTGGCCAGTTGCGTCAGGACGATCTGGGCCTGCGCCGTCTCGAGCTCGGCGAGGTCGTTCTGCCGCTCGTCCTCGAGCGGGTCGCCGTCGAGGGCCGCGTCGTGCGCCCGCTGCAGCGCGACCGCCGCGCGCTCCACGATCGCCGCTCCCGCATAGGCGGCGGCCGAGACCTGCCCCACCACCTGCAGGATCTGCGGATCCGCCGCGAACGACTCGGCGTTCCCGTGCGAGAAGATCCGCGTCCGCGCCCGCACCTCGGCTGCGATCTCGCGCTCGGCCCCCGCGATCGAGCCCGCCAGCACGGCCAGCAGCACCGCCTGGTAGAACGCGGTCTGGTAGCGGAACCGGGTCTCGAAGTCGATCACGTCCTCGGCCGCGACCACCGCCTCCGTGAAGGTGCTCGTCCCCGAGCCGGTGGTGCGCTGGCCGAAGCCGTCCCAGTCGTCGGCGTGCTCGACGCCCGCCTGGCGAGCGTCGACGATCGCGATCACCTTCTGCCCGGTGTCGGTGCGCTGGGCGAAGGTGTCGATCCAGTCGGCGAAGACGCTGCCGGTGGAGTAGTACTTCGTGCCGGTCACCGTGAACCGCGTCGGGTCGCCCTCGACCGGAGCGACCTTCGTCTGCACGTCGCCGATCGCGACCGTGCCGACCTCGGTCCAGGCGTTGCCGCCGAGCTCGCCGTCGGCGAAGCGCCGGAGCCAGCGCTCGCGGGTCCCGTCGGTCGCGAGCAGCCGGTCCTCGACCAGGGCGAAGTGGCCGCGGAGCGCCTGGGGGAGGTTGGAGTCGGCGGCGGCCAGCTCCGTCAGCAGGCGGAACAGCTGGGGGAGGCTCGCGCCGGCCCCGCCGGACTCCAGTGGCACGCGCACCGCGCCGAACCCGGCGTCCGCCAGCGCTCGGATCTGCGCGACCGGCAGCTCGCGCGCGCTCTCCCGCGCCGCCGCCCCCGCCGCGATCTCGGCGAACAGCGGCCGGAACCGCCCCGCCAGTTCCTCGTAGTCCACCTCGGGCACGGCCCGCACGTCGGTCGCGGTCATCGTCGGCTCCTGTTCCGCTGCGCCCACCCCGGGCGGCTCGTGCTCGACGGTAGGGGAGGAGCCCGGTCCGCGGTCCGCCCGTGACGCCCGGTGTCCCTCCGTGACGCCCGGTGTCCCTCCGTGACGCCCGGTGTCCCTCCGTGACCTCCGGTGTCCCTCCGTGACGCCCGGATCGGGGAATGCCTCGCCCCCGGGGCTGTTGGCCCAGGGGATGTCCTCCACCACTCCCGTCCCCCCGTCCGACCCCCGCAGCGCCCTCGTCGTCGGTGCGACGGGCATCGGCGGCTCCGCCCTCGTCGACCTGCTCACCGAGCAGGGGTGGCCGGTGACCGCCCTCTCGCGCCGCCCGATCGACGCGCTCCCCGGCGTCACTCCGCTCGCCGCCGACCTGCGCTCCGCCGAGGACCTGGCCCGCGTTCTCGCCGACCAGCGCCCCACGCACGTCTTCTTCACCGCCTGGTCGCGCCAGGCGACGGAGGAGGAGAACATCGCGGTCAACGGCGGCATGGTCCGCGACCTCCTCGCCGCGCTCGCGCACGCTCCCGTCGAGCACGTCGCGCTGGTGACCGGCCTCAAGCACTACCTCGGCCCGTTCGAGGCGTACGGGCAGGGCGCGATGCCCGACACCCCGTTCCACGAGGAGGAGGAGCGCCTCGACGCCCCGAACTTCTACTACGCGCAGGAGGACGAGCTCTTCGCCGCGGCCGGGCGCGCCGGGTTCACCTGGTCGGTGCACCGTTCGCACACGGTCATCGGGCACGCCGTCGGCAACGCGATGAACATGGGGCTGACCCTCGCGGTCGCGGCGTCGATCCACCGTGCCGAGGGCACCCCGTTCGTGTTCCCCGGCTCGCTCACGCAGTGGAACGGACTCACCGACATGACCGACGCGACGATCCTCGCCGAGCAGATGCTCTGGGCGTCGACGTCGGAGGCGGGCCGTGACCAGGCCTTCAACGTGGTCAACGGCGACGTCTTCCGCTGGCGCTGGATGTGGACCCGGATCGCGGAGCACTTCGGCGTCGAGCCGGTCGGCCCGGGGGAGGAGCCGCAGCCGCTCGAGCAGCAGATGGCCGATGCCGAGCCCGTCTGGCGGCGTCTCGTCGACGAGCACGGGCTGATCGAGCCCGACCTCTCCCGCGTCGCCTCCTGGTGGCACACGGACGCCGACCTCGGCCGGAACCTCGAGGTCGTCACCGACATCGGCAAGTCCCGCCTCGCCGGCTTCACGGCGTTCCACCGGACGGTCGACTCGTTCACGGCGCTCTTCGACCGCTACCGCGCGGAGCGCCTGATCCCCTAGCCCGTCGGCCCTCATCCGTCGCCGCTCCGTCGTCCGCCGGACACCCCGTCGACACCCCTCGTCTCCCCGCCGTGCCTAGCGTCACGGCATGGCGGCGAGCGGATGATCGAGCGGGTGGACCCGTTCCTGGGCACGGAGGCGACCGCGCTCCCGGAGCCGACCGGGGTCGCAGCGACGTGGTGGTCGCCGAAGCCGCAGATCGGCAACACGCACCCCGGAGCCACCTACCCCCTCGGCATGGTGTCCGCGTGCTCCTACTCCGGCGCCTATCCGACGGGCTACGGCCGCTACGACCTCGCGCTCGAGGGGGTCCCGCCGACGCTCCACGACGGCCTCGAGGCGAGCGGATTCACCCACTTCCAGCAGTCGGGCACCGGCGCGATCCGCAAGTACTACAACTACCTGCGGGTCACGCCGATGCTCGAGCCGCTCGACGAGCTCGGGCGCAGCTGGGCCCTCGAGGACGAGGTGGCGGAGCCCGGCTACTACGCGGCGACCCTCTCCTCCGGCGTGCGGGCCGAGCTCACCGTCGGGCCCGCCTCCGTGGTGCACCGCTACACCTTCCCCGAGCACCGCAGCGCACGCGTGGTGGTCGACCTCTCCCTCGGGGGTCTGGCGATCCCGAGCGGAGCGACGGTGCCGCTGCGCGCGCAGCTGCACTCGATCTCGCCCGGCGTCGCGGCCGGCGAGGTCGTGATGGAGGGGGCGCCGCTCGCGGTGCACCTGGAGTGCGACGCCCTGCAGTGGCGGCAGATGCTCTGGTACGACCGCCGGCTGATGCCCGGCGGGACCCGGCTCGACTTCGACCACATCCGTCCCACCACGCTGCGCCCCTTCGGGCTGATGTGGGCGGGACCCAGCACGGCCGGGCAGACCGTCGAGCTCCGGATGGGCTTCTCGCTGCGGGGCACCGACCGCGCCCGCGAGAACCTGCATCGCGACGTTCCTCCTGCGGGCACCGGGTTCGACCAGCGCCGTGATCGCACCCGCAAGACGTGGCGGAAGCGCCTGCGCACGATCGCCGTCGACACCCCGTCCGCCGAGCGCGAGACGGTCTTCTCGACCGCGCTCTACCACTCGCTGATCAAGCCGTGCCTCGCCCCCTCAGAGAGCCCGTTCTGGCCGACGGACGGACCCTTCGTCTTCGACATCAGCACGATGTGGGACATCTACCGCACTCAGCTCCCGCTGCTCACGATGCTGCTGTCCGAGCGGGCGGTCGAGATCGCGGCTGCGCTCCTGACCATCTGCGAGGAGGAGGGCAACTTCCCGATCGGCTACCGGATGGCCAAGGGCAGCGACCGGTTCTCGCGCCAGGGCAGTGCCCTCGCGCACACCTTCCTCGCCGACCTCTGCCGGCTCGGGCTGCCCGGCGTCGACTGGGACGCCGCTCTCGTGCACATGAGCGAGGACCTCAAGCGGATGTACGGCGAGGAGTTCCTCGCCGCGGGGGAGGCTCACCCGATCAGCCACACGCTCGACCTGGCGCACGGCTACTGGTGCACAGCGGTCGTGGCCCGCCACGTCGGCGATCTCGAGCTCGCCGAGCAGCTCGAGGAGCGCGCCGCGCAGTGGGTGAACGCGTTCGACCTCCGCTCCGGCCTGCTCAAGGACTCGACGTACTACGAGGGCACCCGCCACAACTACTCCTTCCGCCTGCTGCACGACATGGCCGGGCGCATCGCCCTCAGCGGAGGGGACAGGGGCTTCATCGCCCAGCTGGACGAGTTCTTCGGCTACGGAGCCGAGCCGGTCGTCCAGCCCGGGCTGCGCCCCGAGCGGAGCGAGATGCTCGCGGGAGCCGAGCTCGGACGCTTCGAGGGGCTCAACAACGAGCCCGACATGGACTCGCCGTGGGCGTACCACTACGCGGGACGGCCCGACCGGACCGCCGAGATCGTGCACGGCGTGCTGCACCAGCGGTTCGGAGCGGGCCGGGGAGGCCTGCCGGGGAACGACGACTCCGGCGGCCTCAGCTCCTGGTACGTGTGGGCGAGCCTCGGGCTGTTCCCCGTCGCCGGGCAGGGCCTGGTGCTGGTCAACGCGCCGAGCTTCGCGCGCGCGTCGGTGGCGATCGGAGGGGCCGACCTCGAGATCCGGACCACCGGCTTCGTCGAGCCCGAGCCGGGTGGGCCGGTCCAGTACGTGCAGTCGGCCGAGTTCGACGGCGCGCCCCTCCTGACGAGCGTCCTGACCGCGGCCGCCCTCCATCTCGGCGGTGAGCTGCTCCTGCACCTCGGTCCGGAGCCCTCCGACTGGGGGACCCTGCCCGAGCACCGGCCGCCCTCGTGGCCGGCGCGCCGGCACTGACCCCCGCTCGCTGTCACCCCCGCTACCACCGACCCCGCGCGTCCGGCCTCCGCCGCCGCACCCGACCGACGACCCCTGAAGGAGACCCATGGACCAGAGCACGCACTCGAACACCGTGCAGAACAGACTCGTCATCGTCGTCCGCGCCGATCCGGTGATCTGCGGGCACTCCGTCGAAGCGCGCAATCTCGCCGAGACCGCCCGGGAGCGCGGGTTCGACGAGGTCCGGATCGTCACCTGGCCGATCGACCGGCTCGAGGCCGCGGGCCTCCCGCTCAAGCCGCTCGACGCCGTGCTGCCCTACAGCGACGGCATCGTCGTGGAGCGGCCGGGACCAGTGGGTGACTACAAGGTCCCGGACGGCCGCTGGCTGGCCGGGATGACCGGACGCCTGATCGAGCTGTTCACCGACGGCGTCCCGACCGTCTGCCTCTCGCTCTACCTGAGCCCGCACACGCTCGTCGTGGCCGACGCCCTCCGCGCCGCCTGGAGCACAGGCCTCCCCGTCGAGGTCACCACGATCGCCGAGGCCGTCGGCTCCGACGTCACCAACGTGGTTCGCCGGGCGGTGGAGGAGGGCCGGCTGGGCGCCGCCGCCCACATCCTCTCCTCCTACCTCTCGCAGGACCACTGCGTCGCGGTGTCGGAGTACACGCGCGACCTGATCATCGAGGAGGCGGAGCGCGTCGACGCCGCGCACGGGACGCGCTTCGCTCCGCAGTGCCGGGAGCGCATCGCCGTGTCCTACCCGGCGATCGACGCGGACGCCTACCTCGACCTCGACCCCGGCGTCGTCGAGGAGGTCGTGCGGGCCCGCGGACTCCGGACCGACGGCTACGTCCTCTTCCTCTCGCGCCTGACCGAGGCGAAGGGCGTGGAGGACCTCATCACCGGTTACGAGCGCAGTGCCGTCCACGAGCGCCACGAGCTCGTCATCGCGGGTCGCGGTCCGCAGGAGGCGGAGCTGCGCCGGATCGCGGCGGCGTCGCCGCTGGCGCACCGCATCCGCTTCCTCGACGACGTCGGCGACGCGGAGAAGCCCTTCCTGATGGCGGGCTGCGCGGCGTTCGTGCTCCCGAGCAAGCCGCGACCCGAGTTCGTCGAGACCTTCGGCATCGCGCTGGCCGAGAAGATGCTCGCCGGGGGCGGGCCGATCATCACCACGCTGACCGGCGGCATCGGCGAGGCGATCGGCGAGCACGCCTTCGTGACCCCGGTCGACAGCCCGGACACGATCGCCGCGCTCCTCGACCACGCCGTCCTCGAGCTCAGCGCCGACGAACGCGCACGCCGAGCGGCGGCCGCCCGGGAGTACGCCCTGCAGTTCGATCGGCGGGTCGTGTTCGACCGCCTCTTCGCCCGCCTGGCGCGTCCCGCCGTGGCGACGGCGTCGCTCTAGCGGCGGGAGTCCGGAGAGGCCGTCGCTGCGGCGCCCCTCGCGATGAGCACGTCCGGCGAGAGCTGGTGGCGCACGAAGCGGAGCGTGAAGCTGCGGCGGTCTCCTCCGGAGACCCGCTCGGCGAGGACGCGGATGCCGAGGACGGCGACGACGCGCCACTGCTCGGTCTCGTGGGCGACGACGGCGCAGAAGAGGTCGCCCGGGCGCACCTCGTCGACGGTGGTGGTGAGGCTGTTCGTTCCGTGGGTCATCTGGCCGCTCCTGGTTCCGGCGGACCTCGCGGACGGCGCTTCGGGTGCGCCGCGCAGCCGTCCGCCGGTCGCTCGAGAGGGGGGCCCGAGCGGCCGGCGGCCGGTCATGCGTGCGACAGCAGGGACGAGCCCGCCGGAACGACCCCGTGCCGCAGGAGCAGTGTAGGACTGCGACCCTGACCGTGGCGCGGAATGTCAACCACTTGCGAGCGCGCTCCCGGGGTTCTCAGGCCCGGAGACGACGGAACCCGCCTCCCGGGCGGGAAGGCGGGTCGTGTCGGTGTGCGGCGGCGGAGCCTGATCGGGAGCGGCTCCGGCGCGGAGGGTCAGGCGGCGGGCTCGGCGCGGCGCAGCGGGACGGCGGCGTTGCTCGTCGGCTCGGGCACGATGCGGAGGCCGGCGCCGCTGTTGGCGCGCTCCATGAGGGCCTTGACCCACTCCGGGTTGATCGTGGGCTGGCGGCTGCCCTTGAACTCGAACTGGATCGGGATGGTCGGGTGCATCCACACGCCGCGGCGGCCGGTGCCGGCCTGGGGGCTCGCGTCGAGGGTGAGCAGGAAGCGCTCGTCGCGGCGGAACTTGTTGATGATGACGATCTGGAGGTGGGCGAGGGCGCGGTCCTCGACCTCGATGGCGGCGGGGGGAGTGCCGTACAGGATGTTGCCCATGGTGTGCTCCGATCTGACGTACGAGTGGCTGACGTCCGTCACTCTATATCGCTAGAAAGACTTCCTACTAGTTGAGCTAGCTACTTACGTCGCGGACTGCGTTTTCTGTCCATCGCCGCCGGTCGCCTCGATTCTCCGACGGACCCGGGGCGCGGCAGAAGTCCTTCGGAGTGAACTCTCGGGGACGCACGGCCACGGCCGCGTGGACGCGCGTCAGGCGCGGCGCTGCTCCAGCACGCCGTCGGCGTACTCGCCGATCGGCTCGCCCGCGAGCTCCTGGGCGGCGTCGACCGTCTCGGAGTCGGCCGGGCGCTCGACGATGTCGCGCATCGTCTGCAGGAAGCGGATGACGGTCCCGGCCTCGGAGGGGTTGAGCGTCTCGGCCGCCTCGAGCATGCGGCGGTGCATCTCGTCGAGCGTCTCGCGCACCTCGCGGTGGGAGGTCGGGGTGGCGACGATGCGGATGGCCCGGCGGTCGCTCGGGTGCGGCTCCCGGACCACGTGCCCGCTCTTGACCAGCCGGTCGATCAGCACGGTCGTGGAGGCGGAGGAGATGCCGAGGTAGGAGGCCAGGTCCTTCGGGCTGACGTGCACGCCCTTCTGCTGGCGGCGCATGAGGAACTGCACGGCCAGCAGGTCGTTCTCGCCCATGCCCATGGATCCGCGGGTCCGGCGGCGCATCGCGGCCTCCGCCGTGCGGAAGGCGCGCATCGCGGCGAGGACCTCCACCGCTCCGGGCTCGGTCGCCTCACCCGAGAACCAGAAGGCCCCGGGTCGCTTCAGCGTGACCTCATCCATGCCGAACAGTCTAGACAGTCTCGTAGCAAGAACATCTAGACAAGCCAACCTCCCTCGAGGTGCTTGCCTGAAGGGGCGGCGACCACTACGAAGGGACTACTAGTTAGACGAGCTAGTGACTCATTCGCGAAGGGAGCTGCCCGTGCTGGACGAACTCGACCGCCTGCAGCCGCTCCTGGCTGACGTCGTGGATCCGCTGGTCGGCTCCACCCTGGCCGGTCGCTACCTCGTGCTCGAGCGGGTGGGGGAGGGCGGCAGCGCCGTCGTCTACCGCGCCCGCGACCTCCGCCTCGCCCGCCAGGTCGCGGTCAAGGTCCACCGCGACGTCCCGGACACCCCCAACGAGCGGGCGCGTCGCGAGCGCGAGATCCGCTTCCTGATCGACTCGCGTCACGCCTCCGTGGTGGACGTCCTCGACCAGGGCGAGATCCCCGGCGAGGAGGGCGACCTCGCGTTCCTCGTCCTCGAGTACTTCGACCGCAGCGACCCGGCGGCCGACTGGTTCGGCTCCGGCGATGAGCGGCTCGTCGCGGAGGTCGGCGCTCAGGTGGCCGATGCTCTCGCGCACCTGCACGCGCAGGGCGTACTCCACCGCGACGTGAAGCCCGAGAACGTCCTCGTCCGCTCGCGCGCCACCGCATCCGGCTTCTCCGCGCACGAGGCCAAGCTCAGCGACTTCGGGATCGCCCGCTCGGTCGACGACGCCCGGCTCACCCGCTCCGACGTGCTGGTGGGCACCGCCGCGTACCTCAGCCCCGAGAGCCTCGGCTCCGGCCCGGTCGGACCGGCGTCCGACGTCTACTCGCTCGGGCTGGTCCTCCTCGAGGCCGTCTCGGGCCGCAGGGCCTACACCGGCACGACGCTCGAGATCTCGATCCAGCGCCTCCACCACGCGCCCGTCGTCCCGGAGACGGTCCCGGCGGAGTGGCGCGAGCTGCTGACCGCGATGACCGCTCTCGATCCGGCCGACCGCCCCTCCGCCGAGGAGGTGGCACGCCGGCTCTGGGCGCGCCTGGCCGGCGGCCCCGCCGCAGCCCCCTCCCGCAGCGGAGTCACGGGCACGGTCGCCCTCGTCGCCGCGGGCCTGGTCGGCGCGGTGACGGCCCTCTCGCTCACCGGCTGGCTGGGCTGAGCGCCCCGAGCGGTCCTCGTCCGCTCAGGTTCCTCGCGAGCGTGCTCCCGTAGGCTCCGGGCGACCCTCGACCGACCCCGAGCCGCGTCGCCGCGGACCGAACGGAGCCGATCCCATGAGCCCGCGCCGCCTCTTCCGCCTGCTGTCGATCGTCGAGGCGGTGACCTGGACTCTCCTGATCGTCGGGATGCTGCTGAAGTACGCGGCCGGAGCCGGCGACTGGCCGGTGAGCGTCGCCGGGCCGATCCACGGGTTCGCGTTCCTCGCCTACGGAGCCGCGGCCCTGGTGCTCGCGGTGAACCAGCGGTGGTCGGCGGGCGCGACGGCGCTCGCGGTCGTCAGCGCGGTCGTGCCCTACGCGACGGTCCCGCTGGAGCGCGGCTTCGAGCGCCGCGGCCTGCTGGAGGGCCCGTGGCGGACGCACGCGACGGACGACCCGCGCGACCGGCGCGTGACGAGCCGGCTCCTCCGCTGGGCGCTCGCGCGGCCCGTGCTCGCCGGGGCGCTGGTCCTGGCTCTGGTCGCCGTGGTCTTCGCGGCGCTGCTGGTGGTCGGCCCGCCCGGGGGCGGCGAGGCCTGATCCCGCGCGCGGCGTGCCTCAGACGGGGCGCGTCTCCGCGTCGATGAGGATCTCGGCGGCGCGACGCGCGTGCAGGGCGGCCTCCGGGGTTCCGGCGATGGCCGCGGTGGTCTGGGCGCCCTCGGCGAGGATCGCGAGCTGCGCGGCGAGCTCGGCGCCGCCTCCCGCCTCCTCAGCGAGGGTCGCGAGGAAGCGCTGGAACGTCTCCTTGTGGTCGCGCGCCATCTCGGCAACCATCGGGTTCGACGAGCCGAGCTCCCCGAAGGCGTTGATGAAGCCGCAGCCGCGGAACGAGTCCTCGGAGAACCAGTCGAAGAGGAAGTCGTAGATCGCGAGCAGCTTGCCGCGAGGTCCGTCCGCCGCGGCGACCCGGGTGGTCACGCCGAGGGTCCACTGCTCGTGCCGGCCGTGCAGGACGGCGACCACCACCGACTCCTTGCTCGGGAACTCCGAGTAGAGGCGCTTCAGCGAGACGCCCGCGGCCGTGCGGAGCTCGTCCATCCCCACGGACTGGATGCCGCGCTCGTAGTAGAGCCGGTCGGCGGCCGCGAGGATCGCCTCGCGGGGAGGGCGCTCGTCGAGGATCGGGGACATCCCTCCATGGTAGGCGGTACCAGAACGGGCGTTCTCGGTCGGCTGCCGCGCTCTCCGCAGGGGGTCCGGGGGTCGGACGCTGCTGCTAGCGTCGCGCTCGGGTGCGCAGGCGCCCGGGGACGGGAGGCGGACGCATGGTCGTCGCGATGCAGGCCGAGGGATTCGACGGGCCGGAGGCGCTGCGCGCCGTCGAGGTCGATCCGGGGGAGCCGGCGCCCGGCAGGGTGCGGATCGCGGTGCGCGCAGCGGGCGTGAACCCGGCCGACGCGAAGCTCCTGCGCGGGATGTTCGGGCGCGGACGGGTGCCGGTCCGGCCGGGCAGCGAGGTCTCCGGAGTCGTGACCGCGGTCGGCGAGGGGGCCGAGGGGCCGCTCGGACCGATCCGCGTGGGCGACGAGGTCGTGGCGTTCCGGGTCTCCGGCGGCTACTCCGCCGAGCTGGTCGCGCCCGCGAGCGCGGTCCTGCCCAAGCCCGCCGGGCTCGGCTGGGCGGCGGCCGCGGGCCTGCTGCTGGCCGGGACGACCGCCGAGCACCTCGTCGAGGCCACCCGCGTCTCCTCCGGGGACACCGTCCTGGTGCACGGGGCGAGCGGGGCCGTCGGCTCGCTCGCGGTGCAGCTCGCGGTCGCCCGCGGAGCACGGGTGCTGGGCACCACGAGCGAGCGCGGCGAGGAGGTCGTCCGCCGCTTCGGCGCGGAACCGGTCCGCTACGGCGCCGGGCTGGAGGAGCGCGTGCGCGCCCTGGCCCCCGGCGGCGTCGACGTCGCGCTGGACACGGCGGGCACCGACGAGGCGCTGGACGCCTCGGTGGCTCTGGTCGCCGACCGCTCGCGCATCGCCACTGTGGCCGGCTTCGAGCACGCCGCCCGCCTCGGCGGGATCCTGATGCTCGGCGGCGGACCGGGAGCCGATCCCGGCACCGCCCTCCGCGACGCCGCCCGGCCGGGCCTGCTCGACCGCGCCGGTCGCGGGGAGCTCGAGGTCGTGCTCGGGCCCTCCTTCCCGCTGACCGAGGCGGCCGCCGCGCTCGCCCTCGTCGAGTCGGGCCGCGCGCGCGGCAAGACGGTCCTGCTCCCCTGAACGAGACGTCCTCCCTCGACCTGCCGGCCCTCGGGCCCTTCGACTCAGCCGGCGCCGCGAGCCTCCTCCGCAACCACGCCCTCCCCGGAGTGGAGCGGGTCTCGGCCGACGGCCGGCGCCTGGAGCGCCTGCTCACCCTCGACGGGGCGCCGCGGCCGATCGTGCTCGAGGTGACGGAGACCGGGCTGCGGGTGGAGGCGGAGCCGGACGTGCTGACGCCGGCGGCCGCGGTCGTCCGTGCCTGGTTCGACCTCGACTCCGACGTCGTGGCGATCGGCGCCGAGCTCTCGCGGGACCCGCTGCTCGCCCGCTCCATTGCGGCCCGACCGGGGCTGCGCGCGACGCAGTACCCGGAGGCGTTCGAGGCGGCTGTCATGGCGGTCCTCGGCCAGCAGGTGTCCGTCGCCGCGGCCCGGACCTTCGGCGGACGCACCGCCGCGGCCTTCGGCGCCCCGGGGGAGCGCGGTCTGCTGGCGTTCCCCGCACCCGCCGCCCTGCTCGCGCCGGAGTTCGAGGCGCTGCGCTCAGCGATCGGGATCACCAACGCCCGGGCGCGGACGGTCCGGGCCGTCGCCGAGGCCTTCGCCGCCGGACCCGTGCTCGACCGCGCGGGCGACCTGCCGGAGCAGCGGCGCGCGCTTCTCGCGATCCCGGGCATCGGGCCGTGGACGGCCGACTACCTCGCGCTCCGGTTCCTCGGCGATCCGGACGCCTTCCCCGCCGGCGACCTGGTGCTGCGGAAGGCGCTCGGCCGGGTGAGCACGGTGGAGGCGGAGGCGGCGTCGCAGGCGTGGCGGCCGCACCGGGCGCACGCGGCGTTCCACCTGTGGGCGAGCACCGGAGCGGTCTGAGCGGACGGACGACCCGAGTCGAGAGTCCGCGCCCGGACCGGCGGCCGGGACCGGTCGCCGACGGATCAGGTCAGGTACTCGACGTCGTCGTACAGGATCGGCGCGTCCTCGGCGTCCGGATCCTCGACCGGGACGTCCTCGTGCTCGAGGATGACCGCGACGCCCGGGGAGACCAGCACGCAGACCTCCCGCTCGCCGGCGACCGTGAAGCTCACCATGTCGCCGCGGTTGCGCACGGCCTCGACCAGGCGCTTCTCGAGCTCCTCGGTGTCGAGGGAGACGGCGAGGAGGAAGCGGCGGCCGTCGATGCTGAGCGTGGTGCGCCGCATCGTCGCCTCGGGCTCGGGAGGCGTGCCGCGTCCGCCGCGGCCCGGCGTGACCGCCTTGACCCGCAGCGACGAGGCGTGCATCCGGATGACGGCGTTCACGAGCCCGCCTCCGGGCGCGACTCGTGGTGGCGGCGGCCGCCGGAGCGGCGGTCCTCCTTCATCTCGGACTCGAAGAGGTGGCGGCGTCCGCCGGCGAGCTCGTCGCGCGCGGCGCGCTCCTGCTCCCGGAACGCGGCGTAGTAGGTGTCGTCGTAGTCCTCGACGATCTGGAAGGTCCAGCGCCCCTCGATGACGTTGCGGCCGACGAGCTCGGCCTCGATCCGCTCGGCGGTCGCGGCGTGGCCGGCCTCGCGCAGCGCGTCGACGGCCTCGCCCAGAGCGAGGTCGGCCGCGCCGGTGAGCCGGTGGAAGCCGTAGAGCAGACCGCGGGCGTGCTCGACCGTCTCGAGCGCCTCCGAGAGCTTCCCGAGCGCCGCCACGGTGGCGTCGTCGAGACCCTCCGGGCGCAGGTGCGCGGAGTCGGGGTGGTCGTGTGAGCTGCTCATCCAGGTGAGCTTAGGCCGACCTAAATGCTCTGTGACCCCCTTGCGCCGCCGCCGGGAATGGTTCGTGCCCGGAGCGGCAGGGCGGTCAGGTGCACGTCGCGGAGCCCTCCGTCGTCGGCGACGGCGGTCAGGAAGGTGCAGGCCGGCTGGCGCCTCCGATCCGTCGGGGAGCCCGGATTGAGCAGGCGGAGACCCGCCGGGGAGACGGTGTCCCAGGGGATGTGGCTGTGCCCGAAGACGAGCACGTCGGCACCCGGATGAGCGGCGTCGGCGCGGGTCTCGCGGCCGGTCGCCGCTCCGGTCTCGTGCACCACGCGGACGTCGAGGCCGGCGACGCGGGCGCGCGCGACCTCGGGCAGGCGGGCGCGCAGCGGCTCCGGATCGTTGTTGCCCCACACGGCCAGCAGGAGCGCCGCCCGCTCCTCCAGCGCGTCCAGCGTCGCCTCGTCGACCCAGTCGCCCGCGTGCACGACCAGGTCGGCCTCGTCGACCGCGCGCCACACCTCGTCCGGGAGGGCCTTCGCCCGCTTCGGGAGGTGCGTGTCGGCGAGCAAGAGGAGGCGGACCGGACCGTCGACCTCGGGTGGAGAGCCGTCGGGGCCGGGCTGGAGCAGGGGCATCAGCGGGCGGGGCCGGGCGTCGGCTCCACTCCGCCGTCGGCGCCGGGCTCGTTCGCGGTCCCGGAGCTGCGGAGGCGGGCGTCGAGCGCCTCGAGGTCGGCGGCGAACCAGAGGTGGTCGCCGCGGTTCGACTCGACGACGAAGGCCTGCAGCGCGCTCGACTCCGCCACCGGCCCGCTGACGTCGCCGAGGATCACCAGCCGCTTGCCGTACGAGACGAACTTCTGCACGAACTCGTCGGCGATGCCGGAGCGCAGGCGGAGGAACTCGGGGTCGAGCCGGCCGACGGGCACCACGATCGTCTCGACGTCGCCGCCGTAGGTCTCGCCGATCAGCGCGATCGCGTCGTCCGGGGTCGAGAGCGCGCCTCCGTCGTCGTCGACGAGCAGGAGGGGGACGCCCTGGCGGGTCTCGGTTCTCATCGGGCCAGCCAATCACGTCGGCCGGGGAGAGGCGAGCAGTGCCGTCCGGGCCTCCGCTCGGGGCGTCCCCTCCTGCGCCGGTCGTGCTTGCGGGGACACGCCGATCAGGCGTCCGGACGGGCTGCCCGCACCGCCGCTACGAGCCCGGCAGCTCGACGCGGCGCTTGAAGCCCACGTGCGAGTCGACGAAGCCCAGGCGCAGGTAGAAGCGGTGGGCGTCGGTGCGGGCGGCGTCCGAGGTCAGCTGGACGAGCGGCGTTCGGAGCTCGATCGCAGCGACGTCCAGCACCCAGCGCATCAGGGCCGTGCCGATCCCCGCCGACCGCTCGGCGCTCGCCACCCGGACCGCTTCGACGAGCAGGCGGGAGCTGCCGCGGCGCGCCATCCCGGGGATCACGGTCAGCTGCAGCGTGCCGACCACGGCTCCGGCGCCGTCCACCGCGACCACGAGATCGTTGCCCGGGTCCTGCGCGATGCTCCGGAAGGCGGCCTCGTAGGCGGCCCCGTCCTCCTCGGCGGCGACGTCTCCGCGCCCGGCGCTGATCGGGTCGTCGGAGAGGAGCCGGACGATCGCGGGGAGGTCGTGGAGCACCGCGCGGCGGAGGAGGAGGCTCCTCTCCCCGGGGCCGGCGTCGCAGGGGAGGGTCAGGTCGGCGATCATGCCCTCATCCTCCCGCGGCCGCTCGCTGCTCCACGGCGGGAGCGGTCGTCGGAGGCGGGCAGGATGCGGCTGAGAGCGGCAGGGGGATCCTGGTGCCCGGTCCGCACGTCCACGCGCCGCGTGCCGCAGCCGGCGCAGCGGACGTACACGACGACGCCCTCGCTGGTCCGGTGGGCCGACTCGGTCGTCCAGCCGTGCTCGTGCGGATCGACGGCGGGGGCGAGCGGCTCGGAGGGGTGCGGGGAGGGTGTGGAGGTGCGCATGGGAGCCACTGTGCTGTCATGGTCTTATGCAGCTCAACCCTTACGGCGAGTACGCGGTCCTGCTCGCCGCCTCCCTCGCGAACGACTGGCCGTCCGACCGCGAGGGCATCGAGGCTCGAACGCGCGAATACGGCATGACGATGGCCTTCGAGTCCGGCCCGGACGACCACGCCCGGACGCGCGACGTGATCGACGAGTGGCTGGAAGTGGTCGACGCGCCGACTCCGAGCGGCCGGGCGACGTCGCTGAACCGCCAGATGGCCGCGATCGCCGCGTATCCGCGCCTGACCGACCACGACGACGAGGGCTGGCACCTGCACTACCGCGACCAGGACCAGTCCCTGGCGCACGTCCTCCACGCCGTCATCGCGGTCGGCACGGCGCTGCACCTGACGACCCGGGGGATGAGCCGCCTCCTGCGGTGCGAGGCCGGTCGGGCGCCGGGCGACCACTGCAGGAACGTCGTCGTCGACGTGACGCGGAACGGCCGGCAGCGGTACTGCTCCGTCCGCTGCGCGAACCGGGCCGCGGTCCGGCGGCACCGCCTGCGGCACGCGGAGTGAGTCCGCGCGGCCCCGTCACTCCGCCTCGTCGCCGCCCGGCTTCATCCAGAACGGGGAGTAGTGGTAGCCGTCGAGGTCGTCGAACTGGCGCTGGTACATGAAGGGGTAGTCGTCGGTGTCGCCGATCCGGCCGCCCGCGGCGGCGGCCCGCTCGACGAGCTCGTCGACGGCCGCGCGGCTGTCGAGGTCGAACGAGACGGTCACCTTCGAGGGGGTGCCGGGGGCGCCGATCAGCTCCTCGGTGGCGCCGACGCTCTCGTACATCGCGCGGCTCGCGAGCATGACGGACGTGCCGGGACCGATCGCGAAGCAGGAGACGTCCTCGCGGGACATCTCGGCGTTCAGGGTCCAGCCGAGCGCGGTGTAGAAGGCGGTGGCGCGCTCGACGTCGTCGACCGGGCAGGTGATGAAGAGGCTCATGCGCTCACCCTCGCCACCTGCGGGCGGGCCGTCAAGAGCTCCGCGAGGGAACTCCGGACGGCCCGCCGGGACTCAGCGGAACGACCGCAGCCGCAGGCTGTTCAGCACGACGAAGACACTCGAGAACGCCATCGCGGCGCCGGCCACGAGCGGCCCCAGGAGTCCGGCCATCGCGAGCGGGATCGCGGCCACGTTGTAGGCGAAGGCCCAGAAGAGGTTGCCCCGGATGACCGCGAGGGTGCGGCGCCCGAGGCGCAGGGCGTCGGGCACCCGGGCGAGGTCGTCGCCGACGAGGGTGATGTCGCTCGCCTCGATCGCCGCGTCCGATCCGGAGCCCATCGCGATCCCCACGTCCGCGGCGGCCAGCGCGGCGGCGTCGTTCACACCGTCGCCGACGAAGGCGACGTGGCGGCCCTCCGCACGGAGGCGCTCGATCACCGCGAGCTTCTCCTCCGGCAGCACCTCGGCGACGACCTCGTCGATGCCGACGGCCGAGGCGACGGCCTGCGCCGCCCCCGGGTTGTCGCCGGTCAGCACCATCACCCGCAGGCCCCGCTCGCGCAGGGCGCGGACGGTGCGGGACGCCTCCGGCCTCGGCTCGTCGCGGAGGACCGCGAAGCCGCGCAGCGCCCCCTCCCAGCCGACGCCGACGACGGTGCCGCCCTCGGCGGTCGCTCGCTCGGCGCGCTCGGCGAGACCGCCCGGCGCGAAGCCCCACTGCTCCTCCAGCCAGCGCAGCCGGCCGGCGACGACCAGGCGGTCCTCGACCCGGGCGCGCACGCCGAACCCGGTGCTGGAGCGGAATCCGGTCGCCTCGGGGACGTCGAGGTGCGCGGCCCCGGCCACGATCGCTGCGGCGAGCGGATGCTCCGACCCGCGCTCGACGGCGGCGAGCATCCGCAGGCTCTCGTCGTCGCTGGACTCGACGACCTGGAAGGCGCCGGTGGTGAGCGTGCCGGTCTTGTCGAGCACGACCGTGTCGATCCGGCGCCCGGCCTCGAGCACCTCCGGCCCGCGGAGGAGGATCCCGAGCTGGGAGCCGCGGCCGGTGCCGACGAGGACGGCGGTCGGGGTGGCCAGGCCCAGCGCGCACGGGCACGCGACGACGAGGACGGCGACGGCGGGAGAGACGGCGGCGGCGAGGTCGGCGCCGGCGATCAGCCAGCCGGCGAGGGTGGCCAGGGCGAGCACCACCACGACCGGCACGAAGACGGAGGAGACGCGGTCGGCGAGCCGCTGGACGCGCGCCTTGCCGGCCTGCGCGTCCGAGACGAGACGGCCCATCCGCGCGAGCGTGGTCTCGGAGCCGACGCGGTCGACGCGGACGGTGAGCAGGCCGTGGGCGTTGAGAACTCCGCCGGTCACGGTCGAGCCGGGGCCGACCTCGACCGGCACGCTCTCGCCGGTGAGCATGCTCGCGTCGATCGCGCTCGAGCCCTCGAGCACGGTGCCGTCGGCGGCGACGGTCTCGCCGGGGCGCACGCGGAGGACGTCGCCGACGGCGAGCGAGGACGCGGGCACGCGCTCCTCCTGTCCGTCGGCGGCGAGGCGCACGGCGTCCTTCGCGCCGAGGCGGAGGAGCGCCCGGAGCGCCGCACCGGCGTCGCGCTTCGACCGCGCCTCCAGGTAGCGGCCGGCCAGCACGAGGACGGGGACGGCGGCGGCGACCTCGAGGTAGATCTCGTCGTGGCCGGAGCGGCTGCCCAGCAGCTCGAACGGCATGCTCATGCCCGGCCGCCCGGCGTCGCCGAGGAACAGAGCCCAGACCGACCAGGCGAAGGAGGCGCTGACCCCGAGGCTGATCAGGGTGTCCATGGTGGTGGAGCCGTGCCGCAGCGCCCGCCAGGCGTTGCGGTGGAAGGGCAGCGCGCCCCAGACCGCGACCGGTGAGGCGAGGGCGAGGCACAGCCACTGCCAGTTCGCGAACTGCAGCGGCGGGATCATCGAGAGCAGGACCACCGGCACGGCGAGCAGCGCGGAGACGCGGAGCCGCGTGCGCAGGGCGCGCCGCTCGCGGTCGTCGTCGCTCTGCTCCTCCTGCTCCTCCGCCGGAGCCGCCTCGCCGGTGGAGGGGACCGTCGCGCTGTAGCCCGCGGCCTCGACGGCGGCGATCGCGTCGGCCGGAGTCGTGCCGGGCGGGAGGATCAGCGTCGCGCGCTCGAGGGCGAGGTTGACGGTCGCGTGGACTCCGGGGAGCGCGTCGAGGCGCTTCTCGACCCGCGCGACGCAGGAGGCGCAGGTCATCCCTCCGATGGCGAGCTCGAGCGGGGTGCCGGTGGTCTCGGCCACGTCAGCTCAGGGGAGCGAGGCGGTAGCCCGCGTCGGCGACGGCGGCGGCGATCTCCTCGCGGCCGAGCGGCCGGGAGGAGCCGACCGTGACGGTCGAGACCCCGTCGGGGGCGAGGGACACATCGACCGCCGAGACCTCGGGGTAGGCGGCGAGCTCCTCGGTGACGCTGCGGACGCAGTGCTCGCAGGTCATGCCCGCGACGCCGAAGCTCTGCACGGACGCGGCCGACAGGGAGCCCTGCGCTGCGTGGCCGGCATCGGAGCGGCCGGCGTCGCCGTGGCCGCCGCACGCGCAGGCGCCGCCTCCGCCGCAGCCGCACCCTCCCGTCGATCCGCTCGCGGTCAGGCCGAGGTCGATCCTGGTGCTCATGGGTCCTCCTGTGTGGTGCGTCCGGTCCGATCCGGTCGATCGGCCCGGTGGGCGTCCGGTCGTCATGCCGGTCTCAGCATACCCCCGGGGGGTACTCCATGGTAAGCCCGCCGAGCCCTCTCGGCAAGGCGGGAGGGCGGAGGAGGGATGATCTCAGGGGCGGCTCGGAGCCGCGCGAGGAGAGAGGGGCGCATGGATCCCGCATCGACGCCGCACTGGGGCGAGCCCCCGCCGCGCACGCCGCCGGCGGTCCCGCTGCCCCCGCGCACGCGGTTCGAGCCGACCGCGCTGCTCGCCGCGCCCCTGCCCGCCCCGGCCGCCGTCCGGGCCCGGGTCCGTCAGGCCGCCCCGGAGCGGCAGCGCCGGCTGGCGGCGCTCGCCGCGGTCACCGAGGGGTTCACCGTCCTGCGCACTCCCGAGCTCGCCCGGGCGCTGCGCCGGATCGCGGCACCCGCCTCCGCCGCTCCGGCCGCCGCCGCCGCAGTGCTGGCCGTCGGCCGCGACGGACTCGAACTCGCCGCCGAGCGCGCGGACGCCCTGCGCATCGCCGAGTGGGATCGGATCGTCTCGGTGGGCGTCGGCACCTCGCCCTCGGGTGCCCACCGGGTCCGCGCGCTGGTCCTGGCGGTCCTCGCGCCGCCGCCCGCCTCCGCCGTCCTGCGTGCGGCGAGGCGGCGCCCGCGCACCGTCCTCGTGCCCCTGGTCGTCGCCGCCCCGGCCGCTCTCGGCTGGCGCGTGGCCGACGACCGCACGTTCCTCCTCGCTCTCGACCGCCTCCAGCGCGCCCTCGAGGAGCGGGCCCGGTGAGGGCGCGGCTCCGCTTCGCCCTCGCGGCCGTCGCCGTGCTCGGCCTGGGTCTGGCGCTGCGGTTCGTGCTCACGGGGCTGCTCGCCGACCTCGCCGGCGGAGTGGCCTACGTCGTGCTGGTGGCGCTGCTGATCGCGGTGCTCCTGCCGCGCATCCCGGGCGTGACGGCTGCCGGGATCGCGCTGGCCTGGTCGATCGCGATGGAGCAGCTGCAGGCGATCGGAGTCGCAGCGCGCCTGGTCGAGCTGTGGGCGCCGCTCCGCCTCGTCGTCGGCACCACCTTCTCCTGGCTCGACATCGCGGCCTACGTCCTCGGCGCGGTCGTCGCCGCGGCCGTGCACCTCGCCGTCGCTCCGCGCGAGCAGTCCGCCTGACGGGAGTCCGCGCCCCCCGTCTTCTGTTCGCCCGTCGGCCGGGCTGCCGCGGGGCGTCCCGGCGTCCGCCGAGGCGCCGGCCCCGCCCCCGGGCCACGGCCGAGGTGTTCGTGCGCTCCCCGAGGCGCCGCCGTCCCCGCGGTGCCTCGCCGGCGGACGCGGTGTCTCGGCGGAGGAGCGACGCCGACCGCCGGAGCGGCGCGGTCCCTCCGCCCCCGCGCCCCTGATTAGGGTGAAGCCATGAGCGAGCCGGCACTCCCCGAGACGACGGCCCCGCGGGCCTCGGCCCCGCACGACCACCGCCGCGACCGGCGCATCCCCGAGCCCGTCGACCGGTTCGCCACCGGCGAGGAGTACCCCGAGTACCGCGTCGACCTGGAGCGGATCCGCTTCTCGCCCTACTTCGCCCGACTCTCCGCGGTGACCCAGGTCATCTCGCCCTCCGGCGTCGGCCAGGTCGTGCACAACCGGCTCACGCACTCGATCAAGGTCACCGCGGTCGCCCGCGCGATCGCGATGCAGCTGACCACCACCGATCCCGCCCAGCGCGAGCTGGTCGAGCGGCTCGGCGGCTGCGACCCGGTGGTCGTGCAGGCCGCGGCCAGCGCGCACGACCTCGGCCACCCTCCGTTCGGCCACCTCGGCGAGCAGGCGCTCGACCGCCTCGCGCGCGAGCGGCTGGGGCTCGCGGAGGGCTTCGAGGGCAACGCGCAGTCGTTCCGGATCCTCTCCGAGCTCGACGTCTGCGAGACGGTGGAGGTGGGGCTGAACCTCACCGCCGCCTCCCGAGCCGCCGTGCTCAAGTACCCGTGGGGGCGGACGGTCCACCGCCCCGGCATCGACTCCGCCGACCCGACCGAGCTGCCCCGCGGCTCGACCGCCAGCCGGTGGGAGACCGCGCCGCCGAAGTTCTCGGCGTACACCCTCGACCTCGACGACCTGCTCGACGCCCGCTCAGGCTTCGCCGCGATCGCCCCCTGGCAGCAGACCCTCGAGTGCTCGGTGATGGACGTCGCCGACGACATCGCCTACTCGCTGCACGACCTCGACGACTTCTACCGCGCGGGGGTGCTGCAGCAGGCGGCCGTCGCCGTGGAGTTCCGCGCGTTCCTCCGCGAGCAGAACGCGCTCGCCGCCCTCGACGCCGAGGAGCTGTGGGCGCGGGCCCCCGGGCACTCGCTCGAGATGCTCCGCCGGAGGCTCGTGGCCCGCGACCCGTGGATCGCGAGCGACGAGCACTTCCGCGCCTCCGTGGAGCGGGTGTCGACCGAGCTGGTCGAGGGGCTCCTCGCGCTCCCCTTCGACGGATCGACGCGCACCGAGCGCGCGATCGAGGCCTTCGTCTCCTCCTGGATCGGCCGTCTGCAGCGCTCCGTGGTGGTGCTCGCCGAGCCGAACGTGCGCTCGGGCCACCTCTCCCTCCTCCCCGACGCCTGGCACGACGTGGCCGTGCTGAAGTTCGTGCACACCCGCTTCGTGATCGATCGGCCGGACTTCGCCACCTACCAGCGCGGCCAGTCGCAGGTGCTCGAGACGCTGGTGACCCACCTCGACGCCTGGCTCGAGGATCCGCGCGACGGCTCGCGGGCTCCGCAGAAGCTGCTCGACCTGATCGAGCTCGCGACCGACGGCTACTTCCGCCTGCGCGCCGACCACCCCGACTGGCTCCCGTCGGACGAGCGCGGCCGGCCGACCTCCGACCCGGCCGCGCTGCAGCGGCTCGGCCGGGGGCGCGGTGTGGTCGACTACGTCGCGACCCTGACCGACGAGCAGGCGATGGCGCTCGCCGCCCGCCTCCGCGGCGATCGCGAGCCGTGGGCGATGGGGACCTGACGCCCCGGCGGGTGGGTTGACACCGCGCGTCGCGTGTGGCCTCGGCGGCTCCTCGCCCGTCGTTCCGGGGGAGGAGCCGCCGCCCGGCCGCCGAGGACGCGTTCCGCGACCGCCCAGCGGGCGTCCAGGAAGCGCAGCCTGAACGACAGCGTAAAATCACGGAGGCACATGCCAGGATCGACAACTCGACAGGGAGTTCCGTTGGACGGAAACGCAACGACCACGCACCGCAACGTCGCATTGCTGTCCGTCGCGACCACGCTGGCTCCGCGCGTGACCACCTCGGCCGAGATCGAGGCGCGGCTCGCTCCGGCGCTCAAGCGACTGCGGCTCCCCACCGGGCTCCTCCAGCGCGTCGCCGGAGTGCACGAGCGCCGCAACTGGGGCACCGAGCAGGGCTTCGACGGGGCGGCGATCGACGCGGGCAAGCGCGCTCTCGCCGAGGCCGGCGTCCGCGCCGACCAGATCGGCCTGATCATCAACACGTCGGTGACCCGCAAGCACCTCGAGCCCTCGGTCGCCGTGCGCCTGCACCACGGGCTCGGCCTGCCCTCGTCGGCCATCAACTTCGACATCGCGAACGCGTGCCTCGGCTTCGTCAACGGCATGACCCTCGCCGCACAGCTGATCGACTCCGGCCAGATCCGCTACGCGCTCATCATCGACGGCGAGGACGCCGACGAGATCCAGGTCAACACCATCGAGCGCCTGAGCCGCGAGGGCGTCAAGCGCAAGGACTTCATGAGCGAGTTCGCGAGCCTGACTCTCGGCTCCGGCGCGGCCGCGGCCGTCCTCGGCCCGGCCGACGAGCACCCCAAGGGCCACCGCATCCTCGGCGGCATCACCCGCGCGGCCACGCAGTTCAACGAGCTCTGCGTCGGCAGCGTCGACGGCATGTTCACGGACGCGAAGGCGCTGCTCAAGGGCGGCATGGAGCTCGTCCTCTCGGCGTGGAAGGAGGCCACCCGCGACTGGAACTGGAGCGGGATGGACCGCTACATCACGCATCAGGTGTCGGACGTGCACACCGACGCCCTGGTGAAGGCCGTCGGCATCGACCGCAGCCGCGTCCCCACGACCTACCCCACCCTCGGCAACGTCGGCCCGGCGTCGATCCCGATCACCCTGGCCCAGGAGGCCGAGACCCTGCAGCCGGGCAACCGGGTGCTGCTCATCGGAGTGGGCTCGGGCATCAACACCGCGATGCTCGAGATCGCCTGGTGAGCGCGCCCCACCCGGCCGAGCGGATCCGCGGAGCGCTCGGCTCCACGGCCGCGGCGCAGCTGCCCCCGGCCGGGCTCGACGGGCTCGATCCCGCGTGGTCGCGCCTCGTCGACGCTCCGGACGCCCAGGGCGTGCCGCGCCGCTGGCACCTGCTCGACACGGGTGAGGCCCTCGGCACGGAGCCCGTCGGCACCGTCCTCTGCGTGCACGGCAACCCCACCTGGTCCTACCTCTGGCGCCGCCTCGCGGCCGCCACGCTCGAGTCGGCCCGCCGGGGAGGCCCCGCCTGGCGGGTGGTCGCTGTCGACCAGCTCGAGATGGGCTTCTCCGAGCGGACCGGCGCCCTGCACACGCTCGCCGATCGCGTGCGCGAGCTCTCCGACCTCACCGACGTGCTCGGCCTCGACGACGTGGTCACCCTCGGCCACGACTGGGGCGGAGTCGTCTCGCTGGGCTGGGCGGTCGACCACCCGGAGCAGCTGCGCGCCACGATGCTCCTGAACACCGCGATCCACCAGAGCGCCGACGAGCCGATCCCGGCCCCGCTCCGGCTCGCGCTCGCGTCGGGCGTGCTCGGCGCCTCGACGGTCGGCACGCCGGCCTTCCTCGAGACGACCCTCGCGCTGGGGCACCCGGCGCTGCCCTCCGCGGTGAAGGAGGGGTACCGCGCGCCCTACCGGTCCGCCTCGCGCCGCGGCGGAGTGGGCGGCTTCGTCGCCGACATCCCGGTCGACTCCGCGCACCCGAGCGACCCGGAGCTGCAGCGCATCGCCGAGGGCGTCAGCGCCCTGACGACGCCGGCCCTGATGCTCTGGGGCCCGCTGGACCCGATCTTCTCCGACCGCTACCTCGACGACCTCGTCGACCGCCTCCCGCACGCGCAGGTCCACCGCTACGAGGGAGCGGGCCACCTGGTGGCCGAGGACGTCGACTACTCGTCCGCCGTCCTCACCTGGCTGGGCGACCTCTCCGACGGCGAGGAGCCGTTCGGCGGCGACCCCGCCCCCGACGTCCGCCGCCCGACCGCGCCGGTCGAGCCGCTCTGGGCGCACCTCGGCCGCAACGCGCAGGACGACTCGCTCGCCCTGGTCGAGATGGCGCCTCCCGGAGGCGGCGGGCCCCGCTCGGTCTCGTGGCGCCTGCTCTCGCAGCGGGTCCGCGAGCTCACCGCCGGGCTCCGCGCCTCCGGCGTCTCCCCGGGCGACCGCGTCTCGCTCCTCGTGCCGCCCGGTGCCGACCTGACGGCGCTGCTCTACGCGTGCCTGCGCATCGGAGCCGTCGTGGTCGTCGCCGACGCGGGCCTGGGCCTGCGCGGTCTCACCCGCGCGGTCCGCGGCGCCTGGCCGGATCTGGTGGTCGGCGCCCTGCCCGGCCTCGCCGTCGCGCGGGCCCTCCGCTGGCCCGGCGGCCGGGTCTCGACGCAGACCCTGCCCCGCGCCTCCGCCTCTGCCCTCGGGGTCGACACGTCGCTCGGGCAGCTGATCGAGCTCGGCCGCGCCGAGCTGGCCGCCGACCCGGAGGCGCTGGGCGAGGCGCCCGCCGCCGACGCCGTGGCCGCGATCCTGTTCACCTCCGGCTCGACCGGCCCCGCCAAGGGCGTCGTCTACACGCACCGGCAGCTCGCCGGCGTCCGCGACGCGCTCGCCCGCCAGTACGGGATCGGACCGGGCACCGGCCTCGTCGCGGGCTTCGCGCCGTTCGCCCTGCTCGGTCCCGCGCTGGGCACGCGCTCCGCCACTCCGGACATGGACGTCACCGCGCCCCGGACGCTCACCGCGGCCGCCGTCGCCGCGGCCGCCGCCCGGGTCGACGCGACCGTGCTGTTCCTCTCGCCGGCCGCACTGGCCAACGTCGTGGCCACCGCCGGCGCGCTCGACGCCGACGACCACCGGGCCCTCGCCGGCGTGCGCACCTTCCTCTCGGCCGGCGCCCCCGTCTCGGCGGGACTGCTCGGCGAGGCGCAGGCGCTCATGCCGAACGCCTCCGCCCGCACGCCCTACGGCATGACCGAGGGGCTGCTGCTCACCGACGCGTCGCTGGAGGGCATCCGCGAGGCCGCCTCCGACGACGACCCGCGCGGAGGCGTCTGCGTGGGCGTGCCCGCCGCGGGCGTCCGGCTGCGGATCGCCCCGCTCGACGCCGACGGCCGCGCCACGGACGAGCCGGAGGAGATCACCGGCACGACCGGCGAGATCGTCGTCTCGGCCGGTCACGTCGAGGACCACTACGAGCGCCTCTGGCTCACCGACCGTGCCGCCCGCGTCGGCGCCGTCCCGGGCGAGCGCTGGCACCGCACCGGGGACGTCGGGCGGATCGACTCCGCCGGCCGCCTCTGGGTCGAGGGCCGCATGCCGCACGTCGTCGTCACTCCCGACGGCGTGGTCACGCCGGTCGGACCGGAGCAGCGGATCGAGGCGCGCGTGGCCTCGGTCGCCCGCGCCGCGATCGTCGGAGCCGGCCCGCGCGGAGTCGCGCAGCTGGTCGCCGTGGTCGAGCTGCGCTCGGGCGCGCGCCGCGTGGTGCTGGCCGAGGAGGCCCTCGCCGCCGAGGTGCGCGCGGCCGTCGCCCGGCCCGTCGCCGCGGTTCTCGTCGTCCCGGCGCTGCCCACCGACATCCGCCACAACTCCAAGATCGACCGGGCCGCGCTCTCGCGCTGGGCCGAGGGCGTGCTCGCCGGCGGCCGGATGGTGGCGCCGTGAGGGTCCTGGTCACCGGCGCGAGCGGCCTGCTCGGCGGTGCGGTGGCCGCGGGCCTCGTCGCCCAGGGGCACGAGGTCCGCACCTTCCAGCGCCGGCCCTCCGGGGTCGCGGGCGTCGAGGAGGCGCGGGGCTCGCTGGCGGATCCGCGCGCGGTCGAGGAGGCGGTCGACGCGGCCGAGGGCGTCGTGCACCTCGCCGCGAAGGTCTCGCTCGCCGGCGATCCTGGCGACTTCGACCGCGTGAACATCGACGGAACCCGGCGTCTGCTCGCCGCCGCCGCCCGCGCCCGCGTGAGCCGCTTCGTCCAGATCTCGTCGCCTTCCGTCGCCCACTCCGGCTCCTCGATCACCGGCGACGACGCCGAGCCCGCCGATCCGGACCGCGCCCGCGGCGACTACGCGCGCACCAAGGCCCGCGCCGAGCTGCTGGCCCTCGCTGCCGACGCCCCCGGCTTCGCGGTGGTCGCCGTGCGCCCGCACCTGGTCTGGGGTCCGGGCGACACCCAGCTCGTCGCCCGCATCGTCGAGCGGGCGCGCGCCGGCCGGCTGCCGCTCCTCGGGCACGGCCAGGCGCTGATCGACTCCACCTACATCGACAACGCCGCCTCGGCGATCGTCGCCGCTCTCGGGCGGGCGGAGGAGGTGCATGGCCGCTCCTACGTCGTCACCAACGGCGAGCCGCGCCCCGTCGCCGAGCTGCTCGCCGGGATCTGCCGCGCCTCGGGCGTCGAGCCGCCGCGCTGGTCCGTCCCCGCCTCCGTCGCCCGCGCTGCGGGCTCGCTCGTCGAGCGCGTGTGGGCCGTGCGGCCCGGCGCCGATGAGCCGCCGATGACCCGCTTCCTCGCCGAGCAGCTCTCGACCGCGCACTGGTTCGACCAGCGCCGCACGCGCGCCGATCTGCAGTGGAGCCCGTCGGTCACCCTCGACGAGGGTCTGGCGCGCCTGTCCACCGCCCGCTGAGGCGGCGGCTCCGGAGACGACGGAACGGACGGGACTCCGTCGCCGAGGCGAGGGGGTCCCGTCCGTCCGGGGCTCCCGCGAAGGATCGCGGGAGGGGAGCCGAGGTCAGTCGGCGAGGATGAGGTACAGCGCGCGACGGGTCTCGTCGAGCTTGGCGGAGGCGGCGGCGCGCTGCGCCTCGGTCGCTCCGCGGAACTGCTGCACGACGCCCATCAGCTTGCCGACGTTCTCCATGAAGGCACGATCGGCGTCGCTCGCGCCGGGAGTGGCCTCCCAGGCCGCGTCGAGCTCGTCGGCGTGCTCGCGCACGTAGGTGCCGCCCGCGTCCGTGAGCTGGTACTCGGTGCCGCGGCCCTCGCCGACGGCCGTGATGAGGCCCTCGTCGACGAGCTGCTGGAGGGTGGGGTAGACGGAGCCGGGGCTGGGACGCCACGATCCGTTCGTCTTCTCGGCGATGGCCTTGATCAGGCCGTAGCCGTTCGAGGACTTCTCGGAGAGGAGGGAGAGGAGGGCCGCGCGGACGTCACCGCGTCGGGCGCGTCCTCCGCCGCGGCCGAAGGGGCCGCCGAAGCCGGGGCCGAAGCCCGGGCCGAAGCCGAAGCCGGGCCCGAAACCGCGGCCGTGACCGCCGGGTCCGCGGCGCTGTCCGCGGCCGGGGTGCTCGTGGCGGGAGGAGTGGTCGCCGTCGCAGGAGTCGCGGCGGTCGTCGGAGAAGAAGGTCCTGGAGTTCATGGGTGTGCTGCTCTCTGTCGTGAGGGGATCCCTTTCGATCGGATCCGGTCGCCCGTCGGGAGCGGCTGCTTCCGATCTGTCGGCGATGCATTAACGATATATCGGTGACGGATCGCATGTCAACACCTGAATTGCCCGTAGCCTGGGAGCTCCCCGTCGATCGAGAGGTCCCGCATGCCGCTTCCCGACTCCGAGCTCGAGGCGTACCTCGACTCCTCCCTCCTCGCCGGGGACGTCCTCACCGGCCGCGCGAGCAACCTCGGCAACCTCCGCGGCCTCGCCGCCCGCGAGCCCGCGCACCTCTACGGGGTGGACGTGGCGGAGCACTGGACGCTCGAGAGCCTGCTCGCCCTGATGGGGGAGCGCGTGGGGATCAGCACCGACCCCTCCTTCGAGAGCGGGCAGGACCGGATCGACGCCCGCCTGACGGTCGCGGGTCTCGCCCGCTACCGCGACCGGTTCGCCGCCGCTGTCCGCGAGGGGGCGCTCCTTCTGTTCACCACCGCGCACCCCGCGACCCTGATGGACGTCTACCGCCGCTTCGCTGCTGCCGCGACGGAACGGGGCGCTCGCGTGATCGACGTGAATGCGCTCCCGTTCGCCGCCCCCGACGCGATCCGCGTGCCTCTCGCGGACGAGCACCAGGCCCTGTGGTGCACCGGCGGGGTCACCTGCGTCTACCGCGGGGGAGGGCTGCAGCACACGCACTCGCCGGAGCCGATGGACGCGCTGCTCGACCGCCTCGACGAGCTCGGCATCCGCCCCGACCTGGTCGTCGCCGACCACGGCTTCGCGGGCGCCGCCGGCCGGCGGGGGCTGCCGGTCATCGCGATCGCCGACTGCAACGACCCGGCGGTGTTCGTCGCCGAGGCGCAGGGCTCGATCGAGGTGGTCGTCCCGATCGACGACGGGCTGGCCGTCCACCTCTACGAGCCGGTGATCGACTTCGTCCTCCGCGCCCTCTCGGAGCCCGCGCGCACCTGACGGCTCGTAGAATCGCCTTCGGCTCGTCGCGATCCCGGATCCGACGGGCCGACCGTTCTCCCGAGTCCCCGCACTCGCCACCACTGCAGACGGAGCATCCGTGACCCAGCCCCACGACGGCCTCCTCCCGCGCTTCGCCGTCGGCGTCGACATCGGGGGGACGTCGATCAAGGCGTCTCTCGTCGACGTCACCACCGGTGAGCGGGCGGCTCGGCGCTTCGCGGTCGCGAACCCGCTGGGCAAGGAGCCCGAGGACTTCGCCGAGGCGATCGCCGGCATCGTCCGCGACGTCTCGCCGATCGCGGGCACGCCCGTCGGCGTCGGCTTCCCCGGGATCGTCCGCGGCGGCGTCGTCCGCCAGACCACCCACGTCTCGCAGCGCTGGGTCGGGCTCGACGCGCAGGCCCTCCTCTCGGAGGCGACCGGGGTCGACGTCGTCGTCGTCAATGACGCGGACGCGGCGGGGGTCGCCGAGCGCGAGTTCGGCGCGATGCGCGGACGCGAGGGCCTCCTCCTGCTGACCACCCTCGGCACCGGCATCGGGACGGCGCTCGTCCACGAGGGCGTGGTGATCCCCAACTCCGAGCTCGGGCACCTGCACATCGACGGTCCCGACTTCGAGCCGCAGGTCGGCTTCTCGGCCGTCCGCCGCGAGGGCATCAGCCTCGAGGAGTGGGCGGGTCGCCTCAGCGTCTACTACCGGCACCTCGAGATGCTGCTCTCGCCGCAGCTGTTCGTGATCGGCGGCGCGGCGGCGCACGTCTTCGACGAGTTCGCCCGCTTCCTCGACATCGGCACCGAGATCGTCCCCGCCCGCTTCGGCAACGACGCCGGATTCACGGGCGCCGCGATGGTCGCCGTCTCGCCCGACCGCCTCGCTCCCTGGTACCGCTCCACTCGCGGCGCCCGCCTCGACCCCGGGGCCCCCGCCATCGCCGACTGACACTCGTCCCTGCACCGAGGGAGCCCCGACCCGTCGAGGTCTTCCGGAGGCGCTGGGTCCCTCGACGGTCCGGGGTTCCCTCAGCGGGCCGACAGGCCGCGGTAGACGGCGTCCAGCCGGGCGGCTGCGGCCGGCCAGGAGTGGGCGGCCGCCCAGTCGACGCCGCCGCGGCCGAGGCGCGCCAGCTCACCGGGCGAGCCCAGCAGGGTCAGGATCGCCTCAGCCCACGCCGCGGGGGAGTCTGAGTCGAGCAGCACGCCGCTCCCGCCGTCGCGCACCGCGTCCACCAGGCCGGTCGTCCTGCGTGCGAGCACGGGAGTGCCGCTGCCGGCCGCCTCGAGCGCGATGAGCCCGAAGGTCTCGGCCGCCGAGGGCACGAGCGCCAGCTGCGCGCTCCGGAGCCGCTCCGCCACCCGGTCGCGGTCGGCGGCCCCCTCGATCAGCACTCGATCTCCCAGCGGAGCCGCCGCGGCGCGCACCGCATCGAGGTACGACTCCCGGCCCGGTGCCGCCCCTCCCACCAGCCGCAGCACCGGCCGCTCCGCCGGCGCGATTCTCGCGAGCGCCTCGACCGCCAGCAGCTGGCCCTTGAGCGGCTGCACCCGGCCGACCAGGACGACTCCGGAGCGCTCGCCGCCGCCGGGACGGAACCGCGCGTCGACTCCGGGCGGCACCACGACGACCCGGTCCGGATCCGCGCCGTACCCGCTGACGACGTCCTCCCGCTCCGAGGCGCCCGCCACCACGATCGCATCGGCGGAGGCGAGCACGGAGCGCTCCGCGTCGATCCGCTGCTGCGGCTCCGCGACGTCGCCCGGGGCGAGCCGGGCGTTCTTCGCGAGCGAGCCCGAGTGCATCGAGTGCACGTGCGGCCTGCCGGTGAGCGCCCCCGCGAGGCCCGACACCCAGTAGTGCGAGTGCACGACGTCGGCCCCCTCCGCGGCGCGCGCGAACTCCGGCGCCGCGGCCGCCAGCGCGTACTTGTCGCCCGCCGGCACCGGCACGCCGACCACCCGCACACCCGGCGCGAGCATCCGGACGCCCTCGCCGCGGGTCAGCACCTCGATCTCCCAGCCGAGCGCAGCCAGCTCCGGGAGCACCGCCGCGAGGTACACGTTCATCCCGCCCGCGTCGCCCGTCGACGGCTGCTCGAGCGGGGAGGTGTGCGCCGAGACGACGGCCAGACGGGGCATCCCTCCATCGTAGGGACGGCCGTGCGTCCTCCACGGATCCCGGCCCGCGGCTCGCAGCGCCTCCGGAATCGGGTTGAATAGACGGATGCGCTCGTTCGAGCGCGGAGAGCGTGAGGTCCATGGCCCGCCAGAGTCCCCCCGGTGAGGTGCTGCCGTCGGCCGCACCCGGGCCGGTGACCGCCGGCCACGAGCCCTTCTCCGAGCAGGACATCCGCGCCCTCGTCGGAACCGCCGCCGTCGAGAAGGGCACCGCGTACGCGGACGAGGGCCGCGTGCGCGAGCTGCAGTGGTTCGGCGGCCGCACCCGCCTCTTCGGCCAGGTCCGCGGATCCGGGCGCTCGCCGTACGCCGTGAGCGTGCAGCTCCGCGACGAGGGCGAGCACTGGACCCTCCTCGGCGGCGCCTGCAGCTGCCCGGTCAAGCACGAGTGCAAGCACGTCGCCGCCGTCCTGATCGAGGCCCTGCGCCGCGAGCGCGAGGGCGGAGTGGCCGGTCCCTTCCCGGGCGAGGCCGCTGTCGACGCCGTCCCGGAGTGGCGCAGCGCGCTCGCCCCACTCCTCGCCGGCGCGGAGCGCTCGCACACCGGCATCCCGCTCGGCCTGCAGTTCGAGCTGCTGCCCGGCGAGCCCGTGCGTCGCCCGCCCGGCCGCTACAACTCCTACCGGCCGCCGCCCGAGCCGCGCCCGCGCCTGGGCGTGCGCCCGGTGCGGATGGGCGACCGCGATCGTTGGGTCCGCACCGGCACCAGCTGGCGCGACCTCGGCTACCTGCACTACAGCCACGACTACGACGAGCGCCAGATCGACGTGATCCGCGAGATGCAGGGCCTGCTCTCCGGGCACAGCGCCTCCAGCTACTACTCGCCCGACACCTGGCTCTACCTCGACCAGTGCCGGAGCGAGGCGATCTGGGCGGCACTGCACGGCGCCGTCCGCGCGGGCATCGGCCTGGTGATGGGCGACCGCGACCAGACGCCGCTGAAGATCCTCGACACGACGGCCACCGCCTCCATCGACGTCACGCGCACCGCCGCCGGCCTCGAGCTGCGCTCGCTCGTCGCGATCGGCGACCACCCGGCGCCCGAGGAGTTCGGCTTCATCGGCGACCCGGCCGTCGGCCTCTACACGTGGGAGGGCGGCGACGAGATGCGCGCCCGCCCGGTCACGCTCATCCCGTTCGCCGCGCCGCTGCTGTCCTCCGCGCGCACGTTCCTCTGGAGCCGCGAGGCCATCCGCATCCCGGTCGCCGAGGAGTCGGCGTTCCTCACCGAGCACTACCAGCGGCTGCACCGGCTGTTCGACATCGTCTCCCGCGACGGCTCCTTCGAGGCGCCCGCGGTGCCCGAGCCGCGCCTCGGCCTCACCCTCGAGCACACCGACGGCGCGGGCCTGCGCGGCTCGTGGTGGTGGCGCTACGGAGTGGAGGGGGCGCGCGGCGGCGTGGACGCCGAGCGGCTCCCGCTGCGGGTCGGCGAGGACGCCGGCTACCGCGACCCCGAGGCCGAGCAGCGGATCCTCGACTCCCTCGTCGGAGCGGGTCTCGACCCGGAGTCGACGCCCGCCCTGGTGTCCCCGTCGAGCAGGCGCCTGCGCCCCACCTTCGACCTGCGCGGCATGCAGACCGTCGGCTTCCTCACCGGCGAGGTCGAGCGGCTCCGCGAGCTCGGCACCGTCGAGATCGAGGAGATCGGCGAGCGCGTCGAGTACCGCGAGGCGCAGACCGCGCCCGTGGTCGCCGTGCAGACCGTCGCCCAGCCCGACAGCCGCGACTGGTTCAACCTCGAGATCTCCGTCACCGTCAACGACGAGGCGGTCCCGCTGGCCGAGATCTTCCTCGCGCTCGCCCGCGGCGACGAGTACATGGTGCTGCCCAGCGGCGTCTACTTCGCCCTGGACGACGAGCGGTTCGGCCGCCTCCGCGAGCTGATCGCCGAGGCCCGCGAGCTCTCGGACGACCCCGGCGAGACCCTGCGGATCAGCCGGTTCCAGTCCTCCCTCTGGGACGAGCTGGTCGAGCTGGGCGTCGTGGAGGCGCAGGCCGCCGCGTGGCGCCGCTCCGTGGAGGGGCTCTCCGGCTTCACCGCGACCGGTGCGCTGGAGTCGCGGGTCCTGCCCGAGGGCTTCGCCGTGGAGCTGCGGCCCTACCAGCAGCTCGGCTACGACTGGCTCTCGTTCCTCTACGACAACCAGCTCGGCGGCGTGCTCGCCGACGACATGGGCCTGGGCAAGACCGTGCAGTCCCTCGCCCTGGTCACCCGGGTGATGCAGGAGCAGCGCGCCGCGGCCGCGGAGGCGGGCACCTCGCCGCGCCCGTTCCTCGTCGTCGCGCCCACCAGCGTGGTGCCCAACTGGGTCGGCGAGGCCAAGCGCTTCGCCCCGGACCTCCGCGTCGTCGGGATCGACGAGACGTCGAAGAAGAAGCGGAAGGCGCTCTCCAGCGTCATCGGCGAGGCCGAGCTGGTCGTCACCTCCTACGCCCTGTTCCGGCTCGACTACGAGTCGTACTCGGGCATCCAGTGGTCGGGGCTCCTCCTCGACGAGGCGCAGTTCGTCAAGAACCGCCAGTCGGCGACGCACCAGCTCGCGCGCCGGCTCGACGTGCCCTTCAAGCTCGCCATCACGGGAACGCCGATGGAGAACAACGTGATGGAGCTCTGGTCGCTGCTGTCGATCGTCGCTCCGGGCCTGTTCCCCTCGCCCGCCGGGTTCGTCGAGTTCTACCAGAAGCCGATCGAGCGCGAGGCCGACAGCGAGAAGCTCTCGCAGCTGCGGCGGCGCATCCGCCCGCTGATGCTGCGGCGCACCAAGGAGCTCGTCGCCAAGGAGCTGCCGCCCAAGCAGGAGCAGACCCTCGAGGTCGAGCTCGGCCCGAAGCAGCGGAAGGTCTACGACACGTACCTGGCGCGGGAGCGGCAGCGCGTGCTGGGCCTGATCGGCGACTTCGAGAAGAACCGCTTCGCGATCTTCCGCGCGCTGACCGTGCTGCGCCAGGTCGCGCTCGACGCGGCACTGGTCGACGAGGCGCACGAGAGCGTGCCCTCGACCAAGCTCGACCTGCTCGACGAGCTGCTGGGCGACGCCCTCGGCGAGGGGCACCGCGTGCTGGTGTTCAGCCAGTTCACGCGGTTCCTCGGCCGGGTCCGCGGCCGGCTGGACGCGGCGGGCATCGAGTACGCCTACCTCGACGGAGCGACGAAGAAGCGCGACGAGGTCATCGAGCGGTTCCGCTCGGGCGCGGCGGGCGTGTTCCTGATCTCGCTCAAGGCCGGCGGCTTCGGGCTCAACCTCACCGAGGCCGACTACTGCATCCTGCTCGACCCGTGGTGGAACCCCGCCACCGAGTCGCAGGCGGTCGACCGTGCGCACCGCATCGGCCAGACCCGCTCGGTCATGGTCTACCGCCTGGTCGCGAAGGACACGATCGAGGAGAAGGTGATGGCCCTCAAGGAGGCGAAGGCCGCGCTCTTCGCCGCGGTCATGTCGGACGACGGCGCGGCGGCCACCGGCGGGATCACCGCCGAGGACGTGCGCGAGCTGCTGGGCTGAGCGCCGCCGCTACTCGCGCACCTGCTCCAGCAGGGTCGTGACGGCGGCGCGGGTGTCGGCCGCGAGTCGTCCGAGGCGGTGCGCGGCACGGATCGACACCGGCCGGTACGGGTGCACGAGCCGCCGGGCCGCCGTGCAGGGCAGCGCGAACGCCGCGACGACGCCCGCGTCGATCCCGTCGAGTCCGCCGTCGTCCCGGCCGAAGACGAGCTCCCGGCCCTCGCGCGCGAGAGCCTCCGGCAGGTCGGCCTCGCCGATCGGGAGGCGCAGCACGGCGAGCAGGCCGGCCGCCTGCACCCGGCGCGGCAGCGGGCGTCCGAGGCGTCCTGCCGCGTGCACCGTGAAGAAGTCGGCCTGCCGCTCCAGGATGCCCGTGACCGTCTCGGCGAGGCGCTCCATCTCGGGGTGCAGCGAGAGCCGGGCGAGCCGGCGGTAGCCGTGCACCGCGACCCGGGCGTCCACCGCGAGGGCCAGCGCGACGGGGCCGGCGAGGGAGGCCGCGGCGCGGTCGAGGAGCGGGCGCGACCTCACCGTCGGCTCCGGCGGGCGGATGTCGATGCCGCGGATCTGCGGCGAGGCCGCGAGCACGTCGCCCAGGGCGTCGGCGATCCGGTGCCGCTCGGCGGCCCAGACGGACGCGAACGCGCGGACCTGCTCGTCGGGGTGGGCGCGCGCGAGGGGGAGCACCCGGGCCACGGTGGCGTGCTCGATCGCCCGCAGGTACGCGGTGGCGACGATGGCCTCGCGGTCCAGCGGCACCTCCTCGAACTCGCGCACCGAGAAGTGCTCGCGCAGGGCGCCGTGCGCGCTGCGGTGGTGGTCCTCGAGGTCGAACGGTTCCGCGATGCCCACGTCGTGCTCCTCCGCTAGTCCGGTCCCTCCATCCTGGGCCCCCGGTGCGAGAGGCGGAAGAGCACGCGCCCATCCCTGGGACACTGGGAGCCGGTCATCAGGCGGCCGGGGGAGCGGGGCGGGATGAGCGGGGCCCGGACCTCGGCGATCGGCGCCGTCCTCCTCGCCGCCGTCTGCTTCGGCACGACGGGGACCGCCCAGGCCCTCGGAGCGGCGGGCGTGGATCCGCTCCTCCTCGGGGCGGCGCGCATCGTCCTCGGCGGCGCCCTGCTGGCCGCTCTCCTCGGCGTGGAGGCTCTGCGCCGGCGGAGCCGCTCCCGCCCGACCCGCGCCGTCGTGCTGCTCGTCGTGCTCGGAGCGGTCGGCGTCGCCGCGTACCAGCCCGCCTTCTTCACCGGCACCGCGCAGAACGGAGTCGCGGTCGGCACGATCGTCGCCCTCGGCTCCGCTCCCGCCTTCACCGGCCTGCTGGAGTGGCTCGTCCTGCGGACGACCCCGAGCCCGCGCTGGTTCGCCTCGACCGCGCTCGCCGCGGTCGGCGTGGTGCTCCTCAGCGGAGGCGGGTCCGGCGGCGTGACACTCCCCGGCCTCGCCGCGTCGGCCGGTGCAGGCGCCTCCTACGCGCTCTACGCCGTCTGCGGCAAGCTGCTGCTCGAGCGCGGGCTCAGCCCCGTCGCCGCCATGGGAGCCCAGTTCGGGGCCGCGGCGCTGCTGGCGCTCCCGTTCCTGCTGCTGGGCGATCCGTCGCGGCTCTCCGGCTCGATCCCGGCCGTGCTCTGGCTCGGAGTGGTGACGGTCGCCGTGGCCTACACCTTCTTCGCGCGCGGCCTGCGAGCGCTTCCCGCGGCGACCGTCTCGACGCTCACCCTCCTGGAGCCGGCGACCGCGACCCTCCTCGGCGTGGCGGTGCTGGGGGAGCGCCTGACCGCGGGAGCCGTCCTGGGCGTCGCCGTGCTGGTGGCGGCGGTGCTGCTGCTGGCGGTGCGGGGGCGCGGCCGTTCCGGTGCGCGGAGAGAGGCGCCGGCGCGCTCCGCGGAGTAGCGTCGAGTCCCACCGACCCGACGACGAGGCGGAGCGCATGACCAACCCGTGGCTGGCCCGCCCTGGCAGCGGTCGGCGGCGCGCGCTGGTCGAGGAGTCGTGGGAGCGCGCACGGCGGCGGCGCCTCGATCCGGACCGGCTGACGGCACCGCTCTCGTTCTCGGGCGACAACCTCCGCGAGTACCGCACCGGGCATCCGCTCGCCTCGGTCCTCCCGGTGATCCGCCGCCTGCTGGTGCGGGACGCCGACGAGGACAGCGGCGTGCTGGTCGCGGTGGGCGACGCGCTCGGGCGGCTGCTCTGGATCGACGGGGACCAGCACCTCAAGAGCCTCGCCGAGGGGATGTCGTTCGTCGAGGGCGCGGCGTGGGCCGAGCCCGACGTCGGGACGTCCGCGCCGGGGACGGCCCTCGTGCTCGATCACGGCGTGCAGATCCACGGCGCCGAGCACTTCGCCTCACTCGTGCACCCGTGGAGCTGCACCGCCGTCCCCGTGCACGACCCCGAGACGCACGAGATCCTCGGCGTGATCGACATCACCGGCGGCGCCGACGTCGTCGCCCCGCAGACCCTCCCGCTGATGGAGGCGACCGCCGCCGCCGTCGAGAGCGAGCTGATGGTGCAGCGGCTCCTCCGCCCGCGGCGGCCCGCTGCACGGAGCACGGCGGCGGCCCGGGCGCCGAGCCTGCGGGTCCTCGGGCGCGAGACGGGCCTGGTGACGGCCGCCGGAGCGACGCTCGAGCTCAGCAGCCGGCACGCCGAGATCCTGACCCTGCTCGCCTGGCACCGGGCCGGGCTCTCGGCCGAGCAGCTCGCCCTCCTGCTCCACGGCCGGGACGACGCGGTGGTCACCGTCCGCGCCGAGATGGTGCGGCTGCGCCGCGCGCTCGAGCCGACCCTCCCGCGCCTGGTGCCCCTCTCGCGCCCCTACCGCCTGGCGAGCCCGGTCGACCTCGACGCCCGCCAGGTGCTGGGCCTGCTCGACCGCGGCTCCCACCGCCTCGCCCTGGACGCCTACCGGGGCGCGCCGCTGCCCTCGTCCGAGGCGCCGGGGATCCGGGCGATCGCCGGCGAGCTGCGCCTGCGGGTGCGGGCGAGCGTCCTCGCCGATGCGGCGCCCGCGACCCTCCTCGCCTGGGCGGAGGGCCCTGACGGCCGCGACGACGCGGAGGTGTGGCGGGAGCTCCTGCGCGTCCTCCCGCCCCGCTCGCCCCGGCGTGCCGGTGTCGCCGCGCACCTCGAGACGATCGAGGCGGAGCAGTGCTGAGCCGTTCCGGTCGCTCCCGGGAGTGCCGCCGGAGCCGTCCGGCCGCGGAGCCGCCTCGCTAGCCTCGACGCATGAGCACCCTCGCGCCACCTCCCCGGGCCCTCGCGAGCGGAGTCGCGGGGGGCCTGCTCCTGATGGCGGTCTTCACGATGTGGTGGGCGAGCGACACCACGGTCGGCTGGCCTGCACCTGCGGCGACGACCGCCGTGACCCTCTGCGCGCTCGCGGCCGTGGTCTTCGCCGTGCAGGCCGTCCGCCTCCTCGTCGCCCGGCGGAGGATGGCGGTGGAGCTCACCGACGCCGACCACGCGGCGAAGCCGAACGGCGTGCTGTTCGGAGCGGTCTTCGCCGCGGAGGGCGTGCTGATCGGTGTCGCGGTAGGCGTCCTCACCGGCACCGGGCTCGACCGCTTCCTCGTGCCGGCGATCGCCGTGATCGTGGGCCTGCACTTCTACCCGATGGCGAGGATCTTCGGCCGAACCCTCGACCTCTGGCTCGCCACCTGGACGACGCTGGTCGGAGCGATCGGAGTCGTCGTGGTCCTCGTCGACGGCTCCGCCTGGCCGCAGGTGTGGTCCTGGGTCGGCGCGGGGGCCGCAGCGGCCACGGTGACCTACGGCGTCTACATGAGCCGGATCGCCCAGCGCCTGCTCGCGAGCGTCTGAGGTCCGGGCCGCGGGGCCCTCCTCCTCGGGCGGCCGCGTCTCCGCCCGGCCGGTCCGGTCTCCGTCCTCGCCGCTCCCGCCAGTGCGTCGACCCGTGCAACGTCGTGCAACCCCCCGCGACGTAGCGTCAGGACCGGGCGCCCACCCCGCGCCCACGACAACGACGTCGATGGAGGTCCACATGACGCTGTACGCCGACCAGGTCGCCGAGCAGGCACCGCAGGAGCCCGGTTCCACGGTCTACGCGAATCCAGGCACGGAGGGATCCGTCGCCTCCTTCCGCTCGCGCTACGACCACTACATCGGAGGCGAGCACGTCGCCCCCGCGAGCGGCCAGTACTTCGAGAACATCACCCCGATCACCGGGAAGCCCTTCTGCGAGATCGCCCGCGGCACCGCCGCCGACGTCGACCGCGCCGTCGAGGCGGGCTGGAAAGCGTTCGCGAGCTGGGGGAAGACCAGCCCCGCCGAGCGCTCGAACATGCTCCTGAAGATCGCCGACCGCATGGAGGCGAACCTCGAGCTGCTCGCCGTCGCCGAGACGTGGGAGAACGGCAAGCCCGTGCGCGAGACCCTCGCCGCCGACATCCCCCTCGCCATCGACCACTTCCGCTACTTCGCCGGAGCGATCCGCGCGCAGGAGGGAGGCGTCTCCGAGATCGACCACGACACGATCGCGTACCACTTCCACGAGCCGCTGGGCGTGGTCGGGCAGATCATCCCCTGGAACTTCCCGATCCTGATGGCCGTGTGGAAGCTCGCACCGGCGCTCGCCGCGGGCAACTGCGTGGTGCTGAAGCCGGCCGAGCAGACGCCGGCGTCCATCCACGTGCTGCTCGACCTGATCGGCGACCTCATCCCCGCCGGCGTGCTCAACGTCGTCAACGGATTCGGGTTCGAAGCGGGCGCCCCGCTTGCCTCCCACCCGCGCATCCGCAAGATCGCCTTCACCGGCGAGACGACCACCGGCCGCCTGATCATGCAGTACGCCAGCGAGAACCTCATCCCGGTGACGCTGGAGCTGGGCGGCAAGAGCCCCAACGTGTTCTTCGCCGACGTCGCCGCGGAACGCGACTCCTTCTACGACAAGGCGCTCGAGGGCTTCTCGTTCTTCGCCCTCAACCAGGGCGAGGTCTGCACCTGCCCGTCGCGGGCGCTCGTGCAGCGCTCGATCTACGACGACTTCGTCGGAGACGGCCTCGAGCGGGTCAAGCGGATCAAACAGGGCAACCCGCTCGACACCGCCACGATGATCGGCGCCCAGGCCTCGAACGACCAGCTCGAGAAGATCCTCTCCTACATGGACATCGGCAAGCAGGAGGGAGCGAAGCTGCTCATCGGCGGCGACCGCGCCGACCTCGGCGGCGAGCTCAGCGGCGGCTACTACGTCAACCCGACCGTGTTCGAGGGCCGCAACTCGATGCGCATCTTCCAGGAGGAGATCTTCGGACCCGTCCTCGCCCTCACCTCCTTCGACGACTTCGACGACGCGATCGGCATCGCCAACGACACCCTCTACGGCCTCGGCGCCGGAGTGTGGAGCCGCAACGGCGCCCAGCTCTACCGCGCCGGCCGGGCCATCGAAGCCGGCCGCGTCTGGTCGAACACCTACCACCAGTACCCCGCGCACGCGGCGTTCGGCGGCTACAAGCAGTCGGGCATCGGACGCGAGAACCACAAGGTGATGCTCGACCACTACCAGCAGACGAAGAACCTCCTCGTCTCCTACGCGGAAGGACCGATGGGCTTCTTCTGAGCTGGTTCGCACGGGCTCCTCGTTCCTCGTCGCCCGTGCCGCGGTCGGCTCGCCGACGTGGCCGGGTGGGGAGGAGCGGGGAGCGTTCGCACCGAGACGGATCCGCTGGCACGCGGATCCGTCGTTCGGTGCTGGTTGGCACGGGCTCCTCGTTCCTCGTCGCCCGTGCCGCAGTCGGCTCGCCGGCGTGGCCGGGTGGGGAGGAGCGGGGAGCGTTCGCACCGAGACGGATCCGCTGGCACGCGGATCCGCCGTTCGGTGCTGGTGTGCACGGGCTCCTCGTTCCTCGTCGCCCGTGCCGCGGTCGGCTTGCGGAGGTGGCCGGGTGGGGAGGAGCGGGGAGCGTTCGCACCGAGACGGATCCGCTGGCACGCGGATCCGCCGTTCGGTGCTCGGCCCTGCGGGCGAGGCACCTGGCGGCGCGCGGGAGAACGGTGCTCGGCCCTTCGGGCGAGGCATCGGACGAGGGGGCGCCCCCTCATGTTGATCGAGTAGTCCGCGCAGCGGCGTATCGAGACGCCGCCCGGAGGAGCGTCCGCCGTCAGCGGTCGGGCGCACACAGACATTCCGCACCACGAGCGAAGGAGCACCACCCATGACCTCCACGAGGGTCGACGTCACTGCGGAGGCGGCCGGCATGCTCCGCCAGATGACGGCGCTGCACGGGCCGCTCATGTTCCACCAGTCGGGCGGATGCTGCGACGGCAGCTCCCCGATGTGCTTCCCCGCCGGGATGTTCCGCACCGGCGCCTCGGACGTGCTCGTCGAATCGCTCCGGCTCGACGGCCTGGACCCGATCGACTTCTGGATGTCCCGCTCCCAGTTCGAGTACTGGAAGCACACCCACCTCACCGTCGACCTCGTCGACGGACGGGGCAGCGGATTCAGCGTCGAAGCCCCCGAGGGCAAGCGCTTCATGATCCGAAGCCGACTGCTCACCGACGACGAGCTCGTCGAGTTCGGGCTCCTCCCCGCCGGCGCCGTCGGGCACTGAGCCGACTTCCCTGAGCCGTTCCCCTGACCCGTTCCCGTCGCAGATCCTCGCCGACCGGCGACGTCCCTGACCTGCGGTGTCAGCCGCCCGGAGCGGGAGCGGGCGGCGCCTTCCCCGTGCTCAGCTGCACGCCCACCACCGAGCCCTTGTCCACGCGGGTGCCCGCGGCCGGACCTGTGCCGGCCACGGTGTTCATCGGCTGCGTCGAGTCGACCTGCGACGTCGCTCCGGGAGTGAGCCCTGCGGCGGTCAGCGCCTGCGCGGCGGAGTCGCTGGTCCGGCCCGACAGGTCCGGCACGGTGACCTGCGGCGCCGCGACGAGCGACTGGTCGGCCTGCGGGAAGTCGGAGCCGCCGTAGCGGGAGTCGATCGCCGTCATCAACGGCTTCCAGATCCGGTGACGTGCCGAGGGCGCCCAGCCGCTGTCGAAGTCGATCGAGTCGAGGTTCACCCTCGACCCGTCCGCGCGTGCCGAGATGCTGCCGACCCAGACCGCGAGGGAGGTCTCGGTCGAGGCCCCGATGGCCCAGGTGTCGGCGGAGTTGTCGGTGGTGCCCGTCTTGGTGATGTGCTGGATGCCGTTCTTCGGATCGTCCTCGACGCCCGTGCCCTCGGCGGTCACCTTGAGCATCGTGTACTGCATCGCCGACGCGACCCTCGACGACACCGCCCGGCTGCAGGTCGTCTCCACCGGCTCGATCTCGCGGCCGTCGGCTGCGACGATCGCCGTGATCGCGACGGGGGTGCAGGTCGTGCCGTTCTCGGCGATGCCGGAGTAGGCGGTCGCCATGGTGAGCGGTGCGATCTCGTTGGTGCCGAGGACCGCTCCGGGCGACTGCACGAGCGCGGTCCCGTCCGCGCGGTGCACTCCGAAGGCCTCGGCCTGCTTGCGGATCTCGCACTGGTCGAGCAGGTGCGACATCCCGGTGAAGCCCGTGTTCAGCGAGTAGATCGTCGAGTACAGCGCCGTCTGGGTGTCGGTGTAACCGCCGTCGCCGGCGTTCTTGGGGTTGTAGGAGTCGTAGTCCCAGGTGCCCTCGCAGCTGTCGGCGAAGCCGGTCCAGTTCTTCTGCTTCGAGTCGAACTGCTCGAGCAGGGTGTGCCCGCGGTCGAGCCACTCGGCGAGCGTGAACACCTTGTAGGCGGAGCCGGTCTGGAAGCCGTTGCCGCCGCCCGCGGACGCGTCGACGTTGAGGTTGATCGCCGAGAACTCCGGCCCGCTCGCGATCACGTCCGGGTCCTGGCTGTAGCGCTTGTTCTGCACCATCGTGAGGATGCGCCCGGTGCCGTTCTGGACGGCGACCGCCGTCGCCCCGACGTCGAAGCGCGGATCGGAGGAGGGGACCTGCTCGTCCATCAGCTCCTGCGCGGTCCTCTGCAGATCGAGATCGATCGTCGTGTAGACCTTGATCCCGCCCTGCTTGATCGCCGCGTAGCGCTCGTCGTCGGTCGCTCCGAGCGCCGGGTCGTCTCGGAGGACGTGGGTCACGTAGTCGCAGAAGTAGGCCGCGCTGCCGGCCGTCTGGCAGCCGGTGGACGGCGGGGTGAGGTCGGGGGTGATCGCCTCGGCGGCCGCGGCGTCGTGCGCGGCCTGGTCGATGCTCCCCGTCTCGAGCATCCGGTCGAGGATGTAGTCGCGCCGCTCCCGGGTCTGCGCGTAGCCGTTCGCCTCGCCGTTGGCCGTGTCGTCCGGACGGTCGAAGCGGAACTTCTCGGGGTTGTTCACGATGGCCAGGAGCGAGGCGGACTGCGCGAGGGAGAGGTCGGCCGCCGGGATGCCGTAGTAGTACTCCGCCGCGGCCTCGATGCCGTAGACGGTGCCTCCGAACAGCGCGATGTTGAGGTAGCCGAGGAGGATGTCGTCCTTCGAGGACACCTTCTCGAGCCCGATCGCGAGCCGCATCTCCTTGAGCTTGCGCTCGGCCGTGGTCGCCGTCGCCTCCGCGTACGCGCGGTCGCGGTCCGCCTCGTCCGGGATCGACTCGGCCTTCTGCACCAGCACGTTCTTCACGTACTGCTGCGTGATCGACGAGCCGCCCTGGGTGTCGCCGTCGAGGAGGTAGGTGCTGGCGATGGCGCGGAGGGTGCCCTGCAGGTCGATCCCGCCGTGGTCGTAGAAGCGCGGGTCCTCGCTCGCGACGAGCGCGTCCTTCACGGAGTCGGCGATCCGGTCGGCCGGCACCTCGATCCGGTTCTGGTCGTAGAAGGAGGCCAGCAGCGTCGGATCGTCCGGGTCGCCCGCGTAGACGTCGCTCTTCTGCATCAGGCGCCCGACCTCGAGGTAGCTCGGGAGGGACTGGAACGCCGAGATGGTGCCGGAGGTCGCCGCGCCGGTGAGCGCGGCGGCGGGGGCGACCACGAGCGAGGCGAGCAGACCCGCCAGGACGCTGACGATCACGAATCCGAACAGCGCGCCGAGAGCCCCGTGGACGGTTCGACGGGGCTGGAAGACGGGGACGTTCGGTCGCTTCAGGATGGATCCTCTCGCTGCACCAGCACCCTAGGCGAGGCCTGCGACATCCCCGACGAGGCGCGCCACGGCCGCGCCGGACGCCCGTCCGCCCGGAGTCGGCGCGACGGCGCCCGCGCAGGCTCGGCGCCATGACAGCAGAGGGGGCCGACCCCCGGAGGGGTCGGCCCCTTCACGGGACGGGCGACGTCTCTACTCGATCAGGTCGCCGTTCAGGTCCGAGATGTCGTTCGGATTGGCCGGAGCCTTGCCCGTGCTCACCTGGAGGGGGATCACCCCGCCGGCGACCGCCGTCTCCTCCGCGCTCGGCGTCGTCGACACGACGGAGCCCTCCGGGATCGTCGCGGAGTCGACCGACTCGTGCATCCCGACGACGAAACCGGCGGCGGTGAGGATCGCCGTGGCGCTCTCGACCGTCTCGCCCGTGACGTCGGGGACCTCGGAGTTCGCCGCCGATCGCGGCGAGTACGCGAGCATCGAGGCCGGCGGTGCCGTGAAGTCGTCGCCGCCGTACTTCTCGTCGAGCGCCGTCATGATCGGCTTCCAGATGGCGTGCCGGGCGTTGGAGGCGCGGATGGTGCCCTTCTCGCCCGTCAGGCTGATGAAGCGCAGGTTCTGCTTGGTGTTGTCGGCGAAGCCGTTGATGCTGCCGACCCAGACCGCCAGGGAGGCGGCCTTGCTGGCGCCCGCCGTCCACACGTCGGCGGCCTCGTCGGTGGTGCCCGTCTTGCCGATGTGCTCGATCCCGTCGAAGGGGTTCGAGGCGTAGGCCGTTCCGGAGGTCATCACCCGCTGCATCGCGTACTGCATCCCTCGGGCGACCTCGGGCGACACGGAGGGCGTGCACGCCGATGCCGGGGCGGCGACGGCGTTGCCCTCGCTGTCGGTGATCCGATCGATGACGATCGCCGAGCAGGTCGTGCCGTCGTTCGCGATCCCGGCGTAGGCGTTGGCCACCGTCAGGGGCGCGATCTCGTTCGTCCCGAGGACCGAGGCCGGCCCGTTGGCGAGCTCGCGGCCGTCGGCGCGGTGCATCCCGAAGGACTCGGCGGTGGTGCGGATGTCGCAGAGGTCGAGCTGCTGCGCCATTCCCATGAAGCCGGTGTTGATCGAGTTCGTGGTCGCGCCGAGCGCGCTCATCGAGCTCGCGTCCTCCGACGGGTCGTCGTTGCGAGGCGAGAACTTGCCGTAGTAGCCGCCGTCGCCCTCGACGTTGCACTTCTGGGGGTAGGAGCTGAAGCCGGAGGTGGGGGAGGCGAACGACTCGTTGACGGTGTGCCCCGCCTTCAGCCACTGCGCCAGCGTGAACACCTTGTAGGTCGATCCGGTCTGCACGCCGGAGCCGCCGCCCATGCTGAGGTCGACGTTGAGGTTGATCGCGCTGTAGCCGGGGTTCGCGGCGAGGAACTGCTCGTCCTGGCTGTACTGCGTGTTCTGCACCATGGAGAGCACGCGGCCCGTCTTCGCCTCGACGGAGGCGGCCGTCGCGCCGACCTGGAAGCGCGGGTCGACGGAGGGGATGTAGGCGTTGAGCGCCGCCTGCGAGACCTGCTGGATGTCGAGGTCGAGGGTCGTCACGACGTCGAAGCCGCCCTGGCGGATGCGCTGGTAGCGCTCGTCGTCGGTCGCCCCGAAGACGGAGTCGTTGCGGAGGACGTTCAGCACGTAGTCGCAGAAGTACGCGGCGTTGCCGGCGGTGGTGCAGCCGGTCGAGGGCTCCGTGATGTTCGGGGTGATCGGCTCGGCGACGGCCGCGTCGTGCGCGGCCTGGTCGATCCGGCCGTGCTTGAGCTCCTCCGACAGGATGTAGTCGCGGCGCTCCTTGGTGGCGGCGTAGCCGTTGGCGGCGCCGTTCGCCTCGTCGCCCGGGTTGTCGAAGCGGAACTTCGCCGGGTTGTTCACGATCGCCAGCAGCGCGGCCGCCTGCGAGGTCGAGAGCTGGCTCGCGGGGATGCCGTAGTAGTAGTTCGCCGCGGCCTCGATGCCGTAGACGGTGCCCCCGAAGAGGGCGATGTTGAGGTAGCCGAGCAGGATGTCGTCCTTCGACGCCTCCTTCTCGAGTCCGATCGCGAGGCGCATCTCCTTGAGCTTGCGCTCGGGGGTCGGGTCCGTCGCCTCCTGGTAGGCCTTGTCGCGCGCGGCCTCGTCGGTGATCGACTCCGCCTTCTGCACCAGGACGTTCTTGACGTACTGCTGCGTGATCGACGACCCGCCCTGCAGGTCGTCGCCCGTCAGCGTGACGGCGATGGCCCGGAGCGTGCCCTGGAGGTCGATGCCGCCGTGCTCGTAGAAGCGCGGGTCCTCGCCGGCGACGGCGGCGTCCTTCGCGGACTGCGCGACGTCGTCCCAGCCGACCTCCACGCGGTTCTGGTCGTAGACGGAGGCGAGGAGGGTCGTCCCGTCGCTCGCGTAGACGTTGGTGCGCTGCATCAGCTGGCCCACGTCGAGGTAGCCCGGCAGGTTCTGGAACATGCCGATCGTGTTGCTCGTCGCCAGGCCCGTCAGCGCGAGAGCCGGCGTGACGCCGACGGTGATCAGGACGCCCGCCACGGCGCTCATCCCGATGAACCCCATGACCGCCCGCAGCGACATCCCGAGCGGCCGGACGGAGCGGCGGGATGCAGTGGGAAGTGCCATGGAGCGGTCGTCCTTTCGACGCGGCGCCGGGCCGCGGAGATGTGAGGGAGGGTGGCGAGAAGCCTCGCGAGCAGTCGCGCGATCCCCCGGGTTCATGGTACGTGACGGGTGCGCCCGCGGGGCGTCCTCCTCCCGGTGGAGATCAGGAGCTGGCGGGTGATGCGCAGGAGCGGGCGCGTCCGGGGTGCTGACCTCGGGTCGATGCATCCGTATCGTGGGGGGAGCGCCGCTCCGAGGGGCGCTGCAGCACCCGTTCCACCCACCGCTCCGGGGCCCCGGGCGGCCGGCCCCGGCAGAAAGCGCACACCATGGCACGCATCCACGACGACGTGACCCAGCTCGTCGGCAGGACCCCTCTCGTCCGCATCAACCGGCTGGAGGGCGCCGACCAGGCGACGGTCCTCGCCAAGCTCGAGTTCTACAACCCTGCGAACAGCGTGAAGGACCGCATCGGCGTCGCCATCATCGACGCGGCCGAGGCCTCCGGCGAGCTGCACCCCGGCGGGACGATCGTCGAGGGCACGAGCGGCAACACCGGCATCGCGCTCGCGATGGTGGGCGCCGCCCGCGGCTACAAGGTCGTCCTCACGATGCCCGAGACGATGTCCGTCGAGCGCCGGGTCCTCCTCCGCGCCTACGGAGCCGAGATCGTGCTCACCCCCGGCAGCGAGGGCATGCGCGGAGCGGTCGAGCGCGCCCGCGCGATCGTCGACGAGACCCCCGGCGCGATCCTCGCCCGCCAGTTCGAGAACGCCGCCAACCCCGAGGTGCACCGCCGCACCACCGCGGAGGAGGTCTGGGAGGACACCGACGGCGAGGTCGACGTCTTCGTGGCCGGCATCGGCACCGGCGGCACCATCACCGGAGTCGGCCAGGTGCTCAAGGAGCGCAAGCCCGGTGTGCAGATCATCGGAGTGGAGCCGATCGACTCCCCGCTCCTCACCCAGGGCACCGCCGGTCCGCACAAGATCCAGGGCATCGGCGCCAACTTCGTCCCCGCGATCCTCGACCGCGAGGTCTACGACGAGATCATCGACGTGACGCTCGACGACTCCGTGCGGGTGGCCCGCGAGATGGCCGCGCAGGAGGGGATCCTCGGCGGCATCTCCTCCGGCTCGATCATGTGGGCCGCGCTCGAGGTCGCGAAGCGCCCCGAGAACGCGGGGAAGACCATCGTCGCCATCGTCTGCGACTTCGGCGAGCGGTACATCTCGACCGTCCTGTACGAGGACCTCCGCAGCTGAGCCCCTCGAGACGAGGCGGGACGCCCCGCTCCGGACGCGACGGTCGGCCGGAGCGCCGCGTCCCGTCCGGACCGGAGCGTCCCGGGCTCCTCGCCCTGCTCCGCGAGGACGTCCGCACCGCCCGGGAGCGCGACCCCGCCGCCCGGAGCGCGGTGGAGGTCGTCCTCTCCTACCCGGGAGTGCACGCGGTCTGGGTGCACCGCGTCGCGCACGCCTGGTGGCGGCGGGGCCTCCGCCTGCCCGCCCGGCTGCTCAGCCAGGCGGCGCGCGCGGCGACCGGAGTGGAGATCCACCCCGGTGCGACCATCGGCCGGCGTCTGTTCATCGACCACGGCATGGGCGTCGTCATCGGCGAGACCGCGCGGATCGGCGACGACTGCATGCTCTACCACTCCGTCACGCTGGGCGGGAGGTCGGCCCGGCGCGAGCGTCGGCACCCCACGCTCGGCGACCGGGTGGTCGTCGGCGCCGGCGCGGTCGTCCTGGGCCCGCTCGTGCTCGGATCCGACGTCAGCGTGGGCGCGAACGCCGTCGTGGTGAAGGACGCGCCCGACGGGGCGGTGCTCGTCGGCATCCCGGCCCGCGATCTGCGCGATCAGGGCGGGGAGGAGGACCCGCTCGCCGAGTCCGGCCGCTCCACCGGCCCGGCGGGACGCGTCTAGCCGGCGACGCTCAGTCGTCGCCCCTCGGCGAGATGTCGCGCGGGGCGCTCTTGATCTGCGCGAAGGCGTCCAGTGCGTGCGCCCGCGTCTCCTTGAGGTCGACGAGGGGCGCCGGGTAGCCGTCCGCGCCTCCGGTCAGCGTGTCCCCGAGCGTCCACGGCTCGTGCACGGCGGCGCCCTCGACTCCGCCGAGCTCCGGCACGTTGTGGCGGATGTACTCGCCGGCCGGGTCGAACTTCCTCGACTGCGTGACCGGGTTGAAGACCCGGAAGAACGGCGACGCATCGGCTCCCGAGCCCGCGACCCACTGCCAGTTCGCGGCGTTGCTCGCCGGGTCCGCGTCGACCAGGGTGTCCCAGAACCACTCCTCGCCCACCCGCCAGTCGACCAGCAGGTTCTTGATCAGGAACGACGCGGTCACCATCCGGACCCGGTTGTGCATGTAGCCGGTGCTCCAGAGCTCGCGCATGCCGGCGTCCACCAGGGGGTAGCCGGTGCGCCCTTGGTGCCAGGCGTCGATCGCCTCCTGGCCGGGGCGTCCCCACGGGAAGGAGTCGAACCGGGTGTCGAAGTTCGCGGTCGCCAGATCCGGCCAGTGGAACAGCAGGTGGTAGCAGAACTCGCGCCAGAGCACCTCGGAGAGGAACCGGTCGCTGCCGTCGCCGCGGTGCAGGCCCTTCGCGTGCGCCTCCTCCAGGGCGTGCCACACCTGGAAGGGGCTGATCTCGCCCCACCTCAGGTGCGGGGAGAGGTTCGAGGTGGCGTCGTCCGCCGGCCGGTCGCGACCGTCGGCGTAGTCGTCGAGCTGCTCCGCGAGGAACGCGCGCAGCCGGTCGGCCGCCGCCTTCTCGCCGGGGACCCAGCGCTCGCGCAGCCCTCCCGCCCAGTCGGGACGCGTGGGCAGCAGCTCCCAGTCGTCGAGGGAGTCGGAGGCGATCTCTCCCGTGACGCCGTCGAGCGAGCGGGGGCGGGGGAGCGGCGCGCGCGGCGTCGGCTTGGCGCGGCAGGCGCGGGCGAAGGGCGTGTAGACGGAGTAGGGGCCGCCGGCGCCGGTCTGCACGGTCCACGGCTCGAACATCAGCGAGCCCTGGTGGCTCTCGGCCTCGAGGCCGCCGTTGCGGAGCGATTCCTTCACCGCCGCGTCGACGGTGCGCTCGGCCCTCCCGTAGCGGCGGTTCCAATGCACGGCTCCGGCGCCGATCTCCTCGGTGAGCTGGAGGACGACGGCCTCGGCCGGCCCGCGGCGCAGGATCAGCGGGGCGCCGTGCTCGCGCAGGTCGGCGGCGAGGGCCGCGAGGCTGCCGTGCAGCCACCAGCGGGAGGCGCCCCCGAGCGGACGGATGCCCGCCGACTCCTCGTCGAGCACGTAGCAGACCGCGACGGGGCCGCCACGGTCGATCGCGGCGCGCAGAGCGGGGTTGTCGGCCAGGCGCAGATCGTCGCGGAGCCAGACGAGGGTGGGGGAGGTGTCACTCATGGTGACCCCCATGATCCGCGAGTCCCGCGCAGCGGCGAAGACCTGGCCGGTCGCTGCGGCCCGTGCTAGCGGGGACGGATCAGGAGGAGGCGATGCCGTCGCGGAGCTTGTCGCAGAGCGCGGTCAGCTGCTTCAGCTCGTCCTCGTCGAGGACGCCGCCGACCTGCTCCGAGATGGTCCTCATGTGGGTGAGCGCGACGCGGCGGAAGAGCGCGTAGCCCTCGTCGGTGATCGCGATGATCGTGCCGCGGGCGTCCGCCGGATCCTCACTCTTCTCGACGCAGCCGCGGGCGGCGAGCCGGTCGATCAGCCTGCTGACGCTGGGCTGCGTCAGGAGGACGTGCCGGTTCAGGTCGCGCAGCCGCGCGCGCCGACCGGGCTGCCGGGTGAGGTTGAAGAGCACGTCGTACTCGTTCATCGAGATCTCCCGCGAGGGGAACTCGGTGCTCAGGGTGCGCATCACCTGGACCTGGGCGCGGAAGAGCGACTCCCAGGCGGCGACGGCCTCTCTCGACCCCACTGGTCCTCCTTCACGGCGCTCAGGAAGCGGTTCCCTGACATCCAGACGCCGTACAGCCTACGCCGGGGTGCTGGGAGGAGGGGAGTCGGAGGA
>NZ_PSVD01000019.1:0-56170 GCF_002932035.1 Rathayibacter sp. AY1F6 | reverse complement strand
CATCTGCGTTCCCGGGTAGTGGCCGATGCTGCCCACGTCGAGCACGTTCTCCGCGTCGACGCCCTCAGCGATCGTGCGCACCCACCCCTCGCCGTACCGTGGAATGTAGAGGTTGCCGAACGTCGTGTCCAGAGCTGCGACCGGCGCGATCACCGGGTCGCCAGGCACGGCCGGCTCGGCGCTCGGCTCGGATGGCGCCTCGGTGGGCGGCGCGTCCTCGCCCCAGCTCTGGCGCAGCTCGGCCGCTTGATCGGTCTGCCTGCCTGCGATCACGGCGTCGTTCCACCACAGCTGCCATGCGAGGAACAGCAGAACGAGGACCCCTGCGGTCATCAGCAGCTCGCCCAGGACACCGAAGAAGGAAAGGCGACGACGCGCCGGTCGGCGCCGGCGCCGAAACTCTTCCACGGATGCCGGAGCGGTCATGGCAGGAGTCTAAGTGCGTCACTGTCGCCATCGGCGCCGGTGAGGACGTCTCTCAAGAGCACCGTCCGAGATGCCTCCGCGGATGCGATCATCCGACGTCGAACTCGCCTACGAGGGTGGTTCCGTCCGAGTCGTAGACGGGGATGGTGTGGATGATGCCTGCGTTCTGTTCCTGCCATTCGAGGGCGTCCTCGGGCGTGGTGAAGGAGCGTTGAGCGGTGGTGCCGTCGGCGTCTTCGAGGTCATGGCGATGCACGTAGCCCTGCGTGCCGTTGCTTGCGGTGACGGCGATGAGGTCTGGATTGCCGTTCTCATTGATGACGCCGTAGCTCTGGCCGGCGGCGTTCTCCGCCCACGCGGTCGTCTCGGACGTGGCGTAGGCGACGATCGCCCGCCATTCACTTCCCGCCGAAGCGGTGACGGTGAACTCTCCATCGGGGGCGTCGGTGAGGGGAGTGAAGAAGGAGTCGAAGCCCGGCACCTCCTCTGGTCGGAGGAAGTCGTTCGCGGAGCAGGTGAGACTCGATCCTCCGGTGAGCGTGAAGGTGCCCGGGGTGAGGCAGTGCAGCGAGACGGTCAGCCCTGTCGCGCCGTCAGGTGCGGGTCCGAGCTGGAGGGTCGCGGTGCCGGTGTAGGTGCCGGCGGCGGACGCGCTGACCGGCGTGACGACCGCGGCGCCGGGGAGAGGGAGCAGGCCGGTGGCGGCGGCTGTGGCGGTACCGGCGAACAATGCGACCGCGCCGATTCCGCCGCCCAGCAGCCACCGGTGCCGGCGGGAGCGGGAGGGGGTCTCGACGTGCTCGATCAGCGCGCGCCGGAAGGCGGTGGTGAACTCGTCGCTCATCTGCGGGGCGTTCATGACGGATCTCCTAGCGTCGACTGGACGTAGAGGCTGAGGGTCGGGTGGCCGAGCTGGTCGCGCAGCGCCGCGCGGACGCGATGCAGCCTGGTCCGGGTGGCGCCGGCGCTGAGCCCGAGGAGGGGCGCGGCGTCGGTGGGGCTGTAGCCCTCGATCATCACGAGCGTCACGAGGCGCAGGTCCGCCGGCGAGAGGCGTCCGAGCGCTTTAGCAAGCTGCCGGTCATCGATCACGTCGCGCAGCGCGGCGTCTTCCGCGGAGGGCTGATGGTCGCCGTGGGGGAGAGAGGTCAGGAGGGCGCGGTATCGGTTGCGCCCTCGGCTGAGGTTGCGGGCCGTGTTGGTGACGGTCACGAGCAGCCAGGGGAGGACGGACCCGTTGATGACCTCGACGCTGCGGCGCCGCCGCCACAGCTCGAGGAACGCGACCGCTACCGCGTCCTCCGCGTCGGTCGCGTCGACGAGGAGTCGATACGCGTGCCGGAACACTCGAGCGCGGTGCTCATCGAAGATCGACGCGAACGCCTCACCGTCGCCGGAGGACGCTCGCGCCCAGGCGGCGGCTTCGTCCGTTCTGATCATCCCCACACCTACTAGTGTCCGCAGGTCCTCGCAGCGTTACACCGATCACGACCGGAGGCACGTCCCGTTTGGCGATCGTCCACCGGTAGCTCTGAAGGGCTGGTTCGAGCGTCGGCCTACAGTGAGCCATGAGTAGTCCAGAGCCGAGTCTGCTGACGGACCCGCAGACCCCGGCACACACGTCGCGGACCCGACTTGGTTGGTTGCTTGGCCTCGCACTGTTGGTCATCGCCGTGGGCGCGGTCTTCGTCGTCGGCATCGCCGCTCCGAGCCCTGGCGTGGTCGCGTCACCCGAAGCCAGTCCCCGATCGATCGGTGACTACGACGTCGCCCTCCTCGAACAGCCGGCCGATGTACCGGTGACGATGCCGAAGTACCTCGACGTGGGGAGCGTCGGCACTGGCGGGCTCGACGTCGACTCGTTCCGCCAGCTCACGACCGAAGGCGGCACCACCTACCTCCTCGGGCTCAGCAACTCGACCGAGCTCTGCATGATCGTTGAGCTACCCGGAGACATATCTGGGACGTCCTGCACGACGCCGGAGGACTTCGCAACGACCGCGCTCGCTGTTCGCGTACAAGGCCCTGGGCATGTCGCTGAGGGCTACGTCATCCCAGACCGAATCGCGGACGGGGGCAGCAACCTGCTGACGATCGACCCGCTGCTATCTGCCGCCGAGCGGGACCGTCTGACTGTTCCCGGAGGGTACGAGCTGCAACCTCTCGTGCCGATGAATGACGAGGACCGCGAGACGCTGAGCGAGTGAACCAGGGCAATCGAGCTGACACTCGGCCGCGTCAGCCGCATTCGCCTCGTCCCGTTTGGGGATCCCCTAACGGGACGACCCAAGTCCGATCTAAGGTCAGTAGGCGACGTCAGCGGGCGCTGGCTTCCCGACTCGGCTGTGATCGGGCCGACGGGCTCGGTAGGAAGATCCGGCCAGGAGGACACCTGCAGTCACAGCAGCTAGCGACGTGGCGACGCCGGTAAAGGGCAAGGTGTCCGCGACATCCCACGGGAGAAAGAACGCTCCAGGGTCGGTGAGGGGGTTGATGACCATGAGGAGCCCAACACCAATCAGCGTGACGGGTCGTCCTGGCGAGAGTACGAAGGCGCCGAATATCACGAGCGGGAAGGCGACGGCCCAGACGATCGTTGTGGCGATCCACGTGAAGTCTGACTGTGTGGCGCTGTAGCAACCCTCGTTCAGGCCACCGAGGCACGAGCTCCAGTGCACCAGGAACGCGGCGGCACCAGCAGCCCCGAGCAAGGCGATTGTCCATCCAACCAACTGGCCTGACGTCGCGAGTCGCTTCATGGGCTCAACATAGAACTCGAAGGTGAACCTGAGCTAGATCCACACGGTCGAAGCGAAGGCCACCGCCCCCTCGCCCCGATGAACGATCTCCATACGGAACAAGCGGTCGTTCGACCGTGCCGTGGGCTGCTCAACCGACGATCACGGCGGTACGCAGAGCCAGAACCCAGCTGGTGACGGCGCCGACGACCCCCAAGGCGAGCAGCAGCGACCTCCATCGAGCGTGGGAGCGCGTGCTGACGCGCATCGCTACGACCAGGAGAACGAGGGTCGCGAGGGCGACAGAGCACAGAGCCGGCCACGCGACGTGGAACCCCGTGCACTGAGGAGGAAGGGACTCGTTGCACGCAAACGTGAATCCGTCGAGGAAGACGCCCGCGACGAGGGCGAGGAGAGTGATTACGCCCGCGATCACGGCGGAAGCATTGAGCGACAGTGTCTGCACACCATCACTCTCGGACCAGCGAGTGAACGGCAGGAGCGCACTGGTCCATCCGGGTCGGATCTGTCCCGGAGACCGATCGTTCACCGGTCGCGCCAGCGCGGAAGCAACGTCGGTCCTGTCCCCGGTTGTTCACCGGGCGCTTCTAGTCTCGGCGCCATGTCGATCACGAAGACCGCCCCTCGGTTGAGTCGGAAGGGCGCGTCGATCCTCCTGAGCGTTCTCGCGGCGGCGGCGGGGGTCCTGTTGTTGATTCACGCGGCGGTGCAGGGGATCGGTGCTGCCACCTTCTGGGGCCCCTGCTGGTCTGACGGATACGAGAGCGCTGCGTGCAACTATCTGCAGTACGAGGCGCCGGCACCCGCATTCTTCTTACCGTTCTGGGTCTGGATCGCGGAGGTCCTGGCCGCTCTCGTTGTCGTCGTCGGAAGCATTGCCGCGGAGCGGCGCATCGTCACGGCCGGTCTTGCGCTCGTCGCGGTGCTGGCGTCGAGTCTGCTCTTCGACATGGTCTTCACGCCGATGATCAACGGTGGATACAGCTCGGCCGACGAGCCGCCAGGATTCGGGCTCATCGGCGCCAGCTTCCTCGCGGTCAGTGGGGTGCTGATGCTCCGCGTCGCGATTCCAACCCGACGATCACTGATCTGACCGTAGGGCGCCGTGGGGGCTGACGCCTGATCGCGAAGGCTCAATAGTTTCGACCCGGGCGGCATGGATTTCCACTCGAGGCCCGTCGCGCGATGATGCGCCTCGCGCCTCGCGCCTCGCGCCTCGGGCCCCGGGTGTCAGGTATCAGGTCTCGGGTTGCGATCAAGCGATCGGCGTCCCGTATGGGGATCGTTCACCGGGTCTGCTGCAAGGGAGAGCGGTCGGATCGATCCGAGTCAAGGGGACGCGCCGTCAGCTGGCGGGGGAGACGTCCGGTGCGACGGTTTCCGGGAAATCTGCTGGTGTGTGCGCCGTCTCGTGGGTGAGGGTGTCGACTGACCAGGTGCCCGCGTGCAGCCGTAGCGTCGCCTCCTGGGGGAAGGAGTAGGCGTACTCCGGAGCCGCTTCGCCGGTCTCGTACGGACTCCGCTGAAGGGTGGTGCTCTCGGTGAACGTCACCGTGGCCGAGTCGCCCGTGATCTGCACCGAGTTCAGCGCCACCTGGGTCTCGAACGCGGTGAAGGATTCCCCGAGCTCGAGGTAGTGGTCCCGCTGAGCGCGCAGTCGGGCGTCGTCCTCCATGACCGCAGCGAGTCGTTTCGGCGTCGAGGTCGACTCCGGGACGCCGAGGCCGGTGAGCTGCGGCGATCCCTCGACCAGGCTCTGAGCGTTCCGGTGCTCGAGGTCTGCGATTAGTGCCGTCGAGATCGCCTCGTTTTGCGACGACGAGGACGCGAGGCCGGCGATCACCGCTGCGCTGGCTCCCGCAACGCACACAGCGCTCAGGGCTATGACAAGCACTCTGGCAGGACGCACGGCTCTCTCCTCACGGGAAGCCGATGACCGGCTGCCGCGAGCATATCGACCACGGTGGAACTCTCGCCGCCGAGGAATCTTCTGGTCAGCAGTGTCCTGGCCCCCGTGTGTAGCAGTGGGAGGACCGGCATTCCGGCCGTCCCGAAAGAGGGTCGTCCACCGCGTCACTTCGGCGAGCGGGATGCGTCGCGCGCGGGCGCGGGCGGCAGTGTCCCGTTGGACCCGCCCGATGAAATGCCCGGTGACGGGGCGGCTATCGGGACACTGGAGTGGTGGATCAGAAGGCGATGCTGCGCACCCGGGCCGAGGCGCTGGATGACCTCGAGCAGCAGATGCGTTCCGAGGCCGACTTCGCGGGGGAGCGGATCGTGCGGACGGAGAACGGCTTTCGGCTGCAGGAGACGGAGACCTTCACGGTCGAGGTGTGGAAGATGCTGTTCAACTGGCGGCTCGTGGTGATGCCGCCGCACCAGCAGGTCGAGACGACTCACGGGTACTGCTACTTCGGTACCGGCCTTGAGAGCTTGGCTCGCGCGGTCGCCGCCGGCCTGCAGTGGGCAGATCCGATGCACACGGCTCCGGAGGGGTTCGACAAGCAGTCGTTCTGACGTCGCTCTAGATTTCGGTCGTGGCGAGTTCGTCGGGTTGGGGGAGTGCCAGCGCTCGGTAGAGGGTGGTGCGGTCGACGCCGAGCTTGCGTGCCACTGCTGCTTTCGGGATGCCGGCGGTGATGTCCGCTCGAGCTGCAGCGATTTGGTCGGCGTCGAGCCGGCGTTGCCGGCCCGTGTACTTCCCCGCGGCTTTCGCGATGCGGATGCCTTCGGCTTGCCGCTCTCGGATGAGGGAGCGCTCGAACTCGGCGAACGCGCCGAGCAGGTGCAGCATGAGCTGTCCAAGTGCGTCGTCGCCGCCGGGTCCGTAGGTCTGTTGTTCCTTGATGAACTCGACGGAGGCGCCCTTCGCGACGATCTCGTCGACGACGTCGCGGAGATCTCGCAGCGAGCGCGCGAGGCGATCCATCGACGCGACTCGGACGAGGTCGCCATCTCGGACGTAGCGGATGCAGTCCGCGAGGGCGGGGCGGTCGGTACGGGTGGCGCCGGAGACCTTTTCTTCGAAGATCCGGTCGACGGCGCCGATCGCCTCGATTTGCCGATCGAGGTTCTGGTCGGTCGTGCTGACTCGGACGTAGCCGACGGTCTGCGTTCGTTGCGTCACTCCTAGACCTTGACACAGATGTGTAGCGAAAGGGGGAGAAGCGACCCTACTGCTACGCGCGTCGCTTGGTCTCGCTGGTGTTGCTTTGGGGTGTACCTCAGCTGGGCGTCACTGAACGGGTTGCAGACGGTTCGCACGGTGCAGATGCCGGCCAGCCGTTGCTGATGGAGCTAGGTGTGTGAGCACGTCCTGGCGAGCCCGCCGCCCCGAGGGCGGCTGCGATCAGTGAATGCCAACAAGTAGGGGTTGGTCACGATGTCATCGTGACCAACCCCTACTTGAGTCCCATGCTCAGCCGTTACTGGCGGAGGTTCTCTTGCTGAGCGGTGCCGTCGTGCTCCCGCATTCGCTGCGCGAGCTCACTGGTCGCGCTTTTGGAAAGCAGGAGGGAGAGGCAGATCAGTCCGGCCGAGAAGGGCAACCCGAAGAACACCAGGATCCGGGAGATGGCTCCTGCGATCGTGTACAGGTAGTTCTGCTCGACGGTGGCACCTAGGTCAATGAGGACCGCGGGGCTGAACAGGGCGAAGAGGGCGCTGACGGCGCCGATCACGATTCCTATGATGAGCAGTTTTCGGCTGTAGCTGGTGCCCATGGCCTTCTCCTTCGAGAGTGCTGCTAGTGGTGGCTGCCCGAGGGTCAGTAGAACGATCCTGCGACGCCGGTGATACCGATGGCGCTGCCGCGGATCTTCGAGACGGTGATGACTTCTCCGATGGTTACGGTACCGCTACCGCCGCCCCCGCGTCCCAGGCCGCTCCAGTAGGGCTGGTAGGTGAAATCACCGGGCTGACCCACGGGCTTGTAGCCGCGGCCTTCGACGGCGGCTTGTCCGTCCGAAGCGGCATCGACGTCCCACTGGTACGTGTGGGTGGCAGAGGAGTTGACGCCGATGAGGCTGCAGCCGTCTACCGACTCTTGAACACCGGCGCCCAGTGGGAAGATGAAGTTGGTGCGGCTGCATCCCGCGGCGAGGGCGGCGCGCGCTTCGGTGGTGGACTCCGGGGCGATAGTCGCGGTGTCCCCGGAGATCGTGGCGGTGTACTCGGTGCCGTTCTCATCGACGGCGATGAGGGTGCCGGAGAGGTCGGCGGCGGGATCGACGTAGTAGTTCGAGATGTCGATAGTCGTCGGCGCGTCGGGCGACACTGTCAGCGAGACTGCAGTGGGTTCGGCGTGCGCTGCGGGCGCGAGGAGTGCTGCTCCGAGCGTGATGATGGCGGCGGTAGCGAAGTGGCGCGTGTGCTTCATGAATTCCCCCCAGATGGCCGGGTTGTCCCGGCGATGATGTGATGGTGCGGGTCCTAGCGTGGTGCGCGTTTCTGCACTCAGTCCAACTGGACTTCTAGGAGCCCGCAAGCCGGACGTCGTCCTCGCTGCTTGTGAAAGCGCTCCATCCGCGCCATAGCGGGGCAATATTTATCCTGTGAATTTTATGAGCAGAGGGAGGCCGGCTGTACCGAGCGTGGTTCCGCTCAGACCGATGCAGTGTGCGCGACAAGTGCGACGGCGTCAAAAGTGCACGTTCACTGGGCGAATAGTGCTCGATGCCTGGATGCCAGGTGGGCGCTGCGTGGCTGCTTCCTCTAATTCAGGAGTGAGAGCCGTATGAGTGGCAGCGTGGAGGGTGTTCAAGGGAAGCAAGAAGAGACGAAGGAGTACATCATGCGCACCAGCACGAGCAACGAATTCGACACCAGCTCGGCCAACCGTCAGAACCACTCGGGACACGGCTTCCGCCGGCCCCGACTCGCTGCGGGCCTGCTCGCAGCATCACTCACCGTCGCGGTACCGGTCGTAGGCGCCGCGCCGGCCTTCGCGGACACCACCGCCCGGACGACCACGGCCGTCGCGGACTCCGGCCGCGCCACTGGCGTCACCGAGGGCGCGAACAGCGGCGCTGCCGGTCAGTGCACATGGGGCGCGAAGGAGAAGTTCTTCGAGGCGACGGGGCTGCGTCCCGCAATCTACGGCAACGCCCTCGACTGGGACACCAGCGCGGCCGCGAACGGCTGGACCACGGTCCTCGATGCTCAGGCTCGCAGCATCGTCGTGTTCGAGCCCGGCGTGCAGGGCGCGGACCCCACCTACGGTCACGTCGCCTGGGTCGATTCCGTCGAGCAGCGCGCAGACGGCCTCTACATCAACATCACCGAGATGAACGGCGCCGCCGGACCCGGCGTCTACAACACCCGCACCGTCCAGGACGTCGTCGGCATGTCCTACATCCTCGCTCCGTAGAGACGTCGTGAGGGGTGGGGTGGGCGCTCCGTCGAGTGCCCACCCCTTGTCGTTTGCGGGTGATGAGTTGGGCTAGCTCTACGGAAGCACGTCCGTATCGGCGATGGAGTCGCGTGTCTGTTGTGCGAGCTCGATAGGGATGCCGAGCGGCTGAGTGGTGAGAGGAACCATCTGCTGGTGACGATGCGATCCCACTTCAACGGTGATCGTCGCGCTCTCGCCGTCGCGGATGATGCTCCTGTAGTGGAGGTTCGGGACTTCCTCGGCCATGTTCCGTTCGAGGAGGGCCAGGTCGTAGTGCAGGATCAGCCAGTTCGCCCAGACGGAGGCACTCGGATAGCGTGCCCAACTCGCCTCGGACACGGGTTGCACGTCGAGGTGCGGGCGAAGCGTGTCATGCAGCTGCTCAGCGGTCACGAACGCTGAAACCTCGATGGTGTCGCCGGTGGTGAGGGTGAGGCGTGTCGCAGTGTCGGTGAAGACGATGCCGTCAACGAGGAAGTGACCGGGCGTCTGGGAGTCCTCGAGCCGCGTAAGTTCCGCGAGGAGATTGCCGCGGAACGTAGCGCCGCGCGGAAGAGGCGGGTTAGCCGACAACCTGGTTGATCCAGTCGGGGCAGCGGGTGATACCGACGCAGTAGGAGGTAATGACTCCCTGCGGGTTGCCGTCGACGTTGCGGAAGTCAACGACCGTGCGCACCTGCTGCGTGCGGGTAATGGTCGTGCCGTTGCGCTGCTGGAAGGTCGTGAAGTACTCCCAAGAGGTGCCGGCCTCGGCGCGCGAGCTGTCCGGGTACTGGGTGGCGACACGCGGGACGTTGCGATTCACGTTGTGCTTCGTCCACAGCTTGTTCTGCGCGTCGATCCGAAGCACGACCTTGCGGCCGCGGTGATCGTTCCAGGTCGATCCGACCGGGCTCGCCATGGTGGTCATCCCGCCGCCCGCGACAGCCGAATCAATCACGTTCTGCGGCATCGCAGCCGTCGTGACGACGTAGCTCGTGCTGCTCTCTGCCGCTGTGGCTGCTGGGGCCGTGGCGGCGCCCAGCGCGACCGTCATCGTTGCGGCGGCGAGCAGAGCCGTCATTCGGTTCTTCAGCATGGTGTCCCCCCCAGGTCTGCGCTTCCTCAACGGCTGCGCAGTGTCAGCGTAGAACGGCTGTCACGTGCCGAGCGGTGAAGGACGGATGAACACCGCACAACAGCATTCGCGGCTGAATGCGTGGCCCCCGAATCAGTTCCAGTCAGCCTGGTGGGGCGAGCGGGTGATGTCTGAAACCGAGAACAGGCCGAGAGTGCTTGCTCGCTCGATGCCTCGATAGCCCTGTCCGGAATGAATTCCGGTGACGGGGTGGCCGCCGAGACGCTGACGGCACGGCGAGGCTGGCTGGGTAGGTGAGGGTGTCGACGGACAAGCAGGACGCGACGGCGCAGCGCGATGCGCTGCACGCCGCCGGGGCTCCGCTGGATCGCATCCACGTCGACGCCGGCCGTTCGGGCTCGAACCGGGATCGGCCGGCGCTGCGCGAGGCGATGGCAGCGTGCGACGAGGGCTCGACGCTGCTGGTCACCAAGCTCGACCGGCTCGCGCGATCGCTGCCGGATGCGCGCGACCTGGTGGCGGAGCTGACGACGCGAGGCGTCAGTCTGAGCATCGGGGGAGCGGTGCACGACCCGACCGATCCAGTGGGCCGGCTGCTGTTCAACATGCTCGCGATGGTCGCGGAGTTCGAGGCCGAGATGATCCGGTCGCGCACGCGCGAGGGCATGGCGGTCGCGAAGGCCAAGGGCCGGTTGAAGGGCCGCAAGCCGAAGCTGTCGGCCAAGTTCGAGCAGCTCATGGTGGCCGAGTACCGCACCGGTGAGCACACGGTCGCGGAGCTGGCCGAGCAGTACGGCGTCGGTCGCGCGACCGTCTACCGCGCGCTCGACCGAGCGAAGGCGAAGGGCGACGGATCGCTCGCCCTGTCGCTCACCGAGACGCGCGACGAGGCGGCGTCGTAAACGAAGAGGCCCCCGCTGAGCGTGAACGCTCAGCGGGGGCCTCCGTCGCAACGAGGGGGACGTCACGCACCGTCGCGGTACTCGCGAGGTCGGCGGCGGTACAGACCCCCCCAGGTCGACGTCTGCGGGTCAGTCCGGTTCGTCGTCCCAGGCGATCAGCGGCGGACGCTGGGCGATGCGGGGCATGGGTCCCGTGTTGTCGATCGTGCGGGTGGGCTGGTGGTAGCCGGCGGCGTGCGCGATCGCAGTGAGAGCGTGTCGCGCGTGCTCGTAGTCGAGCTGTTGGGTGACGTGGCGGATGGAGATGTGGGTGCCTTCTGCGAGGGCGGCGGCGAGGGTGAGTATCGCGAGGTCGGCGCTGGTGAGGCCGGTACGTCCGTGGAGGGCGCGGTCGTAGTCGATGGCGTAGACACCCCACCCGGAGTCGTGCAGAATCCACGGCTCGTCAGCGTTCGCGAGGCCGGTCCGGATGAGCAGTTCGGTCGCGGCCTCGCGGCCGTTGTCACCCGCCGCCCACGCGCGCAGCTCGTCGTCCGGATGTGCGCTCGTCATGCTGTGTCCCGTCGTGTCGGTTGCACTGCTGCTGGTGTCCATTCTCTGAGGCCATCCATCCGATAAGCAGAGCGCCGGACGGAGGGGCGAGGCCGTCAAGTGTGACCCGGAGGGTCATCCCCGGAGGGGACGCGGAGCGCTCTTGACGGTCTTGCTCTGGAGGCCAGAGTGCAGCGGCGGATGGACGGCCGGACGCGACGGATGCGCTACAGGCGAGCGCGTCTCGTCGTGCGTCATCCGTTGTGCTCCGGTGCAGGAGCCGGTGTCTCCTCCGTCGCACGTCGGGTGGACCGTCGAGCGCGAGGAGCTGCGCCGATGGTGCCCGGAGCGCGGGCTCCGGTGGCGCGCAGTTCCTTGTCGCTCCATCCGGAGGCGAGCGCCGCGTCCCACGCTTTGCTGTGGGCGTCGCGTGCGTCCTTCGCTGCCTGGTCCGCGGTGTCGACGTCGTTGGTCGCCGCGACGAGGACCCGCACTGCCGCGACCCGTTCTTCGACGGATCGCTCGAGCAGTTCGCGTGCGGAGGCGGCTGCGGCTTCGGGGTCGATTCTCTTGTCTGCCATGCCGCCAGGTTAATCGAGTCGCGCTACGACCACCACTCTCGATCCAGCTGCGCGGATCGGGCACCAGCCACCTTCGGCGGCAGGCGCTTTCGATTCCAATCGGAGGAGCAAGCTATAGGTTTACCCGTGGTAAACCGCTTGCGCCCCTTCCGCTGCGCGGCCGGGTCGGCGCATACTGGTCGTATGGTCCCCGCCTGGGGGCGGGTTCGCTGCGCTGGGCCGGAAGGACGGTGAGGGTCGTGTCGGAGTCGTCACGAGAGGGTCGGTTGTTCGGCCGGCGCCGTCGTGCGAACGTGCCGGGTGTCGCTGCGCGGTCGAAGCGGTACGAGGTATCGGTCACGCCCGAGGAGGATGCGCACCTTCGCGCCCGTGCCGAGGTGCTGGAAGTGACGGTGCCGCGACTGCTGTTCGAGTCCGCGATGAACGCCCAGGTGCGCACGGACACGGAGTGGCGGTTGGTGGTTGCTGAGCTGTTCCGGGCGTCGAAGCTGTTGCAGAAGACGTCGGACAACATGAACCAGCTCGCGCGGTTCGCGAACAGCACGGGCCAGTTCCCGGCCGAGGCTGTTGAGGCTGCGGAGGAGTACCGACGGGTGCGACGCCTGATCGAGGCGACGGCAGACCGGCTCGGTGGACGGTGAGAACGAACATCACGCGCGGCACGCGCATGCGTGGACTGATGGGCTACCTCGTCGGTCCCGGTAAGACGAACGAGCACGAGGAGCAGCACCTGATCGCGGGGGATTCCGCGATCATGGCTGAGTACGGGCATGAGGTTTTGGACGGCGCTGCGGCTGCGGCAATCGCTGCTGATCTGGACCGACCGCGGGAGCTGTTCGGCGTCGAGGTGACGCGCAACAAGGTGCGCACCGACGAGAACGGCGAGGCGGTTCGGGACTCGGCCGGCGCGATCGTGAAGGATCGCGTGGCGGCTGATGTGTGGCATTGCTCGCTGTCGCTGGCGGCGGAGGAGGGCCAGCTCACAGACGAGCAGTGGGGCCGAATCTCGACCGACTTCGTGCAGCGGATGGGTTTCGCTGGCGAGGACATCGGCAAGGCCGATTGCCGGTGGGTCGCGGTGCGTCATGGCCTGTCGAAGAACGGCAACGACCACGTGCACATCGCCGTGTCGCTGGTGCGCGAGGACGGCACGAAAGCGTCGGTGCACAAGGACTACGAGCGGTCGCAGACGATCAGCCGTGAGCTGGAGCGCGAGTACGGGTTGCAGGTCTACCAGGCGCCGGAGCGCGAGTTCCCGGAGCGCGGTGTGCGGCCGGGAGCGCGTGAGTCCGCTGCACGTCGCGGGCACGTCGAGCCGGACATGCAGCGCCTCGAGCGCGCGGTGCGCGCTGCCTCATCCGCGTCGCAGGATGAGAGCGAGTTCGTTCGCCGTCTGCGCCAGGGCGGGGTGCTGGTGCGGCCTCGTTTCGCGACGGGCCGTGATGACGTGATCGCCGGCTACTCGGTCGCGCTGCGGCCGACGAACGGTGAGAAGGCGATCTGGCACGGCGGCGGCCGGCTCGCGCGCGACCTGACCTTGCCGGAGCTGCGGAAGGGCTGGCCGGACCAGCCGGAGTCCGCGTCGGATGCGGCATCCGAATGGCGCGCTACAGCGAAGAATCCCTGGCAGTACACGCCGGTCAACCCTGGCCGGGAGACGGCGGAGCCGGCCCCCGAGCTGTTCGAGGCGTACGCGGCGGACATGGACCGACTGCACGACTACATCAGGTCCGTGGACCCCTCCGACAAGGCCACGTGGGCGCACGTCGCGCGCGAGACGGCCGGCGCCTACGCGGCGTGGTCCCGGCGCATGGAGCCCACCCCGGGACCGCTCGCGGACGCTGCGCGATCGCTCGCCCGCTCGGCGCACCTGCGGGCGCACGAGACGCGGCCGCGGCCCGCGATGATGCCCTCGACGGCGGCGTACTCCGCATTGATCATGGCCGCGGCGGGGAATAAGAAGAATGCAGCCGCGGAGCTGCTGCTGCTGAACCAGTTCGCGCGCTTGACGCACGCGGTCGCGTCGGCTCACAAGGCAGCCGGTGATGCGCGACGGATGCGCGAGCTGTCGCAGACGTTGCGGGGTCAGTTGTCCGCTGTTCGCGACGGCTACCAGGTCGTCGTGAAGGCCGAGAAGGTCGCGGAGAACGAGCGGGCCTGGCAGGCGCTCCCGGAGGAGCTCAAAGACGTTCGCCGGCTGTCCCAGACCAACTTCGGGTCGGGCAGTCCCGTACCCACGAAGCTCACCAAGGCTGACCGGGAGCGCGAGGAAGCGATGCTCGCGGACCGCGCCCGACAGTCTCGGCAGGGACCTGACCAGGACCGCGGCGACCGTGGCCGATAGACGATTCACCAAGGCAAGGGGAGGAAGTCATGAGTGACGACGACGAGGTAGGCCAGGAGGTCGGTCAGAACGTCCGGATCGCGTTGACCATCGCGATGCAGATGGGCGAGAAGTTCGCCCGGCTGCGCGAGGAGCTGGCCCGTGACGCGCAGGCACGCTCCGCCGCGCAGGCGCGCGAGCTGTCGGCCCGTTTCGACGCCGAGCGCGGCGCTGCACGCGCGACGTTGCAGGTCGTGGACCGGCCCGACTGGTGGGAGAAGGCGAGCATCCAAGACATCTCGAAGGTCGCGGAGACGGCGCAGGCGTGGAAGAACCACGACCCGATCGCGGAGCGCGCGTCGGCCGTCGTTCAGCGCGAAGTGTTCGAGCGCTACGGCGTCGACACCGCCGTGTTGCGCGACGCCGCCGGTCAGGCGAAGTCGGAGCTGGACCGGGCGAAGGAATGGGCCACCAACTCCGCGCCGGAGCACTACCACCGCCACGACGACGACCGCCTCACCATGGACATACGCGGCCGCGCAGAGCCGGACGTGAACGCGGAGCGCGCTCTGATCACCGACTACCGCGCGGCGCTCGCGGGCGACGCCGGCACCCTCGAACTCTCCGCGGCCGAGGAGTGGAAGCGCGACACCGACCCGGCCGGGTTCCAGGACTACCGCGTGCAGACGTCGATCGACTGGAACGACGGAGAGTTCCGCACCGCGGACCCCGCGGCCGTCGCTGCTGCACGAGCCGCGCTGGTCGAGGAGTGGAAGGACACGGTAGCTCCCGAGCGTGCTCGAGCGGGAGCTGAGGTCACGGAGGCACAGCTACTGATCGCGGAAGCCGACCGCCTCGACCGCGCGAACGACGCCCGCAACCAGGAGGCCGCTCGAGAAACCCCCGGCGCGTCCGACGTCGACAACGGGCGCGCGGAGATGGCTGCACAGCTCGAAGCGCGCGCGAGCGACTACGACCGCGACGCGGCCGCCGGCGGCACTACCAACGCGACTCCCGACGAGCTGCGCGAACTGGCCTCCGACGCGCGCGCTCAGGCACAGCTCTTCCGCGACGACGCCCCCGCAGAACGCCAGGAGGCCGCACAGGGCACCGGAGGCCCGTCCACGGAGTCGGCGCCGCCCGCGACAGATCCGCGCGCGTCAGCGTCGCGTGAGGCCGGAGAGATCGCTTACGACAGCGCCGAGCGTCGACAGTCGACCATTCAGGCGATGGAAGCCAAGGGAGTCCCCCCGCACGTCATCGAGGCGCGGATGAGCGCCGACAGCGCGCACGCCACCCCGCCCAGCGCCGCGGTGACGTCGAAGGCTCCGATGAGCACCGTCCCTCAGACGCGGCGCGGTCGTGGCCAGGGGCAGGGCGCCGATCGCGCGGACCTGAGCCGCTAGCCGGAGCGTCGACAACGAAGAAGGGGAGCACCGGACGGTGCTCCCCTTCTTACGTCCTCAGAGCGCCTCTCAGGCGTTTTCTCTGGATGGGCGCTGCGTGTACAGCGGCGGTTGTAGATCGGACGGGAAAGTGCCTTCTACCGGTGCCGTGTAAGGCAGCGGTTCACCGAGCCGGTTCTCGTCCGTCGAATCAGCGAATGGGCCGTCCGCAGAGAGCAGGACGCTCATGTGTGGGTCGCAGTGGTTGATCCACCACGCACTCATGCCGGCTTTCGGGTCGGCGCGTGCGGCCTCCCACGCCCGCCACAGTGCCTCGATGCGCTGCTGCGCTTCCTTGGACTCCCACCAGGCCGCTTTCCACCGCAGACCGGCACCGGAGCCCTGCGCCATGACTCGGCGCCGGTAGGTGCCGATGAGCTGCTTGCGCACGAACTCATCCGCCGACCCGAAATGCGTCGTGGGCTCTTCGCTCTCCGGGGCACTCGTCGCCTCGTCGGCCGCTGACGTGGGCGCGGCCTCGTCGTCCACACCCCCGTAGAAGTCATCGCTCATGAGTCCGTCACCGGCGTGAAGCCGTGTCCCTGCTCCGGGGCCGGCGGCGGTGTCGGCGCTGCGCCCGGTCGGTGGTTCGCGATGGAGGCGTTGATCGCGGCCACGAGCGGCTTGGGGCCGTCGAACCACGGCACCGTGCGCAGGATCGCGGCACGCGAGCCCGAGGACATCAGGATCGCCCGCCCGATCTTGCGCCCCTTCTTGGGAGTGGGGAGGTTCGCGAGCTCCGCGACGTCGAGAATCAGTTCGCGCTTCAACGCGCTGGTGGTCGAGCGCACGCCTTTGTTCATGCTCGCGGAGGTCGTCTCGCGGTCGTAGGTGCCGATCAGCTCCGACACCATCCGCAGGAAGCCCGTCTCCGAGATTCCGCCGGCGTAGATCTTCGCGTTCGCGGCCGACCAGAGCTTGTCCATGCCCTCCTTCCCGAACACGCTCACGCCCTGCGACCAGGACTGGAACACCGACATGATCGGGATCCCCCGGGAGCCGTAGTGGCTGTAGAGGTCGGGGAGGTCTCGCCAGCGGCAGACGTTCGCGGCCTCATCGAGAACGCCGAGCATCGGGGTCTGCATCCGGCCGCCGGGCGACACCGCTGCCAGCTCCTCCGCGGCCTCGACCGTCGCGGCCGTGAGCGCGAGGACGAGGGGGCCGGCGCTACCGGCACCCTCCTTGGACAGGCTGTAGAGCGTGCCGGTGGAGCGCACGAACGCAGCCGGATTGAACTCCGGCCGCGTGTCGTTCTCGCCCGTGCGGTTCACCCACTGGCGGGTGCCGGAGTCCTTCAAGCACGACGCCATGCGCCGGGCGGTGGAGTACACCGATCCGCGCTCCCGGTGCTCCAACCGCGTCGCGCCCTGCAAGCTCTTGGCCATCAGCGGGAAATCGCTCGAGGCCAGGATGTCTCCGGCCGTCTCATCGCCAGGTTTCGTCGTCCACTCGTAGACGTCCGTGATCGGGCGGCCGTCGAGGGCCGCGGCGAGCAGGAAGCCTGCCAGCAGCTCGCGACCGGAGGGCTCGAAGTGCGCATCCGCGCGCGCGCCGACCTCGCTGGATCCGGATGCGAAGTGCTGCGCGAGCTTCGCCGCCTTGGTGTCGTCTGTGACGTAGGAGAGGGGGTTCCACCACCACGACGGCGGCTCGACCGCGACGCGCTGCGGGTCGAACACCCACACGTCGCCGCTAGCTGCGCGCAGGTCGCGGGTGGCGTCGAGCACATCGCGCTTGTTCGAGGTCGTGACCACGGACCCGGGAGCGTTGACGATCGCGGGGATGACGAACGACGTCGACTTGCCGACGCGGGGGCCGGCGAGCAGCAGCACCATGTCCTCGAACGAGGCGTGGATAGGTCGACCGTCGCTGAGCAGGTCACCCAGAGGGACGCCGAACGAGTCGGTCACGCCCAGTCGGGCCGACTTCTCCTTCGCCTCTTTGCCGCGCATGTGGCTCATCTCCGCGGAGGTCGCGGTGTGGCGGGCGGTCCAGTCGATCGGGGTCCGGTTCTTCTTCCCGCCGTTCTTCGCGATCAGGAACAGGGTGCCGAAGAACACGACCACGGCGCCGATCCCGGCGACGATGAGCGTCGCGGTGCCCGGCCAGACGAGTCGGCCGCGGAACACGTCGAGGACGACGGAGAAGAAGTTCGACGGGTCGGTGTCCATGTCGGGATTCACGCCGTCGACTTGGGACCCGACGCGGACCGCGATGTAGATGGTCAGAGCGATGATCAGGACGCCGCCGGCCGCGAACGCGACCCCGAAGCCGTTACTGGCCTTCCCGGGCTCTTTCCGGCGGTTGTTCGTGAGGCTCATGGTGCGGCTCCTTCGGTCGGTGCTGGGCTGGTGAGAGTGGTCTGGGAGGGGATCGCGTGCTGCACCGTCGCGGTGAACGCGAGGGTGGCGGCCGTGGCCACGAGGACCGCGACCGCCAGCAGCCCGGCGACCGCGCCGATCTGGCCGAGCGGACCCCGAAGCAGCGCGCCTCCGGTGCGGGCGGCGATCATGACGTCGCCCGCTCGAGCAGCGGAGCGGATGCCGACAGGAACCGGCGCGGCTCGCATCGCTCGTAGATCGGCCCGTTGTAGTGGGCCGTCGTGTCGTCGCTGGCCGCCTGCCGGCTGGTGCCCCAGGTGAGGAGGGCCTGGCCGTTGTCGGCGTACTCGACCGGCAGGTCCGTCATGTGGTCGGTGTGCGGGAGCGTCGTCGTCATCGAGCAGCCCCAGAGGTATCCGTCGTAGACGACCGTCGACGTGCAGCTCATGCGATCACCCGGTCCCACTGGTCCCAGGCGACGAAGCCCGCCATGAGGGCGACCCCGGTCCAACAGCCTGTGAGCAGAAACCGATCGCGCTCCGCCGCCCCCTGACGGCGGGCGGCGATCACGCTGACGATCGCGGCGCCGGCCGAGCCGAGCGCGACGCAGCTCGCGCCGAGGGCGACGAGGACGCTCACGGCAGAATCTCCACCATGACCGGATCGGTCGCCAGGGGCTCGTTCGCGCGTCCGGCGCGGCTCGTGGTGTGCCAGAGCTTGTTGGTGTCGTTGACGTCCTTCTCCGCCCCGGTCAGGTGAACGCGGACGGGGATACCGGGACGGCCACCCACCTTGATCAGGAACAGGCCACGGCCGGGCGGGTCCGCTTCCTTCCCGGAGACGCCATCCCAGGCGGGCGGGTCCTGCCAGCTCGTGAGCATCTCCTGCTCCTTCGAGGACAGCGGCACCGCCGACGTGAGCAGGGGCATCTCCGCACCGGGCAGGCCGCCGCAGATGACCATGCCGGAGCGCTCCACGAATCCGCGAGCCTTCATCCGGTCCTCCTCGCTGGAAAGCGCGAGGAGGTCGGACATGGTGTGGCTGATCATCGCCAGGCCGACACCGCGGGCACGGTTCAGGCGGGTGAGCGCGTCGACGCGATCGACCATGCCCTTGCCCGCGCGCAGCGCCCGCCACAGCTCATCCAGGATCACGAAGTAGTGCCGGCGGGGCTCGATCCCCGCATCGGCCAGCGCCGCGGCGACGTTGACCGTCCCGAACCCCGCGGACCAGCACGCGAGGAGGATCGCCGCTTGGAGGTCGCCTTCGGAGTCATCGATCGAGGACACGTCATAGACGACGGGTCGGTCGCGACGCATGGGGGTGGTGGTCTGTCGGGAGAAGATCTCTCCCAGCCGGCCACCGGAGGTGAGGCCGATGAGGGAAGCTTCGAGGTTCTCGGTGATTTCCTTGTACCGCTTGAGGTCGTTGCGGTCGAGGGCGACCTGTCGAATCTCGTCCGGCGCGGCCTGGATCACGGCGAGCAGGTCCGCGAGGACGGGGATGCCCTCGTGGTGCTCGTCAAGGTATTTGAGCGCCCGGTCGATGATCGTCTCCTCCCGGTCCGTGGGCGGCTGAGAGCGGAGGATCGTCAGGAGCGCGGCGATCATCGTGTGCCGGCGGCCGTGAGCGTCCGCGAGGACCTGAGCGGCGAGGCGCTGCGCCTTCACCGCACGCAGGTGCAGCTCCGTGGAGTCGCCGCCGCGAGCGTCAAGCTCCGCGGCTTGCTCGAGCGCCTGGTCGGCGTCGTCGCGGAGGCGCTTCGCCGCGCTGGTCGCCTCGCCGGGGTCGAGGATGTTCAGGTAGCCGCGGTCACGGCCGAGGGTGATGACCTGTCCCTCCATCGCGCGGATCAGATCCACGTAGTCGGGCTTCAAGTCCCCGAGGACCAGCGGAATGGTGCCGTATCCAGCGAGCCCGGTCGCCATGCGGCGGGTCAGCGAGGACTTCCCCAGGCCCGGCTTGCCGAGGACGAACATCGACGGGTTGGAGATGAGCTGCGCCCGCTGGAACCAGCTGATCGGGTCGCACAGCACGGAGGCGCCGGTGGTGAGGTTCTTCCCCAACGGCACGCCGATCATGGGCGTGCCCGTGCCGACCGAGAACGGGTACAGCCCGCACACCTGCACGGTGGTCGCGCGGAACTCATCGGCGGGCTGGATCGAGACGGCCTGTCCGCCGCCGCGGCCGAGCCATCCTGTCGACGTCGGCCGCATCGGTCGCTTCGGCGCCGACTCTTTCTCAATGTTCTGTCTGCCGCCCTGGTGCGGGATCGCTCGCTTCTTCCGCGACCGCTTGGAGGGCTTCTCGCGGGCGAGAGGAGAGCTGGCGGCGCGAGCTGCGGCGGCCTCCTCCTCAGCTCTTTGCGCGCGGCGTGAACGGGCGCGAGCGTCCGTCGACGTCGCTGCGGCCTGCGCCGTCGTCGGGGCTCCGACCGCGCCCGTGGGCGTGGCGGAGTCGAGCGCGTCGACGTCGCCGGCTTCCTCGCTCTGGTCGACGTCGACGGCGCCGGTGGGCAGCTCGTCGCCGTCGACGGCAGCGATCGCGTCGACGGGCTCGGTGTCGCGGTGGCGGGAGAAGAACTTGGTGGTGCTGCTCACTGGGGGCCTCCGAGAAGGGTCGGAACGACGACAAAGACGGGTGAGGGCTGAGGGTTAACCCGGGACGGCACCGGACGTGTGTCCAGTGCCGTCCTGGTGGTGGCGGGGTGTGTCACAGGATTTCCCGCATTTCGTTGGGGATGCGCAGGTGCCGGGGCAGGACCAGCCCGAGCGGGAGTGCGGCGGCGAAGGCGGAGTCTTGCGAGCCGAACGCGGGCCGCATCCGCAGGCGGGCGGCCGAGGTGAGGGAGTCGATCGCGGCGCGCGCTTCGGGCTCCTGACCACGCTGCAGCGTGGTCGCGGTGACGATCAGGCCGAAGTTCATCAGCCCGGCACCGGAGGCTTCCTCCGCGGCCGTCGCCTGTGCAGAACGTGTGGATAACGTGGAGCGGGCGGTGGGCTTGGTGGACGCCGAGGAGTTGAACTGCGCCGCGTTCAGGTCCGCCTCCACCAGCGCCGCCGCTCGAGCGGGATCGATAGGCCGGTAGAGCAGCGTGACCCGCTTGCGGGCGATGTCACGGTGCGGCGCGAGCAGGCGAGCGAGGATGTTCGACTGGACCACGCCGCGCGGCGGCGCCGTCATCGTCCACGACGTCGACACCGCTCCGTCGTGACGGTAGGAGTCCCAGTGCGCTTCGGCGCCCGCGGGGCCGACGTCGGTCCAGGACAGGTCCGCCGTCTCGCCCTCTGCGCGCGCCTGATCGATCAGGAGCGCCGCGTCGGGGTCGTACGCGGTGCGGATGACCTCGCAGAGCTCCTGCGCGCTCAGGGGCCGCGCTGCGCCCGCACCCGTCGCCGCGAGAGAAGACGTCAAACCAGGGATGCGGGCGGAGAGGTCCGCGGCGACCTCCTTGGCATTGCGGCGCTTCCCGTTGATCCGCGCGGTCGCCGTGAACGTGAGCGCGATGTAGGCGTGGATCGTGGCCGATCCGACCGGGTACGTCTCCACGACCTCTCGGAGCATCGCTCGCGCGAACAGCGGCGCGTCCGGGTCCATCGACCCCTCGACCTCACCGCGCAGGCGCGTACCCGTGTCGGGGGCCGTCTCGACCGTGACCGAGGCGGCCTCGATGCCGGGCTCGTCTCCGAGGTTGGCGAGCCAGATGCCGTACTCCGCGACCTGGTTGTTGATCTGCTCCTGATCCACCAGCGCGGCGCCGTCCGGCTCCGTCGCCAGGACCACGGTGAAGTGCTTCGTCATGGGGGTGCTGATCAGCGCGAACCGGCGCCCGTGGGAGTCCTCATGCTCGGTGAGCTGCGAAGGAGCTGCCAGGCCCGGAAGCTGGAACGTCCCCCACTTCGCGCGTCCGATCGGACCGGAGCGGTAGACGTTCGCTCCCTTGCTCTTGGTACGCCACCAGTTCACGCGGACCACCATCCTTCCGAGGGCGCTCTGCCCGTGCTTGTCCTTGACCGAGACGGTCAGGAGGATGCCGCCGAAGATGGCGGCGACGATGAGTGCCGGCCCGAGGCCGGAGAACATGGACGCGATGATCGAGGCGACGATGCCCACGAACATCACGAGGGTGGCGAGCTGCCCGAGCCCGCCGAGGCCGGCGGTCTGCGGCTTTCGCCAGTTGCCGTAGGTGCGAGCCTTGATCGGATCGGTTGCCGTGCTGGACATGGGTTAGCTCCCGCTCTCGTTGCTGCCGGTCGCCTCTTCGGTGCCGGCCTTCACGGCCTGCGCGGCGTGCTTCGCGCCCTCCGCGGCCTTCGTTGCGACGGCGATACCGGCGCCGATCGGTCCGGCCGCGGCCGACGCGCCGCTCGCGGCTGCCCCGGCCCCGGCGCCGCTCGACGCGGCAGCTCCCGCACCGCTCGTCGCCGCGCTTCCGGCACCAGCACCGGCGCCGCTGCCGGCCGTCGACGCCGACCCGGACGGGTCAGCGGCCGGCGACGACGCGGGCGAGCCCGGCGTCGACGTGCTGCCGGACGGTCCGTCCGTGGACGAGGTGTTGCCCCCTCCGCCGCCGCCGTTCCCGCCGCCGCCGCCTCCGTTGTTGCTGGCGCGGATCGCGCCCGTCGCGACGTCACCTGCGGCCGAGAGCGCCGCGGCGCCCAGCAGTAGGCCTGCCGCACCGCCGCCGCCGACCGAGGAGACGGCCGGGACGAGGAAGCGCATCAGCGCGGGCAGAGCCACGAGCGCGATGAGCATCAGCGCGAGACCTGTGACGATCTGGAAGAGGCCGGTGCCGTCCGATTTGAACAGGTCGGTGCCGGTCATCCGGAACGCGATCGCGTAGACGATCGCGGCGGCAGGCTTGTAGAGGATGAAGGCGAGAGTCCAGGCCATCGCCTTCTTGAACCACTGCCGCCCGATTTCCGTGTTCGTCGCGGCGGCGGCAATCGGGAAGATCCCGGCGAGGACGACGAGCATCGCGCCGCGGAACACCATCAGGGCGATCTGCACGTAGGTCATGAACACCGCCAGCATGCCCAGCAGGAACAGGCCGATCAGGCCGATGGAGTTCTGCGACGCCATCGTCATCCCGATCATCGCTCCGACCGTCGTGCCGAAGCAGTTCGACTCCCCGTTGGTCACGCTGCAGTCGGTCGAGTTATCGAGGATCCAGACGGAGAACGCATCTCCCGCGGACGTCGCGAGGCGGATCACGACGAGGCCGGCACCGGCCACGGCGATCAGCGTCAGGACCGATCCCGCGAGCTCGCGCAACGGCATCGCGCGCTGCGTCCAGACCATGCGGCCGGCGGCGACGAGGATCGAGAGGATCGCGATACCGCCGGTGTACCACTGCAACTGACCTTGCACCCAGCCGACGACGCTCGAGGACTCGTTGAGGTGCATCGCCAGAGGCAGGAACCCGGTCACGAGCGCTGATGCCGAGGACAGCAGCAGCACGGCCATGATGATCACGCCGATACGGCCCATGTGAGCCTCGCCGTCGCCGTGCCGGCGCCGGGAGGCCATCATCACTCCGGCAATGATGAGGGACATGACGGCCAGGCCCGCGGACACCCACGTCACGTAGCCGAGAATCGTCTCGAACGCCTCCGGCTGCGGCGGAGTCCCGCCACCGTTCACTCCGCCGCCCTGGTCCACGACCGTGACCGGCGAAGGTACGCGCACCCAGAGGGTGCCGAGGGAGGCGAGGGCCTTCCCGTAGCCCTCCATGATGTTGTTGACGAACTGCTGCAACGCATCGTTCGCGGCGACCGACACGATGTCGCCGATGCCCTCGTTGAGCTTGCAGGGGAAGTCGAGGAGGCCGCATTCCGATTCGGGCGGAGCGGTGGTGGTGGCGAGGATGCTCATGCAACACCTGCCCATGGCACGTAGCCGCCGAGGCTCTGGAGCCGCACCGGGTTGTAGGCCGACTGGCCCTCATCGGTGAGCTGCATCTTCCAGTCGCCGTCCGACCAGGCAACGTCCGTCGCGATACTCGCGAGGGTCCCGTCGTTGAGCCGGAAGGCAATGTCGATCGTCGCGCTGTCTCCGTTGTAGGACAGCGTCTTAAAGCCCGCGATCTGAGCGCTCAGGCCCGTGTTCGATTGCGCCACGTCCCTCGCCAGTGCTGCATCCCGTCCGGGGCCGGGAACGGTCAGCTTCTCGATGACGGGATCGGACAAGCGTGCGTTGGAGCCCATCGCCCACAGGTTCGCGACTGCGAAGAGTGCTCCGTCGACGGTGTGGGCGTAGCAGCGTCGCACGCCGTCGTCATCAGTAGCTCCCGGTCCAGCCGTGTCCGAGTTCGGAGCGGCCATCGTGCCGACGATGGTCCATTCCGTCGTCGGTGCGGCGGTGAGAGTCCCGGTCTCGTCGTATCCGGGGAGTCCGCACACGCTCGCGGCGTCTGCTGAGAGCGTCGAGCTGGGGGTGGAGGCGCCGGGGGTGGAGGCGGTGGTGCCGCCACCCCCGGCGTCCAGGGACGTCACGCCGAGCACGATGCCGGCGACGGCGAGTGCTCCGACGATGGCGGCTCCGACGATGAAGCCCTTCGTGGTGAATGGGTTACGCGGTTCGGAGTCGTTCATGACGTCCCTTGCCTTTCTGTTGGTGGTGTCGGTTTCCCGGGGACGCTACGCGCCCATCAGGAAGCCGACGATCGTGAACGCGGCGGAGATGACGATCACACCCACGAGGAGTCGGCCGAGCCAGCCGCCGATCTCTCCGCCTTCGCCGCGGCGGGCGGAGACGGTCATGGTGACGCCGAGGATGATCAGGCCGACGACGGCGACGCCGAGGCCGACCCACTTGGCCCAGCCCATGACGGTGGTGAAGGCCTCGAACCCGGGGGGCATGCCGCCGGGACCCGGGTCCGGGACAACCGCGCCGAGCGCGCCCGCGGTGGTGAGGATGTCGGTCGTAGCTGCGAGCAGTGCAGACATGGTGTGCTCCGTTTTCTGTGTTGGGTGGTGCGGGGTGATCGCCGCCGCGGTCGCGACGTCGAAAGAGTCCGGTTATTCGGTGGTGAGGGGGCCGTCGGCGTAGGCGACGTCGAAGTGCAGGTGGTTCGGGGTGTCACCGAATTGGGTGATGTGCTGATACGTGGTCGATCGGCACTGAATCTGGCCGGCGCGAGAGCCCTGGGGCACCTGGGGGTCGAGGACGTCAAGGAGCTGGAGGGCGTTGGGGTCGCAGCCGGTCGTGGCGGTGCCGGCGAAGCTGTAGAAGTCCACGGCGTTGCCGCCGCCGTTCATCCAGTGCGAGGAACCCGTGCCGGCGCCGAGCAGGCTCCCGGTGCACTGGCGGTTGAGGTCGGAGACGCCGACCTTCCCAAACGTGTTCAGCGCGATCGTGATGATCTGGAGAATGCGGACGTCGATCGCGCAGTTCTCCTTCGGAGTCCCTGCCGCCATGTCGCGGATCTGCTGTGCGTACCGGTCCTCGAGAAGGGTCAGGTTGCCGGCGTCCATCGCCGCGACGAGGTTCGCTGCGAGAGCCTGCGCATCGCCGGACACGGCGACGCATCCACCGACCGGCGCAGGTGAGGCGGGCGCAGTGCCGATCGGCGTCGACGGGACACTCACCGGCGCCGCCGACGTGGTGGGAGCGGTCGTGCTGCTGCCGAGGCTGTTGAGGTAGGTCATGATCGCCACGGCGTCGGCGCGGTACTTCGTGTAGTGGTTCGGGTCGGCGTTGCGCTGGACCTTGTTGATCGCGATGGAGGGCTCCATCGCCTGCCAGCCCTCGACGGCCACGAGGCGGTCGTAGAAGAAGCCGGCCGAGGTGGTCGGGTCCATGCGCTGCTCGACGGTCCCCCAGCTCGACTGCTGCTGGAACAGGCCGATCGAGTCAGCGACCGACCCGTCCGGGTTGATCGCTCCGTCGCCGTAGTTGATGTTCACCAGGGAGGACTCCCCGATCGCCGTCTGCACGCCGAGCGTCTGCCCATCGGCGCCGAGGCCCTTCGCGGCTCCCGCGTTGACGATGAGTGCGGCGTTCACGAGCTGGTCGTGACCGTAGGCGCCGACCTTCGCGTCCGCGGGGATCGCGGACACGTTCACCGGTCCGCCGCCAGGCAGGCATGCTGCGGCCGCGTCCTCAGCGGCGCCGAAGAACAGCAGCCACAGCAGCAGCGCGATCGCGAGAAGCGGTGCCAGGACCGCCGCGAGAACGCCCATTCCCCCCTTCGCCACCGGGCTACTCCGATGCCAGGGGGGTGATCTGCTCGACAGCCCAAGGACCTGTCTCGACGGTGCGGTGGACGTACACCGAGTACTCCCCCGCATCCGTGGGAACCAGGATCCGCATCGTGAAGGCGCCGTCCCCATCCCGGACCGACGCTGCGCCGGTGAGGGTCGTGCAGGGCACGTTCGCAGGGTCGACGGTCTCGTACGCCACCGCGGCCTGCTGGCTCAGGAACGGGTACAGCTCAGCGATCCAGGTGTCGTAGTCCAGGGCGGGTCGGCAGAAGGCGGTAGTCGCTGCCACCGCGATCGCCACAGTGTCGCCCTCGACAGTCGGCTCCGGCTGCGGCTCCACGTCGGAGAGTTCAGCGGCGGCCGGCGGTGTGCTCTCGGCCGGCGCCGTCTCGGGTGAGGTCGATGCCTCAGCGGAGCGCGTCTCCGGAGCTGCCGACTCGGTGGAGGGTGACGCGGCATCGGTGCTCGAGCTGGTGCAGCCGGTGGTGATGAGCGCGAACGCTACGACCAGCGCTGCCTTACTCGGCGTCCTCATGTGTGTCCCCTACGGCTCGTGCCGCAACCGGTCGTCCCGGTTGCGCGCTAGGACCACTATAAGGTTTTTTTGGTTTCCTGTAACGTGAACTTAGGTAGCTTTATGAGTGTGCTTGGTTCAAGCCGACCGGGCTCCCGTGCGTGAAGGGGAAACGGCCAGTGCGCCACAATGGAACTCATGTCGTCTCCGATCCCTCCGCCGTCCAGGGAGGTGATGCACATGCGTGCCACGACCAGTGAAATCGGCAATCGCGTGCTGCACTTCCTGTCGCAGGAGACGGCGCGCCTTCACGGGGCCACGGTGTCGGAGATTCTCGAGGCGGTTCCCGAGGCCCGTAACAAGGTGACCCTCTTCGGTCACCTCAACCTCCTGGAGGAGGCTGGCGCGATCGTTGGAAGGCCCGCGCCGGGTGTTCGACACCGCAAGACCGTGACGTACAAGGTCGACTGGGACGCGATCGACCGCCTGCACGCGGTCAGTCGGGCATATCAGAAGGGCCAGATCGACCTCGCGGAGCCGCCGCGGGCTATCTGACGCACGCGGCGTTCCCTGTTCCTGCTGGGATGCGCTCAAGAAGCGCCACGCATCTGTGGGCCAGAAGTTTGCTTTCGTCCGCGACCGCCCGTAGCCCTGTCGCGAACTGGAGCTCGAAGGCATCCCCCGCGAGCCATCCTTCGACGCCGAACTGATCCCCGTCAGGAGAGGTCACCGCGACGTCCTCGAACCGTTCCGCGGCGCGAAGCCCGTAGCCGGCGGCGATGACGTCTCGGCCGAACCAGTACGTCTCCAAGGCCACCGCCCGCAGGATCGCGTCATCGGCGGCTTGCTCGATTTCCACTACCGGGTAGTGCCGCACCAGCCCTGTTCGCGCGTCCAGCTCCTCATCGGCCATGGACGGCTCGCGAGTCGCCACGCACCGCTGGCACGCGCAGTCGACGGGGTGGCTGTTGCCCAGGTGGAAGAAGTGGACAACGGCCGACCACCGTCGATCAGCGGTGCGGCCATCGTCGGTGAGTGCACGGTCCGCTCGCGATACGCCAGGAAGGGCTTCCATGGCGTTAACACTATGTCAGTGCTAGCGGTTTCGTTACTGGTGCTCGGAAATCCACCGAGCGATGGTCGAGTCGAAGACCTCCGGGTCGACGTTGTACTCCGTGTTGTGGGCGGTCGCTGCGGTCTCGACCACTTCCACGGCCGGCGCATTCAGCTTCGCGAACCGCTGGGAGACATCCATCGGCAAGGTCGTGTCGCCGGCCGAGTGGAACAGGAGGATCGGGCAGCCCAGCGCGGCGGCTCGCGGCTCGCGCACCCAGTCCAGCGCGTCGAAGTCCACCGGCTCCGGAAGACCGACGAGACGGCTCGCGAGCTTGCTGCGCAGGCCCACGAGGCCGAGGATCGCGACCTGACGAGGCAATCCCATCTCGACGGCGCCTTGCTCGATCGCCGTCTTCCAGTTCAGCGCCGGCCCGACGAGCACGAGGCCGGAGAGCAGATCCCGGCGGCTCGTGCGCTCCGCTGCGAGCAGCGCCACACCGCCACCGAGGGACCAGCCGATGAGGACGATCTTCCGCGCGCCGTGGGCGGCTGCGTAGTCGATCGCCGCGGCGACGTCGGCCCACTCGCGCTGACCGAGCATGGACGCGCTGTGAGGCACCGCGGGGCCGTCGCCGTCGCCGCGGAAGGAGACGACGAGGGACGTGTAGCCGAGCGCGGTCATCGCCGGCACGCTGCGCAGCGCGTGGATCCGCTTGGTGCGGATGCCGTGCACGTGGATCGCCCACGTGCCCTCCGGGTTCTCGTCCGGCCCGAACTGCCAGGCGGGGCAGTCACCTAGAGGCCCGGGGACCAGGACCTCCACGAAGTCAGGGTCGACCGCCTCCGGTCCGGCGAAGACGTCGCCCTCGCAGATGACGGCCTTCTCTCCGGCGAAGCTTGCGCCCCAGGTCGATTCGATGCGCCGGGTGGTCGCACCGGTCACCGGGTCGGTGTGGATCGGGCGGCTGAGTGTCGCGTGACCCGTGCGGTCGGTGCGGAAGATTCCGAGGATGCCGGGGGCGATGGTCTTGCCGTCAACGGCCAGCGTCATCGTCTTCCCGTCCTGGCGCAGGATCGGGATCTGAGGCGGATCGACGGGAAGCACGACCTGGCGAGCGGCGAAGATCGAGCCGATAGCGCCGGCCACGGCGACGCCTCCTGCTGCTGCTGCTCCAACGATCAACTTGTTCATTCGTTCCATCCCATACCTGCTGCTAGCAATTCACCGTCGATCAGTCGCTCTGCGCGACGAACGACACCGTTCTCGTTGTTGCTCAATTTCATTGCGCCGACCATCACCGCGTCGGTGACGCGCACCTGTAGCGTCATCAGTCGCACGAGCTTCTTCTCGCTCGCGGTTCCTTCTCTCACATATGAGACGGGCGGGGCGGCGATTTCTCGCTCTGCCAGCATCGTGACGAGCTTTCGGGAGCTCAGGTCGACGGCGACGTCCCTAATCGTACGCCGAGCGGGGAAGCTGCACAGGCCGGCGGTGAAGAGCAGGATCCCACCGAAGAATCCCGGGGTGAAGGCGAGATAGAGGACATTCGTCGTCGCGGCAGAGTCGGGCACGTATCGCGCTACCAGCATTCCGGCCAGTTCGCCCGCGGCTCCGGCGATGATGAGCGCGCCGCCGACAGTGAACGGCCAGTACGCGCGACGGGGGAACCTCGCGACTTTCACGATCAGTCGCACGAACAGCACCATCAGCCCGAGGAAGTAGATCCCGCTGCACAGAATCATCGGGAGCTGATCGACTTCTTCATGCGAGAACTTGGGCGAGGTGGCCGGGCGGTCGATCGCGATGAACGCGGCCACGTACGCCGCGATCCACGCCACGAGCAGGACGACCGACCAGAGGCGCACTCGGCCGACGTCGATCACGGCCTCCACGAGAAGCCACATCGCCGTGCCGGCGGCGACGAGCATCACGCAGTAGTAGACGTTCGTTCCTCCGAACAGGCTGTCTGCCTCATCGAGCGTCAGCCACGGGAAGCCGCCCAGTGCGAGCAGCCCCACCGACCCGAAGCCTGCTGCCACCCATGGGCGCGTCGGCGGACGTCGGCGGGCGAGGATGGCGATGAACCAGCCCAAGAAGTAGGCGGTGACGGCGAGGAAGGAGGCGGTGAAGAAGAAGCTCTCGATCGGACTCACTTAGCCGAACTTCCTCTCACCCGACCGGTATCGCGGGTACATGACGAGCGACACCATGAGACGCGCGAATTCTTCAGCTTCGCCTTCGCGGATCCGATGCGTCCGAGAGGAATCGTCGCCATCGAAAACAAACTGCTTAGCGTGACGTACCGCGTTCGTTGCGCTCGTCAGCCCCATGCTGTCGAGGCTAAGACCGTGAGGGAGCTCGACTTCACTCGGAGGATGCCCCAACAGGATGTGAGCCAGTTCGTGGAACACATTGAACAGCCGATAGTAGGCTTTCTTGTCGCTGCGGATGAGGATCATGTACTTGGTAGGAAGCAGCGCGGCGATTGTCTCGGTAAGAGTCAGGGCGAGATAGTTCTCCCACGACTCGTCTCCGCCCTGATACACCTCAATATCAGCACCAAGCACTTCTTGAGCGCGACGGATGATGGCTTCTTCGGTCGACAGTTCACCGGGGTAATTCTCAGTGAAAATTTCCTTGAAGGCGCGTTCGGCGGTCTGGCGAATCTGCTCAGTTACGAGCCACGGATCGTCCACAGTTCCCCCTCCCAGATACAGCCACTATTCGCGTAGCTCGCGGATCGACGCGGCGATGCCGCGGATGGCAGCAGGGGAAAGGTTTCCCCCGAGGGACCGGGCCGCCAGCGGCTCGACACCCTTGGATGCGAGCGCTCGGCGCAGCTCGAGGTCAGCTTCGATCATTGCGGTGTCCTCCGAGGTCGTCAGCTCCGTCAAGAACGCCTCAGGGACCTGGAAGTGAGTGGTGAGGCGAGTGAGCTCGCTCCGAGTCACGCCGAACCGCGCGGTGGCGCCGAGCATCTCGGACAGCCGTGCCGCCGGGATCCCCGCGACGTCATCACTCGCACTCGTGCCGGCCGGGAGGAGGACGCTCAGGCGTCGGGCGAACTCGACACCGTTCGTGAGCACGACCACCTCGTCAACGTCCGCGGTGGGCTCGCCGAACTCCTCCGCCATCGTGAAGATGGTGGCGACCTTGACTCCCAAAACCTGCGCGAAGCGCTCCAGATCGTTCGTGTCGAACATCGCGTCGCCGCGCATCCGCGCGTAGAAGTAGGTCAGCGTCATTCCCGTGCGCGTCGCGAAGTCGACGTTCGAAAGACCGGCTCTGGCCATCAAGGTCTTGATCGCTGCGTGAACGCGCATCGAATACTCGGACGCGCCGTTACCTGTTCTCGCAGCCATGCTGACCACGGTAGCCGCTCGTAGAGAGCACTGTTAGTTTCAGCAGGCCCCGACCAGTTCCGGGCACGAGAACCGGGGGTGTGGGTGAATCAGTCGCTGTCCCCCGTGGTCAACCTCGTTCGTCAGCGAGGAGGGTCCGCGCAGCTCGTCGTCCTCAGGGGCGGTGACGTCCTTCTCGACCACTCCCAGGGGTACGGACCCGATGGACTCTTCTGGTCCTGGTCAGTCAGCAAGCCCTACCTGAGCATCCTCGTGCACCAGTTGGCCGCAGACGGGCTCCTCGACATCGACGCCGCAGTCTCTTACTACTGGCCGGAGTTCGCTCGTCACGGGAAAGGATCGATCACTCTCCGCCAGGTCCTCCACCATCGTGCGGGGTTCTCGACCTCGCGCGGACTGATCGGGGACGCCCTGGCGATGACCGACTGGCGCAGCTCGATCCGCAACCTCGAGAGCGCTCGCCTCAGGACGGTGCCGGGCACCGTTCCCTCCTACCAGGTGTTCACCTACGGCTTCATCCTGGGCGAGGTGATTCAACGAGTGACCAGGCGTCCTCTCCGCGACGTCATGAACGACGTGCTGCTCACTCCGCTCGGCGCCACCAACACCATGCTGGGCGTCGCTGAACACGACCTCTCCCGATGCGTCTCCATCCGCAGCTCCGTACCTCTCGCCATGGGGGCCTTGAACAGCCGTGCCGTCCGCATGGCCGTGATCCCGAGCGCCGGAATCTCAACGACCGCTCGCGACGTCGCCAGGTTCTACGAAATGCTGCTCAACGATGGCCGGGGCCGCGATGACACGCAGGTTGTCTCACCGGAGATCCTGTCCCAGGCGACGATCGCCAGCTCCACCGAGGCCGACGTCGACGGCTTCGCCCACACGCCGATCCTCTGGGCGCATGGATTCCAGCTCGGCGGTCGCACCCCCAACCTCTACCCGCCGCTCGGATCGATAGCCGGCCCGCGAACGTTCGGACACAACGGGTCCAACGTCTGCGTCGCCTGGGCCGACCCGGACACGCAGCTCGTCGTGGCCTACCTCACCAACACGGTCGCTTCGGACGGCGCCCGCCACATGACGGCCGTCTCCAACGCAATCGCCAGCATCGCTCGCCCCGCGGCCGGCTGACAGGTGTTAACGGCTACGGTGAAGTATCGATTACGTTAGTCAGAGGTCGAGAGTGCCGCAGACCAGCGGGCAGCCTCACCCACGTTGGATGCAGGCAGAGGGGACAGCGACCACGACCATGACACTCGACACGCCGCACCACTCCCCGAATACTGCTAGCACTCACACCATGATGAGCCGCATGGGAAGAAGACGACGGAACGATGGAGCGGCGGCGGTGCAACTCAACGCCCGCGTGCTGCCCACCAACCGTGATGCCGTCTCCGAGGCTGCCGCCGCCAGCGGCGTGACCGTCTCGCTCTACGTCGACATGCTCTACAGCGAGCTGCTCGCGAAGTACGGCGCGCTCCCGCGGGTCACCGCGTCCCGATCGGAGCCGCCGATCACCACCACTTAACGCATTAGGCCCGCCGCTCACGCGACGGGCCTAGAAGCTCTCGCTTCACACCAAAGGCTTACCAGGGCGACAGGTGTGAAGCAGTTGATCAGGACCGGTTTCTCAGGCCGGGCCTCATCCATCCCCCCCGAGGGAGGAGAAGTGACCTCATCGTAAGCCACATTGCTGTGTCTGCGCACGCCCAAAATGCCGAAGTTGACTCCTTCTCGGCGCCCTGGGCACTGACGCGCCGACTGAGCCCCCGTGCCGCGGTGCGCACGATGCGCCCGGATGCCTACGGGCGCCTGGACGAGAACGCCTATCCGGCCGCGTTCCCCGTCTCCCCCGTCGCGCCGGCCGCCCCGTGGGCGATCTACCTCACCGACGACGCCGGAGCGTTCCGGCTGCTGTGCTTCGACTTCGACGGCAAGGACTCCCGCGGCGTCGACGCCGACCTCATGGAGCAGGCCGCAGACGACTGCGACGCCCTCTCCGCCGTCCTCGACGCGCACCAGGTCGCTCACGTCGTCTGCCAGTCCTCCGGCACCGGAGGCCGCCACCTGTGGGTCGCTCTCGCGGAAGCCGCCCCAGCCGAGCAGGTGGCCCGATTGGCGATCGCCGCTCGAGCGAACTTCCGCACCCTCGACCACGGGATGCTCCGCAACCCGCGCACCGGCGCCGCCCGCCCGCCGCTCTCCCCGCACCGCGACGGTAGCTTCTCGAGCGTCCTCCGCGGCCGCGTAGAGGAGCTGCTGGACATGACCGTCACCGCGGCCGCGATCGAGGCCGTGACGGACGCCCTGGAAGAGTCCCGGCCGCCGCTGCGCGTCGACGCCACTCCCCCAGTACCCACCGCCACCGCGCACCACACGCACCGGACGCTGAGCGCTGCCGGCGCCGCTCACATGGCCACGGCCGGAGGCGGCGCGAATCCGTCGTGGACCGCGTTCATGTGCCTGCTCTCCGCCGCACACGCGGGATGGTCCCTGACCGACGTGGAGCACGCCGCGCGGACCGCGCCCGGGATGGAGCACTACCGCACGAAGAACACCGGCCGCGGCCATCGCCGGCCCCGCGCCCGCGATGAGGCCGCCGAGCGACTGGCGCGGCAGTGGGAGAAGGCCCGCCAGTACGCGGCGCTGCACGCCGTTCTCCCGCCCGAGCGCGAAATGAGCGACCTGGCGGAGCTGGGCAGCATCGTCGGCGCCGTCAGCGGCCTCCTCGACCGGTTCCGGGTGAGTCCGGGCCGGTGGGGTCGGAGCGAGCGGGCGACGTCGGAGAAGACGATCCTTACCGCCCTGGCCTACCTCACCCTGCACACCGGCAAGCGCACCGTCGCCGCGTCCATCCGCGACCTGGCCCTCCTGGCGGGCCTGGGCCGCACCACGGCCGCCAGCGCCCTGCGGAGCCTGCGCGAGGACGGTTACGTGCAGCTCGTCGTCCGCGCGGACGGCTCGAACGCCAGCGAATGGCGACTGTCCGAGCACTTTTCCACAGGCTCACTGCAAGGTCCGGTCACAGCCACTAATAACCCCCGCCCCCCCGGGCCGCTCTTCGCCGAACGAACCATGCTGCTCACCACGCTCGAGGCTGACCTCACGGACACTCGGCACGACCTCTTCACCCGCGCCGGCCTCGGACACCTGGCAGGCAAGGCGTACGCGCTGCTGCGCCGAGAAGGAACCCTCGCCGTCGACGCCGCCGCCACACTGCTGGGAGTGACCACCCGCACCGCCGCCACCGCCCTCTCCCGCCTGCGCACACACCGCCTGATCGTCCAGCACACCCACGGCTGGACCCAGGCCAAGCGTGACCGCCGAACCGCCGCCGCTCGCGCGATCGGGGTCGACGGAGTCTTGACGGATCGAGCGCACCGCTACGACGTCGAGCGCGAGGTCTGGGCCTGGTGGCAAGCCGAGCTCGCGCACCGGTCCTCCTCCCCCAGGCAACGCCCGCGACGCCGACACGTGTCGAGCCGACCCCTGTTCGAGGACAGCACCGCTGGCGAGCGCGTCTGGCCGCTCTACCCCCGCGACGCTGCCGGCCGCGGCGATCACCGCGAGGCGCTGCACTGGGGACGCACCGGCATGCTCGCCCCCGGCTCGCTCTGGTGGTCCTCGACCGCCGCATGACGTCGACCGCACGCGTTCGAACATATGTTCTACTGGCGGCGTGGGAACGAACCGACGCTACGAGCGCCATGTCGGCGCACAGATCGATCGACGCATCGAAGAGACGGTCGGCCGCGGCCACCCCATCGGCCTGACCGACGACGAGCTAGACAAGACCCGGCAGCGGCCCGCCTGGGCCGCCACTCCCCTGCCCGTCTGGGCTTGGGTCCGCTACCCCGGCAACCCCGTTCGCGTCGAGGGTTACGCCATAGCCTGGACCGCCCGAGCCGTCATGGTCGAGTGGCAGGACCGCGACGCCAGCCGCCGACTGTGGGTCTGGGCGTCCGCCGTCGAGCGACGGCCCCAGTAACCGCGCATCCCCCAAGTCAGCACGTCAGCATGTTTACATGTCAGCATGCAGACTGGTAGTCTTGTCAACATGATTACAGCGGTAGTGAACCTGAAAGGCGGGTCGGGCAAGACCTCGACCGTCATCCATCTCGCAGCAGCGCTTCGCGAAACTGGGGAGAGCGTGCTCATTGTCGACGGCGACCCGCAGGGCAGCGCGCTCGACTGGGCCAACACCCTCGGTTGGGACGCGACCGGGCTGCCTCGCAACACGATCCACAAGCAGCCCTGGTTGAGCAGCAGCCACCAGAACGTGCTCATCGACACTCCCCCGGGCGATCTGGGTATCACGACGTCAGCAGCTCGAGCCGCTGACCTGATCCTGATCCCGATCCAACCCACCAGCGGCGACTTCTCCCAGTACGCGGAGACGGTCAACCTCATCGAGCAGGTTCAAGCTCTCACGGACGCGCCGGCCTTCACCCTCCTCACCCGAGTGGTCAAGCGCACGGTCGCCGCTGGGCAGATCCGCGACGCGCTCGAACCGTTCGGCGTCCCCGTCCTGACGAGCGAGATCCCGCAGGCGCAGGCTCTCGCGATGGCGTACGGCCTGCCGATCACCGATCCTGGCCAGTACCGAAACGTGCTCGCGGAGTTGAAGGGAATCGTCAAGTGAGCGAGAACCGCTTTGCGGCCGCGGGCCGCGCAGCTCGACCGAAGAGAGCCCAGGTGGGCGAAGGCACCTTCGTGCCGCCGACCCAGCTCGCCGTGTTCTCCGTTCGACTCCCCCAGGAGTCGATCCGAGCGGTGAAGATCCTGGCGGCCGAGCAGGGCGTCCCCGTACAGGTGCTCGCTGCGGAAGCCTTTCAACTCCTCCTCGCCCAGTACGAGGGACGCAAAGCTGATGACAAGTAAGCATGTAATCAAGTCAACTTCCCTACATGCCTACCGGGCCGTCCGGCCCTCCCAGGCCGTCACTCGCCATCCGCGGTGACCCCGTGATTGGGAGCAGCCGGCAGACGCGGGATCGGATGACCCACGAGCTACTGCGCGTCGGCGCCGCTATCTTCCGGGGGACCTGCGCGGTGGCGGCGGCGCTGTTCGAACCCACGGCTCGGCAACTCTGGTGACGGAGGTTCGAGCCCCCACAGCACGTGCTGACTTGTAGGCATGTTTACAAGTCAGCATGTCGCGGTCGACGGTGGGGGAGGGTCGGCGTTGCCGCCCCGTGAGGGGTAACCCCTCACGCTCCCCGGTATCCCGTTCCGGGGCGCGAGCTGCACTCGCGCAGCAGCGACGGAGCGCCGCCCAGAGGTTCGGCCGGCTGTGCCGGCCGCTGATGTTCGCCCGTTGGGCTCACGTTTCTTTGCCGTGAAGCCTTCGGCGGCTCCCTCCGCTTCGCTGCGGTCGTAGCTACCTACGGGCTCCGTTCAAGTGGCTGCGCCACCGGCTCCTCCGAGACTTTCGGCACGCGGTCGCTGCGCTCCCTCACATCGCGCCGAAACTCTCTCCACCGCCGCCCACCGGGTTGCACTGCGCCCTCCGGTTGCTAAGGCGGAGAACCGCCTTCCTTACCGTTATTTCCGTGGATCCGGGGCAGTTGTAGGCTCCGGAACGCGCCAGGGATCCCGGGTATGGCTGACCGCCTTCAGCCGACTGATGGCACGCCGTGATTAGCCGCCCGGGATCCCGCAACGGCAGGACCGCTCATTGAGAAACGCGACCAGATCGCCCCGTAAGGACATGCCGGCACGGTCGTTCACGGCGCACCGCACCCCTCAACGGAAGGACCCTGCATGCCCCAACTCTGGGCCGGTATCGACGCCGGCAAGCCCGAACACCACTGCGTCGTCATCGACACCAACGGAACCAAGCTGCTCTCGCAACGGTTCAAGAACCGAGAAACGGCGATCCTGACCCTGATGGGCGACGTCGCCTCCTTGCCGGGTGGCACCGACGTCGCGTGGGCGACGGACCTCAACCACGGCGGAACGGGGCTGCTGCAGACGCTGCTCAGCTCCCACGCGCAGCCGCTGTTCTACATCTCGGGCCGGGTCGTTCATCACGCCTCGGGCGCCTACCGAGGCGAGGCAAAGACGGACGCGAAGGACGCGGTCATCATCGCCGACCAGGCCCGGACCCGACGAGACGTGACGCTGATGCGGCAGGCCGACGACGTCACCGCGGAGCTGCGCCTGCTCTCAGCCCGGCGCGAGGACCTGGTGCACGACCGCACCCGCGCCGTAAATCGGCTACGCGCCATCCTGGTCCACTACTTCCCGTCACTCGAGGGAGCGTTCAACTACGCGACGACCAGGGGACCTCTGGTGCTGCTCACCCGGTACGCGACGCCGTCCGCGATCAGGCGGACGGGGGAGAGCCGTCTGGCGTCGTGGTTGAAGGGGCAGGGCTGTTGGAAGTCCGCGGCCGTCGCTAAGACGGCGGTGGAAGCCGCGCGCGAGCAGACCTCGGTCGTCGCGGGGGAGGATGCCGCGGCCCGGCTGGTGAGCCGGTCCGCCCGCGATCTGCTCCGCATCCGCGACGAACTCGCCGAGCTCGAGGCCGAGATCGACGCCGTTCTACAGGACAGCAGTTCTGCGGATCTGCTCGTGTCGCTCCCCGGATTTGGGCGCAGGCTCGCCGCGGACTTCCTCGCCGCAACCGGTACTGACCTCGCCGCATTCGAGACGCCCGACCGGCTGGCCAGCTTCGCGGGCCTCGCTCCCGTGCCGCGCGACTCCGGGAAGATCTCCGGCAACCACCACCGGCCACGGCGCTACGACCGGCGGCTGTTGAACGCCTGCTTCCAAGCGGCGTTCATCGCGTCGAGGAACTGCCCGGTCTCTCGCTCGTTCTACGAGCGAAAACGTGGCGAGGGCAAGTCGCACAAGCAGGCACTGATCGCACTCGCCCGACGCCGCATCAACGTCATCTGGGCAATTTTCCGCGACCAGACCAGCTATCACCCCACAGGCGCAGAGCCCGCCGCGTTCGCGTCAGGGACGATCGCAGATGGGTCGGCGGCTCGTGGTCTCGGTGCTGGCGGGAATCCGTGGGAGGGCATCGGCAACCGTCACTCGTGGTGAACCACCTCGCTGCGGGGTAATCCTGGTCAGGGATTCTGCGCGCGATCGACGCGCGCGACAATCGCGCGCAGTGCTTCGACTTCGATGCTGAGGGCGGCGGTGCCCTGAGGAGTGAGAGCGACCCAGTTCTTGGCTCGGCGGCCGTCGTAGCCCCGTCGTGTGGTGATGTGACCGGCCCTGAGTAGGACTTCGAGGTGTCGTCCAAGGTTGCCGTCGGTGAGGTCGAGGGTGGTGCGCAGGAACCGGAAGTCGGCTTCGCCGGCCTCGTGAAGGATGGTCAAAATCGCAAGACGCGTTCGTTGGTGGACGGCATCGTCCAAGGACGCGAACTCGTCGTCGGTCGACTCCTCAGCGCCTGGTGCCACGGGCACGTCCCGTCTCCTGCCGGAAAGTGTTGATACCCAGAACGACGAGGGTGATGCCGGCGATCGTGAGAACGACGCCATCGATTGACAGAGGCGTGGAACCGTAGGAAGCACCCAGGATCAACCCGCTCTCGGGGGCAGCGTCCTGCAAGAAGCTGTTGAAGAGGAAGGGGGAAACTACTGCCACCCCGAGGCCAGCAAGCCACTGGCTGCGATTTTCGAGTCGCCAACCGATCGCGAACAGGAGCACCCCGACAAGAAACGCCGGACCGACGAACTCAACAAGAAAGGCCGGACCGGCGAACATCGTGGGCAAAAACGTCAAGATCGAGATTGCGGCGATGACGGCCGCGATCGGCCCCATGCGCTCGCGCCCCATTCCCACACCTGCGTGAGCAGCAGTAGCCCTCAGCACGATCCAGAGAGCGATGCTCGTGAAGGCAGGAATCAGGAAGCCGACGGTGAACAGCGTCGAACCGGCCAGGGGCAGCAGTCCGGCTGTTACCACTCCGACGCCGGAGACGATCAGCGGAAGTGATGACACGTGCCGCGCGTCTCGGACCCGTTCTTCTAAGGGCGTGCGAGTCAGCGACATGATGCTCCGATCACTCTGTGGTGTAGAGCAACTGTACTCTGCCTTGCAGAGCGGTCGCTAGGACGTCCAGCGTCGGGACCGTTTCGAGCGGCCGCAATTCCGCGCATCAGATCGCGAACAAGCGGACGCCGACCTCAGGCCGGCGCGGTGTCGTGCGCTGCGCGAATTTTTGCCTGGAAGCCTTCGGCAGCGTACGGGCCTCCGGCGTCCACGCAAGCCGCTGCGCGGCCGGCTCCTCCGAGCTTCTCGGCACGCGGTCGCTGCGCTCCCTCCCATCGCGCCGACAACCTCTCCTCCGCCTCCCTCCGGGTTGCGCTCCCACCTCCGACCCTGCTCGGCACTACGTGCCTTCCAGGCAAAAAAACGCTGGGAGAGAAGGAAGAACGATCCGGCCAGACCACCCCCGCTGGCTTGACAAATCTGATTGAGAATCACGGCAAAAAAACGAGGGGGAGGGGCAGGGCAGGACCACCGCCCGGGACCCGACGACGAGAGGACTTCACCATGACCGACACCGCCACCACCGAACCGCAGACACCGACCCTCCCGGAGGCGGTGGCCGAGTTCGTGTCCGTGTTCTCCCACGGGGACACCGCCGACGATCTGGCCGTCCGGATGAGCTGCTGCGAGGTCGACGCGTTGGCCGGACTCCTGCGAGCATTCGGACGAGACGAGGCCGCCGACCTGTGGATCGCGGAGCACGCGACCGACGACGACGAGGGCGACGCGCACACCCCGGAAGGAGCGAAGCGATGACCGAGCAGCCGAAGGCCGACGCCGTGACGATCTATCTCGCGGCTGCGGCCGCCTACGACGAGGCGGTGACCGCGTTCCTCACCGCGGGCGCTACCTACACCGCGGCCCTCGCGAATTTCCGCGTGGCGATGACCGTCTCGCCCACTCTCTCCTGCGAGAAGGTCAACGTGATCGCGCAGATGCTCGACAAGGCCGGTGACCGCGACGCGGCCGGGTGGTGGATCCACGCGCACTGCGCCGAGGAGAAGCGCGAGGAGTTCGAAGCGCACATGGAGTTCTATCTGGAGGATTCCTCATGGCTCTGACCGTCTACTCGAAGCCCTCGTGCGTGCAGTGCACCGCGACCTACCGAGCCCTCGACGCGAAGGGCATCGAGTACACGACTGTCGACGTCACGACGAACCCCGCAGCGCTCGCGTACGTCACGGAGGAGCTGGGCTACTCCGCCGCCCCGGTGGTCGTCGCAAGCGACGAGGACCACTGGTCGGGCTTCCGCCCGGACCTCATCGAGAAGCACGCAGCGTGACCGGCCCGAACGTCGAGAGCGACGAGTACCGGGCAGGGTATCTCGCCGGGCGCGCGGACCGGCAGGGCGAGGTCGACTGGGCGGAGAACGAGGCCGATCGGTACTACCGCCTCGCCTACGGCGACGAGCGGCGTCTCCCGAGTGTCGCCGTGACGCGCGCCGAGCTCGAACAGCGCAGGGCGCTGTCCGAGCCGCCCGTCGAGGTCACCCGACGCGACGCTCTCGCGTCCTGGGGTATCGAGACCGAAGCACCAGAGCAGAACACCCCAAGCGCATCCCCGTCGACGTCGACGGGACGACCCACGAACCGAACCAGCAGGAGAAGGCAAATGAGTACCAGGACGATCACCGGCAACCTCGCCGCCGACCCCGAGGCCGTGCAGGCGGGCCGCGTGCAGATCGTGAAGTTGCGCGTCATCGAGAACACCGGCGAATACCGGGCGGGGGAGTGGACCCCGCACGACGCCCCGACCACGCACTACGTGGAAGCGAAGTTCGAACTGGGCGAGCACGTGCTCGCCTCCCTCCACAAGGGAGACGCCGTGATCGTCGTCGGCTACGAGCGCACCGTCGCCTGGGGCGAAGGCGAGAACCGCCGCACCGGCCGCGTCCTCGAAGCCGACGCCATCGGCCCCAACCTCACCCGCGCGACCGCCGTCGTCACCACAACCACCCAGCGCGCACCCCGACGCAGCGCCGCGGAGTAGAGCGCCCGCTCAGTTCTCGATGCGGAGCACGTAGAGGATGACGTGATCCTCCGGGATCCCTGCGCGCACTTCTGCGATCGCCGCGGCGCTCGTCGCCGCGTTGCTGCGCACCACCGTTGATGCCGATTCCGCGCGCGTCCGGTGTGCCAGCTCCCACATGCCTCCATCGTCCCATCCGGCGCCGACAGCGGCTCTCAGCTCTCGGCGGGGGAGGGCCGGCGGTGCCGTCCCGTGAGGGGCCGGCCCCTCACCCTCCCCGGTGTTCCGCTCGAGGCGCGGGGTGCGCTTCGCGCGCATCGCCTGCGGCGACGGGGAGCCGCTGCGCGGCGCTGCTTCGAGGTTTTTTGTTCCTCTCCGCGGTACAAACCTATTTCGCTCCGTCGTCTCCGTGCCACCTATTCCGGGCGCGGTCGCAGGCTCCCTTATCTCGCCCGGAATAGGCGTCACTGCGACGCCTCCACTCAAACGGTTCTTCCCGCCGGAGAGGCACAAAAAAACGATCAGACAAGACGAAAGCCCCGTAGTTGATCTAGAACCACGGGACCCGTCGCGTCGATCCTCGCACAGGGAGAATCGCCATGACCAGCACGACCACCGCCCGCAAGACCACCGCCAAGAAGCGCGCCCCGCGGACCACACCGGAGGAGCGCCGCGAGCAGGCCGCCGCGCTGCACGAGAGCATCACCGAGCAGGTCGAGGCGCTGCGCGACTCCGACCAGTGGCGACGGTTCCTCTCTTTCGCGTCCTCGTTCCACCGCTACAGCCTGGGCAACCTCCTGCTGATCCTCGCTCAGCGCCCCGACGCCACCGCCGTCGCCGGGTTCCGCGCGTGGCAGGCCAAGGGCCGCCAGGTACGCAAGGGCGAGAAGGCGATCAAGATCTTCGGCTTCGCTCAGCGGAAGATCGCCGCTGACGAGGAGGCCGAGGAGGGCACCACGACCAGCACCGACGAGAAGGGTCAGAAGGTCCAGACGTACTACCCGCTCGTGTCCGTGTTCGCGATCGAGCAGACCGACCTGATGGAGGGCGCCGAGGATCCCCGCGACATCGCGCAGTTGCTCACCGGGGAGCACGATCACGGCGTCATCGCGCCGCTGACGGCCGCTCTCGAGGCCGAAGGGTGGACGGTCGAGCGCCGCCCGCTGCCGCAGGGAACGAACGGCTACGCCGCCCCCGAGGAGCGCACGGTCGTCGTGGATTCCAGCCTGTCGCCGGAGCAGGCCGCAAAGACCCTGATCCACGAGGCCGCGCACGTGCTGATGGGTCACGTCGATGACCTGGAGGAGTACGCGCAGCACCGAGGGCTGATGGAGACGGAAGCCGAGTCCGTCGCGTTCGTCGTCGCCGGGCTCGTCGGATTCGACACCAGCGCCTACAGCGTCGGCTACGTCGCGACGTGGAGCGACTGCAAGGCCGACACGATCCGCGAGACGGCCGCGCGGGTACTCACCACCGCGCACCGCATCGCCGCGATCCTCGACGCCGACGACGACGAGAGCGACGACGAGAGCTGAGAGGCGGCGGGCCGGCCTTCGGGCCGGCCCGTGAGGGGCGACCCCCTCACACTCCCCGACATTCCCCGTTCCGGGGAGCGCGAGCTGCACTCGCGCAGCGGTGACGGAGCACCGCCGGTACGAGGCCGCTACGCGGCCCGTTTCCCCGTTTTCTTCACCTCTCCGCGGTCTCAACCTATTTCGCTCCACCGGCTACGTGCCACCGCTATCGGACGCGCCCTGCGGGCTTATTTCGCCCGATAGCGGCGTCACTGCGCCGCCTCCACTCAAACGGTTCTTCCCGCCGGAGAGGCAAAGAAAAACGATCAGCCAGAGGGAGACACAGCATGAGCGAGCAGCGCGGCCACCGTACCGAGGTCATCAAGAGCGAGTACCACGGACCCGGGACGGAGGGCATCAGCCGCACGGCCCGTCAGGTGGTCATCGTCGGCGCCGGTGGTAGCGACCCGGTGACCGACCAGGCTCCGGCCGTGCACCTGGTCACCCGCAGCGGAGCGGTCGCCGGGGTGACGCTGCAGCACTTCGAGCCCGTCGAGCCCGTGGGGGAGGGCCGGATCGGCTACATGGCTTCCGACGCCTACGTCGTCGTGCCGGTCGACGTCGCGCGAGCGCTCGACCTGTACCCGGCCGCGTACGCGCTGCACGACCGCAGCGAGACGACCGTCGACTTCCGCGACAACGACTGACCCCCGCCGAGACGAGAAGGAGACAGAGCATGCTCACCATCACCCACACCCCCGAGGCCGGAACGATCATCGAGGGCACCAGCCGCGGCGACGGCACCGCCGAGATCCTGAAGGCGTCCGGCTGGCGCTGGGGTCGCTCCATCGGCGCCTGGTACGTCCCGCAGTCCCGGGACCGCCTGCCGAAGTGGTGGACCATCAACCGCGCCGCGACCGCCCTGCGCGACGCCGGACACGAGGTCACGATCGAGGCCGAAGAGACGTTCCGCCCGACCGCCGAGGCGGAGGCGGCGACCATCGAGCGCCAGGCCACCCGGGTCGACGCCCTCGACGCGAAGGCTGACCGCCGCGCCGTCGACGCTGACACCGCGGACGCGGCCGCGCGACGCGCGTTCGATCGGCTTCCGGAGGGTGGCGAGCCGATCAAGGTTGGCCACCACTCCGAGACGCGGCACCGTAACGCGATCGAGAAGGCCCACAACGCGATGGGTCGCAGCGTCGAGGCCGACCGCGAGGCCACCCGCGCGCGCGCCCGCGCCGACGTCGCCGCCCACACCACCGAACACCGTTACGCGCCGGGGATGGTGGCCCGCCGGATCGACCGGCTCGATACCGACATTCGCGGCTGCACGCGGAAGATCGAGGGCAGCTCGCACAACTTCGGTGGCGGCTACATCGAGACGACCGCGCCCGCGACCGGCGCCCGACTCGACCGGCTGCACGCCGAGCGCGCGCAGCTCGAAGATCAGCGCGACTACTGGTCGGAGGTCCGCGAGGCGCAGGCCGCCGCGGGACAGGTCACGATCCACAGCCGCGAGACGATCGCCAAGGGCGACGCGATCAAGCACAAGCACGGGTGGAGCGTCGTGACCCGCGTGAACCCTAAGACCGTGACCGTCGCCCTGGACTGGAACGCCGGAACGCGCCCCTACTCCGTCGCCTACGCCGACGTGCAAGGACACCGCACCGCCACGGAACTCGACGCGGCCCGCGAGGCGGTCGCGGAGACGGCCGCGGCGAGCTGAGCGGGCGAGGGCCGGCCTCCGGGCCGGCCCGTGAGGGGCGACCCCCCTCACACTCCCCGGCATCCCCGTTCCGGGGGCGCGAGCTCCGCCCGCGCAGCGGTGACGGAGCACCGCCGAGGGGAGGCCGCTATGCGGCCCGATTCCCCGTTTTCTTCACCTCTCCGCGGTTCAAACCTATTTCGCTCCACCGGCTACGTGCCACCCATTCCGGACGCGGTCGCTGCGCTCCCTTATTTCGCCCGGAATGGGCGTCACTCCGCCGCCTCCACTCAAACGGTTCTTCCCGCCGGAGAGGCAAAGAAAAACGATCAGCCAGAGGGAGCACCCACACCATGCAGACCGCCACCGACTTGCAGACCACGGCTAAGACCTATCTCACGCTCGCGAACACCCGCGCGGTGAGCATCCGCGTTGTGGGCACCGACCCCAGGACGACGCCCTCCGTGCTCGTCACCCGCCGCAAGTCCGGTGTCTGGGAGGCGTGGCACTCCGACGAGCTGCACGGCATCACCAGCGGCTCGTTCCGCCACTGCGTCACCCACGCTCGCCGCGCAGCGATCCGCCGCGTCGCCCCGTTCATGAGCCGCTGAGAGGACCACACCATGACCCGCACCGACACCGGCCGCGCCACGGCCGAGCAGCTCGCCCTCATCCTCGACACCCGCCGCGCCGAGTCCGACGACGACGCGACCGCCGCGGACGCCGAGATCCTCGCGCACATCCGCAACACGCTCACCCTGCCCGGAGAAGGGGCCCCCGGCGGATTCCCGGTCACCGACGACGGCACCGCCTACGCCGCCGCGCTGATCGCGTTCCTCACCCCCGCCGAGAAGCAGGACACCGGCGCGGCACTGGCCGCTTTCCTCACCCCGACCCCGGAGACGCTGGACGAGCGTGCGGCACGCATCGAGTCGAACCGGCGGGTGGATGAGGGGTGGCAGGCGCTCTCCCCGGCGGAGCAGGCCGCGCAGATCGCGGCCGTCGAGCGGACGGAGAACCCCGGCGGGCCGTGCGACTGCGCCAACTGCTACGAGCCCGCCGACCGGTAGCCGCGCGGTGCGGGCCGGCCTTCCGGGCCGGCCCGTGAGGGGCGACCCCCTCACACTCCCCGGCATCCCCGTTCCGGGGGCGCGAGCTCCGCCCGCGCAACGGTGACGGAGCACCGCCGAAGGGAAGCCGCTACGCGGCCCGTTTCCCCGTTTTCTTCACCTCTCCGCGGTTTCAACCTATCTCGCTCCGACGCCTCCGTGCCGACCTTTCCGGACGCGGGCGCAAGCGCCCTTATTTCGCCCGGAAAGCCCGTCACTACGGCGTCTCCACTCAATTGGTTTCATCCCGCCGGAGAGGCAAAGAAAAACGATCAGGAAGACGACAAAAGCCCCGTAGTTGTACTAGAACCACGGGACCTGTCGCCTCAATGATCGCACACCGATCAAGGAGAAACCATCGTGAACACCACCGCAACCGGGACCATCGAGCACATCGACCCGACCGCCCTCGTGATCGAGCAGAACGTCCGCACCAGCGCCCCGCTGACCAAGGAGTTCATCGACTCCATCCGTCAGAGCGGGATCCTGTCGCCTGTGCTCGGACGCCGCGACGAGCACGGCAACGTCATCGTCCGCGCGGGGCAGCGCCGGACCCTCGCGAGCCGTGAAATCGGCCTCGCGACGATCCCTGTCTACGTCGTGGAGGGCGACGACAAGACCGCCGAGCGGATCGTGCAGCAGATCATCGAGAACGACCAGCGCGCCGAACTCACCACCGCCGACCGCACCGCCGCGTGGGCGCAGCTGTCGTTCGAGGGCCTGTCGGCCGCGAGCATCGCCAAGCGCACCGGCACCAAGGCCGCGACCGTGAAAGCGGGACTGGCGGTCGAGGAGTCCGCAGTCGCGCGGACCGCGCTGCACGAGCACGAGCTGACCCTGGACCAGGCCGCGATCATCCTCGAATTTGAGGACGACGAGGAAGCCCGCGCCGACCTCATCACCGTCGCCACCACCAACCCGAGCCAGTTCACCCACACCGCAGAGCGCCACCGCAAGGCGCGCGCCCGCCGCGTCGCCGTCCTCGTGGAGGAGGCGAACCAGGAGGCCGCAGGCTTCACCGTCCTCACCCGCGATCAGGTCGACGGCGAGGGCAGCGCGTGGGTCGTCATCGACCCGCTGCGCACGGAGGACGGCAAGCGCGTCACCGTCGAGCACATCGCGACCATCGAGCCGCGGGGCGTCCTCGTGAGCACCATCTACGACGGCAACACCCACGTCTCCTACGCGATCCAGGACCCCGCCGCCCACGGATTCAGCTACGCCTACAACGCGCCCGCCGAGCCCGAGACGGAGGAGGAGAAGGCGGCGAAGTCCGCCGAGCGCCGCATCCTCCTCGCGAACAACCGCGCCTGGATCGCCGCGGAGACGGTGCGCCGCGACTGGATCGCGACGCTCCTGTCCCGCAAGACCCTCCCGAAGGACACCGAGCGCGTCATCGCCCTGGGACTGACTGCGCACCGCTCGTCGGTGTCGGGCGGGATGGGCAACGGCAACGCGCTCGCGCACACCCTCCTCGGTGTCACCCAGCCCTCCGGCTACCACGCCGACGCGCTGGCCCCGCTGGTCGAGGCGAACCCCGCGAAGGCCCGCCTGGTCGCGCTGGCGATCGTCCTCGCAGGGCAGGAGGCGAACACGAGCAAAGAGTCGTGGCGCCGCGGCGACGCCCGCGCCGCGGCTCACTTCCGCCAGCTCGCGGCCTGGGGTTACGCGCTCTCCCCGGTCGAGCAGGTCGTCACCGGCGACACCACCGCCGCCGATGCCGCGGCTCTGAGCTAGCCCGCTCCGCGGGGACCGGCAGCCGCCGGTCCCCGCCCCTCCTCCCTCGACTCTGCAGAAAGGCCCACCATGACCACCACCACGACCCCCGCCCCCGACGTCGACGTGTGGGGACACACCGCCGAGCTGCGCGCCGCGCAAGACGCCGTGAACGCTGCCGCCCAGACGGGCGAGATCCGCGCCCTGCACGCCGCGGTGCGCGTGCTCTTCACCGCTGCCGCCCGGCACGCCTGGCCGACCGCCACGGCTCTCGTGTTCAAGCGCGAGAGCGTCGGCACGTTCTCCGGATACTGGGCGCTCTACCGCGTCACCGACGCGGGGCACCGGGTCCTCCGCGAGTGGGAGGACGAGCCCGACGAGATGAGCGACGAGAGCGACGAGGAGCGCGTCGCGCTCGACCTCATCACGAACAGCCACGAGACGCAGGACTACGCCGACACCTTCGGCCCGCTCCGCGAGGGCGTGGCGGTCGGATACCACCTCTACATGCTCTGAGCGCGCGTGCGGGCCGACCCGAAACGGGCCGGCCCGCACGAGGGGGAGAGCCCCCTCGACCCCCCCGGTCACGCGGATGGAACGGCCACCCGCGCTCGAGCGGCGATCAGCGGCGAGGGCGCGGCCGGTGCCGCTTGCCCGCACGGATGTTGCGGTTCTCGATCACACCAACGACGGCCAAGCCGATCGCTACGGCGACGAGGAGGAACCAGCCCAGGACGTTGAACCACTCGCCCGAGAACGCGGCGAACGTCTGCTCGCCGGCGATGCTCGCGAACATCAGCGACAGCCCGAACCAGACCATCCCGTTACTGATCAGCGCAGCTCGAGCCAGGGGAGTGCGAGGAGTGGTCATGGCGTCACTGTCGCATTCGCGACTGGGACTGCCCCCAGCTCTCAGAGCGGCCTACTCTGACGAGGCAGCGTCGAGCGGGGTCTTCATCCCCTAGCTCCGCTGTCGCGGACCCCGCCATTCGCCCCGATTGACCGAGGGACCGCGCGCGGCCTTCGGTGCGCGGGCGGCTCACAGCCCCGCCGGCGGCCGCACCTGCCGGCGATGCGCCCGCTGCAACGCAGGAAGTTGACGCATCGCCATGTGCACGAGGATCCCGCGCGTCACAGTGTCCGTGCCCAGCCGCTCGAACGCCGCCCGGGTGATCGGCTGGTTCCGGCAGAAGGTGTCGTGGAACCAGGCCCGGGGGAGGTAGCCCTCCGTGTAGAGGTCATGGAAGTAGACGCCGACTGCTTCTTTCAGCAGCAGATCCGACCACCGCTGCGCGGTGGCCGGAGGCAGCCGGAAGAACCTCACCGCCGACACCAGCCGCGTCGTCCACGCCCACACGACCGTCACCGCGGCCGCGAGGAACAGCAACGCCAAGAGCCACTGCCACCCATCGGCGGCAGTCACCACGGCCGCCGCCGCGAGCACGCCGGTCAGTCCGATGCTCACCAGCGCGATGGGGATCGCGGCCAGCAGTGACCGGCGCTCCGCTGCGCGCAGCGCCGTCGCCACATCGCCGCCCCTGCCGAGCTCGCCCGCCAACGTCGGGCATCGCGTCGTCTCCGTGAATGAATCCGGCACCGCAGTTCCCCGCAGATACCGCTCATCGAGAGCGCGATGCAACGCGGCATCACGCACCTCGTTGTCATCCGCGCCGGTCAGAAACCCCGCCGGGATCGCGTACTGATGCGCCACGAACGCCAACAGCTCCGGCGACGGCTCCACATACTCGTCACCGTCGCCAAGGACGTCGGCGGCGGGGGAGTAGCGCACCATCTTCCCGGCCTTCGCGAACACCGGCCGCGCGACTGCCGAGCGCACCCGCTCCCGGTCGCCGCCATCGTCGTGTGCGGTGATCAGAGCGGCCATCCGCGCCCAGGGGCTGCGCAGCAGAGCCGCCGTCGACAACGATGCAACCACCGGCACCCCTCCCGATGCGCTCGTCAGACCATCAACGGTAGTCCCGATCTAGTGGGCGTCGTCGTACGCCTTCTGGACATCGGCGGGGATGCGGCCGCGCGAGGAGACCTCGTGCCCGTTCTCCGCCGCCCACTCCCGAACCGCCTTCAACCGCTCCGGGGTGGCCTTCGCTCGAGCGGGCGACGCCGAGCCGGCGCTGCCGTCTCGGCGCACGCGCCGGCCCGCGTCGATGTACTTCTCGAACACGGCGCGCAGCGCGTCGGCGTTCTCTGCCGACAGATCGATCTCATAGTTCGCACCGTCGATCGAGAAGTTGACGGTTCCACCGTCGCCCTCGATCGGAGTGCCGTCGAGATCATCGATGAGAGTCAGCTTCTGTGCCATCAGGGGGCTCCTACTGCTTAGTAAAGATGGATATGTCTAATGTGCTCTTACGGCTCGCGGTCATGTTCTGCCGCATCATAATGGACGTTTCAGTAGCTGCTATTCCAGCAAGCCGTCGACGTGCCAACGAATAGTGTAGGCGACGTATGGCTCGAGAATGTGAATTGTATTTCCGACATCCTCGGGCATATATTCAAAGACGGGCTGCGGTGTCCCGCTCGCAGGGTCATTGCCTGGTAGATCTTGGAAGATTTCGCCGACTTCGGCGTCCTCATTGTCCGCCTCTTTCAGCGCGGCCTCTAGGGGTTTTGTCGCCAGCGCGCTCATTTGTGCCAGTTTGCCGCCGACCTTTACGTCTCCTGACTTCTGGTCCCTGAGCATGCTGTCGATTTGTAGATTCAGCTCGGTGGGAGAAAGGTCGAGAGGGGGACCGAGCTCCTTGAGGGCAGCGATTATGACCTGGTAGCCATCATATTCACGCCCATCCACAAGAGTGTGAGTTTTTCTCTTCTGCCCGCGCACAAGTGGTCCGCCAATGAATCTCTGAACCCACTTTATTGCGCCTTCATCTCGGACTTCGCGGTAGAAGTCCTCCCAGTCGGCTGGCTCGTTCACAAGGGTGGGTTCGTCGCACTCCTCGATTACATCGTTGACGGTCTCGACCAGCTCAAGACACAGTTGCTGCATGATCTGAGGACTGCCGTAGCTATTGGCGGCCAACTTCTCCCCGAGACCAAGGTGGTCTTCGAGCCGGAGCTTAGGAAAGCCAATGCTGGCGATTTCTGCCAAGTCCGTAGATGCCCACGGCGTGACCTCGACCACTGCCGTTCTGCCTCCCATATCCGAGACAAGGTCGGTGCTTTCTGCGCGACGGTGGGGCAGTGTGATGAAGATGATGCAGGCGCCGGCGAAAGCAACCGGCTTAAGCGCTTGCACGAGTGACTTCCGAACCCCCCGGGGGATGAAGTGGAAGTCGTCAACCACCACGGTGACGCGACCACCCTTTGCGTAGATGGTTTTAACCGCCTCAAGAGCGGCTTGCTCGGGGTTGATTGTTGTGTTGGACGAAGAGCCAATATCGGTGGTGTGCTCACCCCCAACGTCCGCTCCAGCTTCGCCAACTCCGAAAAGACTTAGTTTGCTGAAGAATCCCCATTTGCTTTTATCGCCTGTCACCTTTGACTGCGAAGTTTCGCTAGGGATCCCAAAATATGTGGCGAAGCGGGTCCAAAAGTCTTCGACCTTCTGGATAGCATGCCCTTGAATTACAAATGCATTCGGAGCTTCTTTTTGAGCAAGTACAGTCTTGCCCATTTTGGTAGGACCGACAACCGACACAAGCATTCCGCCGCGCCGGATATGTTTGCGGAGCCTGGCGGCAGCGCCATCGTCCGCGCGGTCGACGTAGGTCAGAGTGGTGTTCTTCCCGGGGGTGAACACGTCGCTAGATCGAATCTTCGTCACGAGGCCACCTTAGTGTCTACGGCCGTGGCTTGGTCAACTATCTGATCGACTTGGCTTCGGTCACGGCGTCGTCTTCGGCAAGATCCGGATACGATCACCCACTTCAAGCCTCGCGCTAAACCTCACCTCCGTCAGTATTGATTCAACTGCAATGTCTCCCCGTGCCCATAATGTGAGGATCTGCATCGCCTTCGCCACGGCGTCGCTCTTGCCGGCGCTCGGCGCGGCCTGCGTCAAGGTGAACATCGCTTGCAGCACGTCGAGGATCGGTTGATCTTCCTTTGAAAGACGAAGTGTAAGTTCATTGATTGCCGTACCATACTTTGCCACCTCGGCGCCGTCACGAGCGGCTACGACCACGTGATCGTGCCGCTGCGCCCGACGATGAAGCCGCGCTACCCGCTGACCCCGATCGACGTCTACGCCGCATGGACCCGGAAGGACGGGCTGCCGCTGGACCCGTGGCTGCGCACGCACATGCGGATGGGCGCGACGGTCCTCGGCGTCGCCCCTCGGTCGCAGGTGATGACCGGCACCGTCGCCCAGTGGGAGGAGTGGACCGGGATGGCCCTGCCGACATCGGGGGAGTACGTCATCCCCGGCGGCCTCTCGATGCTGCGCGTCGACCGCGACGCGGACGAAGGGATCTACGTGGAGCCGAACATCTGGGTGCAGCACCGCTGAGCCGGCGGGTGCTGCTCTCGGCCGCGCCATGCGCGCAGCCGAGAGCAGGGCGGCACCGGAGCCCCTTGCCCGGTATGGCCGCTCGCGGTGTCAACGAAGTCCCCACTTCTCGACCGCACCGCACCATTAGACACGACGTGCCAACGGTGGCGATGCCCAGCGCACCCGGTCGAGCAGTTTCTACTTGCGGTCACGTCGCGCCTCGCGGCGCATGAGGACTACGAACCCCACGATCACGAACAAGACGACGAAGCCGACCGCCACGAACGGCAGGTAGTTCAGGAAGAGCAGCAGCAGCCCCGCCCACAGGTCGAAAGTCATCCCGGTCAGGTCGGGACCGCGGCCGGCGGGAGCGGGTCGAGCAGGTGGGGTCCGTTGTTGCGGACGCTGTTCACATCGCGGGACACCTCGTAGTGCTCGAGGTCGTGCGCGACCGCGTACGACTCCCGGTCGAGCAGCTGCATCAGAGCGTCGACGTCGAGGTGCCCGCCGAGCCAGTCGTCGTACCCGTCCGGCGTGATGCACGCCGGCATCCGGTCGTGGACCTCACCCGGCGCCACATGCGAGTCGCGAGTGATGATCGCCGTCGACAGCCGCCACTTCTCCGGATCGTCCTCCGCCTTCGACGGATCCGGCCACGCCGACACGATGCCCGCCATAGCGAGGGCCGCATCGGGCTCGTAGATGAAGTGCGGCTGCTTCCCCGTCTCCGTGACCGTCCACTCGTAGTAGCCGGCCGCCGGGATCAGCACCCGCGACGTCGCGAACGCCTTCCGGAACATGGGCGAGCTCGCGACCGTCTCGATCCGCGCGTTGATCGGCTGCGGCCGCTGCTTCTTGAAGTCCTTCGCCCACACCGGCACGAACCCCCAATGCACGGTCGGCGCCGACCGCTCCCCGTCGCGCTCACGCACGACCGTCACCGGCGACGTCGGCGCCACGTTGTAGTTCGGCCGCAGGCCGGCGAAGTCGCCGGTGAAGAGGTCCGGGAGCAGGCCCTCGGTGTTGTCCTTGACGACGAAACGACCGCACATGCGCTCAGCCTACGGACGGGACCGACCGCGCCCACCGATCCATTGAAGGATGCCGATCGTGACGACCGAGACCACGGCCACGAGGAGGAGGAAGGGAAGGGCGCCCAGCAGCAGGAATAGCACGAAGCTGTCTCCACCCTCGAACCCATCCACGAGTGCAGCCGGGGCTCAGGAGGAGTTAGGAAGCCGGCGTGAGCGGCCCGGTCGTGAAGTCACTGCGACCGTCCCCGCCGCAGACCTGGAAATCGGAGGGCGTGTCGATTCCCGGGCCGGCGCCGTCCGAGGTGACGAGCACCCGGACAGTCGTCGCGGTAGTCGGCGTGCAGTCGTATGCGCCGACCGCCGAGAGCTGGCCCTCCGCCTTCGCCGACTCACCCGGGGCGAGAGCCCCCGGGAACGCTTCCGCACCCGACGTGCCGGCGCTGGTGAGCTGTGTGCCATCGGCGCCGAGCATCAGAACGCCCGGCCACCCGAAGTACGAGCACGCCTGATCCGAGGCGTTCGTGAGCACGATCGCAAACCCTTCCTGGCCCGCCCCGGAGAGCTCGGGCCGGTCCTCCACCGTGGCCGTGAGCTGCGTGTCCTGGCACGGGTCCTCTGGCCACACCGGACCGGCCGCTTCCCCCTGCGCAGTCGCGGTCGGCGTGGGAGTAGTCGAGGCGGTCGACGTCGGAGTGGCGGTCGCGCTCGACGCCGGTGCGGCAGCCGATGTCGACGCCGGAGCCTCCGTCGTCGAACCGGCGCAACCGACGAGCGCAAACACGGGAAGGGAGAGCAGCAGAGCGAGGGTGGAGCGGCCGGTCCGAGTCGTCATCATCCGGCGAATCTACCCTCGACAGCTCGATCCGAGTGAGCCGATCTATGAGCCGTCGACGGCGTTTTCCTCTCCCGCCCGGCTCGGGTGTCCGGTCGGGGATCGTTTACCGGTTCTCGCGGTGCCCCGTTTCGTGGTGCTGCTCTCGGCCGCGACCGAGCCGCGGCCGAGAGCAGTGCGACACCGGCGCCCCCGCGCCGATCTGTCGCGCGGCCGAACGAAGTCCCCACTTCTTGGCCGCGTCGCCACAGTCGAACCACGAACGCCGACGGTTGCGGTTTCCGGACTGCCCCTGCGGCAGGTCTGTAGCGGCGAGCAGGGACCCGGCGACGCAGCGTTCCTGCTTCGCTCACTTGTTGGCGACCTGCCAGGTGCCGTCCACTCCGGCTCCCTGACTTTCCTCGAGACCGACCTAGGAGCGGGCAGGGGTGGAGCCTTAGCAGCCGCCGACAAAGCCGCTTGCGATCAGCGGAACGACGACGGTGGCGGTGACGCTGGCCGCGACGAGGACGGCGACTCGTGGCAGCGTCCTGTTGATGCGTCCAGCGATCGTCGCGGCGATGAGCATGATGCTCAGTTCTGCGATGGGAAGAAACCCCAGGTTCGAAAGGGTCAGTGCGGGCTCGGGTCCTCTCCGGGTGTCCCACGGGTCCCAGAGGAGAGAGGAGAGCCAGGTCCCGGCCCAGCCGGGTATCACTGCGATGAGTGCCATGGGGCCGGCGGTTCGATGGTGACCGTCCAGCGTCTCGTCACGGCCCGCGCAAAGGACGAACAGAGCGAGAAGTATCGAGGCGACGCCGGCGACTGCCAGCAGAGCGCGAACGTCTGACGCCCCAAGGTACCCGGGACAGTCGTCCCCGCCGACCACGGCTGCCACCGAGAGCGGAGACGCAAGCCCCGCCACAAGGATCGCGATGAACCGTGCGACGCTTCCCAATCCGAGACGGCGCCAGGTTCGCGCGCCAGACCGCTTCGTCCTCGATCGCACGCGCTCCTCCTGATGCTGCACAGGCCGGAGCTCACTCATGCAGCGAAGTCTCGCAGGAGAGGATCATATTTGCTCCTAGTCCATGGGCTGTCTCACATGGGGATCGTTCACCGGTCGCGTATGCAGCTACGGGCAGCGGTAGGTCTTCGCGAAGTCGGTTGCCGTGAACTGCCTTCCCTCGGTCATCGAGTTGAGCGACGGGCAGATGTCGTTGTTGTGCGCCGCCGCTACGAAGGGGGTCGCTGCTTGTGGGACGCAGCCGTAGTCCTGGTCGGGCTGGTCGAGGATGCGCAGCTGACCCGTCTCCCCGGCGGCGAGGTGAAGATCGGACCAGGAGCAGGACCAGGTGAGTGAGGCTCCGGTGTCGTTGGTGATGCTGACGTAGTGCGAAGGGCCATGCACGCCGAACAGCAGATCACCCACCCACAGAACCGCGGCCGCCAGGACGGCTAGAGCGCCCAGCACGAGCGACAGTCTCAACAACCGTCGTTGGCGGGGTGATGTCTGCCGGTCCGGCGAGAGTCCACTCGGATCCCAACTGTCCAGGCGTTCAACCACGGCGTATCCACCCCTCGGCGCGACGTGAAGCGGCCTCGACCGCCGCCGAGCTCGTTACCTTGAGTTCTCCCACGGGAGAACAGTAGGCGTGACGCGGCTCTCACCACGAGGAGCTACCGACTCGCGACCGAGAGTGTCCTGTAAGGGGATCGATCCGCGGGACGCTTTCAGCGGACTGCTCGGAGGGGCTACTGCTCGTCTTTCCGGGCTGCTCGGCCGACGAAGTGCACGGACCGTCGAGCGTCGACGAGTTCGCGCTTCTCGAAGTGGCGAACGACGAAGGCTCCTGCGACGAACGAGTAGCCGATGCCCTCCGCGATTCGTGTGAGGACCGGGATGGTGCTGATGATCTGTTCGACGGTGGGTGATCCGTTGGCTTGGTAGGGGGCGATCCAGAACGGCACGATCGTGCCGAAGACGATGCCCAGGAGAATCCCGGCGACACCGATCCAGAACATGGAAGTGGACGAAAGTGCTCTGAGCATGGGATCCCCGGAATGTTCGGTGGGCGAGTCGAGAGGCGCCGCTGTCGGACGCGCCGTCCTCGCTCACTGCTGATCGGTCTGGTTACAAGCGCAGGTTGAGCGCGGCGAGGACGGTGACGAGGCCGGCCGCGACGACGACGACCGTCAGTGCAACGCGCCCCGCCGTACGGCGGAGAAGGCCGGTCATCGTGGCGGTGTCCGCCACGCGAGTCGCGATCACGAGGTCAGGAACGCCGGCCGGCGGTTGCGGTGGCGTCGTGGAGTCGTCTTCGCTGGCCGGGACGCTCACGGTCTGCTGAGCCGGCTCGATCCGATCGGGCAGCTTCTTGAAGCGGCCATCATTCGATTCGCCCACAGCGACCTCCCCAGCGGTCGCCGCATCGCGACCCTCCTTCGTGACTGTAGCCGTGCAACTCCATTGCGTCAGCGTGAGCGCGTAGCGGCCTGGAGCTGGAGACTGCTGCGGCGCACGTCTCCTCTCCACTCCTCGAGCGTCCACCGATCGGGTCCCGTAGAGGAACCTGCTGCTTCCCGAGCGCGCTGCTCGCTGCCATAGATTCCAACGACGTCGGTGCCGTCTGCCCAGAGGGCTGTCCTGAGGAGGAGGTAGTGCTCACCGTCACTGCTGTTCTTCACGCCTCGGATCCTCGTCGGTTCCGACGTCGTTCGGTCACCGTGGCGCGAGGTATCACAGTGCTGGCGCGCGTCCCGTATCGGGATCGGTGACCGGTACACGCAGACGCGACATCGAGCGCCTGTCGTTCCTCGCGGTCGCCTGCACGAATCTTCGTGCCGCGAAGTTGAGGGCGCCACTGCGGAGGAGGCGATCGAGGGCGCCCACGCGATGCTGCGCCGCGCCGGCTACCGCATCGAGCGGTACAACGACCCGCGCGGCCGCTGG
>NZ_PSVD01000018.1:0-57758 GCF_002932035.1 Rathayibacter sp. AY1F6 | reverse complement strand
CCGCCGGGGACGCCCCCGCCACCACCGCCGGGCAGGGGCAGTTGATCCTCGCCGCCGTCGTCGGCATCGCCGTGATCGTCGTGCTGATCACCTGGCTGAAGCTGCACCCCTTCGTCTCCCTGCTGATCGGAGCGCTGACGACGGGCCTGATCGCGGGGCTGGCGGCGGCGGACGCGGTCGCCAGCTTCGCGCTGGGGTTCGGCAACACCATGGGCGGCGTCGGCATCCTCATCGGCCTCGGCGCGATGTACGGCAAGCTCCTCGCCGACTCGGGCGGCGCGGACCGCATCGTGGACACCCTCATCGCCCGCTCGAGCACTCGCGCGCTGCCCTGGATGATGGGCTTCGTCGGCGCGCTGATCGGGCTGCCGATGTTCTTCGAGGTCGGGCTCGTGCTGCTGATCCCGGTCGTGATCCTGGTCGCCCGCCGGAGCGGTCTGCCGCTGATGAAGGTGGCGATCCCGACGCTCGCCGGCCTCTCGGTGATGCACGGCCTCGTCCCGCCCCACCCCGGACCGCTGGTCGCGATCGACGCGCTCGGCGCGAACCTCGGCGTGACCCTCGCGTTCGGCGTCCTGGTCGCGATCCCCACCGTCGTCGTCGCCGGCCCGCTCTTCGGCCGGGTCGCCGCCCGCTGGGCGCCGGTGGAGACGCCGCCGCTCTTCGGCGAGGGCGCGGGCGAGACGCGCGAGCACCGCCCGGGCTTCGCCGCCGCCGTCGCGAGCATCCTGCTGCCGGTCGTGCTGATGCTGGGCAAGGCGATCGCCGACATCGCGGCCCCCGGATCCACGGACGCCTGGAAGGGCGCCCTCGACTTCCTCGGCACACCGACCATCGCGCTGGGGATCGCGCTCCTGGCCGGTCTGGTCCTGCTCGGACGCGGCGGCCGGATGAACCGCACCGAGCTGCAGGCCTCGCTCTCGAGCTCGCTGCCGCCGATCGCGGGCATCCTGCTCATCGTCGGCGCGGGCGGCGGTTTCAAGCAGGTCCTCGTCGACACCGGGATCGGCGGGGTGGTCGCCCAGCTCGCGGAGGGGAGCGGCGCCTCGGCGCTGCTGCTCGCCTGGCTCGTGGCCGTCGTGATCCGCGTCGCCACCGGCTCCGCGACCGTCGCCACCGTGACCGCCGCAGGGATCCTCCAGCCGCTGACCGAGACCATGGACGGGCCGATGGTCGCCCTCATGGTGCTCGCGATCGGCGCCGGCTCGGTGTTCCTGTCGCACGTCAACGACGCCGGGTTCTGGCTGGTGAAGGAGTACCTCGGGCTCAGCATCGGCCAGACGCTCAAGACCTGGACCGTGATGGAGTGCCTGGTCTCGGTGACCGGGCTCGCCGGGGTCCTCCTGATCGGTCTCTTCGTAGGAGGTATCTGATGACCGCTCTTCCCACCGTCCCCGTCCGCGCCGTCGTCGTCATGGGCGTCTCCGGCAGCGGCAAGTCGACCGTCGCGTCGCTCCTGGCGCGCCGACTCGGCTGGGAGTTCCTCGAGGGGGACGACCTGCACCCGCAGGCGAACGTCGACAAGATGCACGCCGGCATCCCGCTGACCGACGAGGACCGGGCGCCCTGGCTGGCCGAGATCGCCCGCGTGGTGGACCAGCAGATCGCCGCGGGCGGCTCGGTCGTCGTGACCTGCTCGGCCCTGCGCCGCCGCTACCGCGACGTCCTGCGCCGCGACGACCTCGTCTTCGCGCACCTCGCGGGATCGAGGGACCGTATCGCCGGGCGGCTCGCCTCGCGGGTCGGCCACTTCATGCCGACCACGCTGCTCGACTCGCAGTTCGAGGCGCTCGAGCCCCTCGGCGACGACGAGCTCCACGTCACGGTCGACCTGGGCGGCGCTCCGGAGGAGGAGATCGCCGAGATCCTCGGGGGGCTCGGCCTCGCGCCCGCGGGCGCCTAGAGCAGCAGCGACTCCACCGGCACGGCCGGGAGGTCGAAGGCCGCGGCGACGGCGGTGTTCGTCACCCGGCCGTCGTGGGTGCTCAGGCCGCGGGCGAGCGCCGGGTCGGCGGCCAGGGCGGCCCGCCACCCGCGGTCGGCCAGCGCGAGCGCGTAGGGGAGCGTCGCGTTGGTGAGCGCGCGGGTCGAGGTCTCGGGAACGGCGCCGGGCATGTTCGCGACGCAGTAGTAGACGCTCCGGTGCACGGGGAACACCGGGTCGTCGTGCGTGGTCGGACGCGAGCCCTCGAAGCAGCCGCCCTGGTCGATCGCGATGTCGACCAGCACCGAGCCCGGCTTCATCGTGGCGACCATCTCGTCGGTCACCAGCTTGGGCGCCTTGGCGCCCGGGATGAGGACGGATCCGATCACGAGGTCGGCGTCGGCCAGCTGCGCGGCGATCTCGTAGGCCGAGGAGGCGCGGGTCTGGATCGCGCCCTGGAAGCGGTTCTCGAGCTGCGCGAGGCGGGGGAGCGAGAGGTCGACGATCGTGACGTCGGCCCCCATGCCGAGGGCGTTGGCCGCGGCGTGCTCGCCGGCCGTGCCGCCGCCGATCACGACGACCTTCGCCTTCGGAGTGCCGGGGACCCCGCCGAGCAGCGTGCCCCGTCCGCCGACGGCGCTCATGAGGTGGTACGCGCCGACCGTGATCGACAGGCGCCCGGCGACCTCGCTCATCGGCGAGAGCAGCGGCAGCCGCCGGTCGTCCAGCTGGACCGTCTCGTAGGCGATGGAGGTCGTCCCGGCGGCGAGCAGCGCATCGGTGCACGGGCGGGAGGCGGCGAGGTGGAGGTAGGTGAAGAGCACCTGGTCGCGGCGCATCCGCGGGTACTCGGCCTCGATCGGCTCCTTGACCTTGAGGACCAGCTCGGATTCGCCCCAGACCTCGTCGGGCCCGTCGACGACGCGGGCGCCGGCGCGGCGGAAGTCGTCGTCCGACACGCGGGAGCCCAGGCCCGCGCCGGCCTCGACCAGGACCTCGTGGCCGCGGCGCACCAGCTCGTGGACGCCGGCCGGAGTGGCGGCAACCCGGTTCTCGTTGTTCTTGATCTCGGTGGGGATCCCGACGCGCACGGCGGCTCCTTCGCTGCGGCCCGCGGGGCGGGCGGTGGGCGCCGATCCTGCACCGGCTCGCCCCCATCGTGCGAAGATCGTGCCCGGGGCGGAGGAATTCCGCATAATCGGTCGGAAGTCACCGCACGGGCCGAAGGTTCGTCGGCGGAGTGGGGGAGCGGGCGCATGCCACCGAAGGATCTGCACGACCTCGACGACCTGGATCCGGTCGACCGGACCCTGGTGCGCCTCCTCCGCGCAGACGCGCGGACGCCCAACAGCCGGCTCGCCGAGCGCGCCGGCATCGCCCCGTCGACCTGCGTCGCACGCGTCCGTGGCCTCGTCGAGCGCGGCGTCATCACCGGCTTCACCGCCGAGCTCGACCCGGCGGCGCTCGGCCTGACCCTGCAGGCGCTGATCAGCGTCAGCATCCGCGTCGGCCAGCGCCAGGCGATCACGCGCTTCGCGGAGGAGATCCGCGCGCTGCCCGAGGTGGTGCAGGTGTTCTTCCTCGGCGGCTCGGAGGACTTCATCATCCACGTCGCGGTCCGCGACTCCAGCGACGTGCGGGACTTCGTGGTCTCGAACCTCTCGGCGAACCCGGCGGTGGCCTCGACGCGCACGAGCCTGGTGTTCGACCACCACCGCAAGGGCCCGGCGGTCCCCGAGTAGCGCGAGGAGGCGCGGCCCGAGCGGCCGCTCGGCCCGCGCCCGTCCCTCGGGGCTAGTGCGCCCCGGGGTTCACGTCGCCGCCCCCGCGCTGCATGAGTCCGGGGATGCGCTTGGCGAGCCCCGGGATCGCCTCGTCCGAGATCGAGATCCGCGTGTCGCGCAGGCGCTGGCGCAGCAGGGTCTCGACGTCCTCCTCCGGTCGCAGCTCGGCGTCGCCGGCGACCTGCAGCAGCACGCCGCGCAGCTTCTCGTCGAGCTGCGCGTCGTCGCTGCCGTGCTGGATCGGGTGGTCCTGGGATGCGTTCGTCATGCCTCCATGCTGGCACCGGCGACCCCGTGCCGAGAGGACTTGCGCCGCGGCAGGATGGTCGCATGCCGTTCACCCGCGCCGAGCTCGCAGCGTTCCAGGACCGCACCGTCGAGGACCTGCTGGGCGACGACGTCCGGCTCCTCTTCGTCGGCATCAACCCGGGACTGTGGACCGCCGCCACCGGCGCGCACTTCGCCCACCCCGGCAACCGCTTCTACCCGGCGCTCATCGCGGCCGGGATCCTCGAGCGCGCGCCGCGCGTGTCCGAGGGGATGAGCGCCGCGGACCGCGCGGAGCTCGTCTCCCGCGGCGTCGGCATCACCAATCTCGCCTCCCGGGCGACCGCCCGTGCCGACGAGCTGACCGCGGAGGAGCTGCGCGAGGGCGCTCAGCGGCTGGTCGCCACCGTGGAGCGGGTGCGGCCCCGGGCCGTCGCGGTCGTCGGCATCACCGCCTACCGGATCGCGTTCGGAAGCCGCAGGGCGGTGCAGGGCAGGCAGGAGGAGGACGTGGCGGGCGCGCCGCTCTGGGTGCTGCCAAACCCGAGCGGCCTGAACGCGCACGACACCGTCGCCTCGCTCGGGCGCGCCTACCGCGAGCCGGCGCTCGAGGCGGGGATCGTCTCTTCCGACGCGCTCCTGCCCGGGGACGTCGGACCCCGCCCGCAGGAATAGCCGTCGACCCCCGGAGGTTGCAGAAGTCCATGAGTATGCATGAAGTCAAGTTCGGCGTCGACACGTTCGGCGACGTCACCGCCGGCCCCGACGGCGCCCCGCTGCCGCACGGCCAGGTCCTCCGCGACGTGGTCGAGGAGGGAGTCCTGGCCGACCGGGTCGGCATCGACTTCTTCGGGATCGGCGAGCACCACCGCGCCGACTTCGCCGTGAGCGCACCGGACGTCGTGCTCGCCGCCATCGCGGCCCGCACCGAGCGCATCCACCTCGGCTCCGCCGTGACGGTCCTCTCCTCGGACGACCCGGTGCGCGTCTACCAGCGCTTCGCCACCCTCGACGGACTCTCCGGCGGCCGGGCCGAGGTCATCCTCGGCCGCGGCTCCTTCACCGAGTCCTTCCCGCTCTTCGGCTACGACCTCGCGCAGTACGAGGTCCTCTTCGAGGAGAAGCTCGACCTCTTCCACGCTCTGATAAAGGGCGGCCCGGTCACCTGGCAGGGCACGACCCGCCCCGCGCTCACCGAGCAGAGCGTCTACCCGACCCTCGACAACGGCACTCTCCGCACCTGGATCGGCGTCGGCGGCAGCCCCGAGTCGGTCGTCCGCGCCGCCCGGTACGGCTTCCCGCTCGTCCTGGCGATCATCGGCGGCTCGCCGGCCCGCTTCCGCCCCTATGTCGACCTCTTCGGCCGCGCGCTCGACCAGCTCGAGCAGCCCCGCCTCCCGGTCGCCGTGCACTCGCCCGGCTTCGTCGCCGACACCGACGAGGAGGCGCGCGAGCTGTACTTCCCGCACCACAGGGCGATGATGGACGCCATCGGCCGCGAGCGCGGCTGGTCCCCGATGACCCGCGAGCGCTTCGAGGAGGAGGCCGGCCCCGACGGCGCCATCCACCTCGGCTCGCCCGAGACGGTCGCCCGGAAGATCGCGCGAACGGTCGAGGCCCTGGGCATCGACCGCTTCGACCTCAAGTACAGCGCCGGGACGCTGCCGCACCCGGCGATCATGCGCAACATCGAGCTCTACGGCACGCAGGTCATCCCGCGGGTGCGCGAGCTGCTCGCGCACTGACCCCCGCCGGGCGCCCGTTCCCCCGCTGGGCGCTCGGCGCGTTCCGAGCCGACGCGGTGCGCGCTCCCACCGGGCGCCCGGCCCGCGTCGATACACTCGGAACCCCCCCGCCCCGACCCTCCCGGAAGCACATGCCCGACAGCCACGCCGCCCGCACCCCCTACGAGGTGCTGGGCGTCGCCGCCACCGCGTCCGACGACGAGCTCCGCCGGGCGTACCGGCTCCGCCTCCGCGAGACCCATCCGGACACGGGAGGCGACGCCGCGTCGTTCCACGCGGTGCAGCTCGCCTGGGAGCGGATCGGCAGCGCCTCCGCCCGCGGCGACTACGACCGAGGCGCTCCCGCCCCCGGGAGGTCCTCCCCGCAGTCGCCGTACACTGGCTCGCCGCGCCCGCAGACCGCCTCGGCCGTGCGCGCCCGCTCCTACGGTCACCCGGGAGGCGCAGCGCGCGAGTACTACCTGCGCCTGGTGCGCGAGTGGCTCGGCCGCGGCGTCGAGACCGAGGACCCCTTCGACCCGGCGATCGTCCGCTCCGCTCCTCGCGAGATCCGCTCCTGGCTCGCGAAGGCTCAGGCCGAGGAGGCGACGGCCGCGCTCGTCGGCGCGCTCGGCATCGCCTACACGATCTGGAACGACGTCGCGGTCGGCGACGGCGGGCTCAAGATCGACCACCTCGTGCTCGGGCCGGCCGGCCTGCTCGCGCTGACCTCCGCCGACTGGGGCGACCCGGTCCGCTTGAAGAAGGGCGAGCTGGAGGGCCCCGGGATCGCCGAGGACGAGAAGCCGATCGCCTCGCTCGCGAAGGCCGCGCGCCGTCTCGGCCGCGAGCTGGGCGTCCGCTTCTCGACGAGCGTCGTGGTCGTGCCGGACGACGCGCTGGAGCAGCCGTTCGAGCAGGTCGAGCGCGGCAGGCACCAGGGCGCCGTCGTCATCCGCCGCTCGCTGCTGCCGCAGCTGCTGCGCTCCGGCACGGACGACCCGCGGCTCGGCGGGTACGGCGAGTCGTTCGAGGTCCGCACCCGCGTGCAGAACCGCATCCGCTTCGTCTGACGCCGCGCTAGCCGCCGCTCGCGACCGCGGCAAGGGGTTAGCGCGCATCCGGCGCCCCGCCCACCATGGGACGTGCCCCCGGGCATCCACGACGAGCGGAACGAGGACGGACGATGGTGCGATTCGGATACACCCTGATGACCGAGCAGAGCGGACCCAAGCAGCTGGTGGGCTACGCGGTCGACGCCGAGAGGCTCGGCTTCGAGTTCGCGGTCTCGAGCGACCACTACTCGCCGTGGCTGACCGAGCAGGGGCACGCCTCCTACGCCTGGACGCTGCTCGGAGCGGTCGCGCAGGCCACGTCGACCATCGACCTCACGACCTACGTCACCGCGCCGACCATCCGCTACCACCCGGCCGTGGTCGCGCAGAAGGCCGCGACGCTCGCGATCCTCTCCGACGACCGCTTCACGCTCGGCCTCGGCTCGGGCGAGAACCTCAACGAGCACGTCGTCGGCGAGGGCTGGCCCTCGGTCGCCGTGCGCCAGGACATGCTCGAGGAGGCCGTCCACCTCATCCGCGAGCTGCACACCGGCGAGCTGGTGACCTGGGAGGGCGAGTACTTCCGCGTCGACTCCGCCCGCATCTGGGACCTGCCGGACAAGCCGGTCGAGATCGGCCTGGCGGTCTCGGGGGAGAAGTCGATCGCCCGCTTCGCGCCGATCGGCGACCACCTCATCACGACCGAGCCCGACGCGGATCTGATCTCGCAGTGGACCGCGGTCCGCGGTGCGGACGCCGCCCCCTCGCGCACGATCGGCCAGATCCCGATCTGCTGGGCGCCGGACAAGGAGCAGGGAGTGGCGCTGGCCCACGAGCAGTTCCGCTGGTTCGCCGGCGGCTGGGCGGTCAACTCCGATCTGCCGACCCCCGCCGGCTTCGCCGGAGCGAGCCAGTTCGTGCGCCCGGAGGACGTCGCCGAGCAGATCGCCTGCGGCCCCGATCTCGACGAGCTCGCCCAGAGCTTCGTGCCCTACATCGAGGCGGGCTTCACCGACATCGCCCTCGTCCAGGTCGGCGACGAGCTGCAGCAGCGGTTCCTCGACGAGGCGGCGGAGGGGCTCCTGGAGCGCCTGCGCGCACTCGCCCCCTGAGGCCGCTGGCGGGTCGCGCGGTCAGAATCCGCGGAGGCGCTCGATGTCGCGCCGGTCGCGCTTGGTCGGGCGGCCCGCTCCGCGGTCACGGACGATCACGCCCGGCGCGGACTCCCGGGGTGGCGGCGGGGGTGTCCGGTCCTCCATGCACTCGGCGGCCACCGGCGCACCGACCCGCTTGACCACGAGTCCGCGGACGATCAGCTCCCGGTCGAAGCCGCCGATCCGGGCGCGGACCTCGTCGCCGACGCGCACGGTCTGCGCCGCCTTGGCCCGCTCGCCGTTGACGCGGATGTGGCCGGCCCGAGCCGCGGTCGTCGCGGCGGAGCGCGTCTTGTAGATGCGCACCGCCCAGAGCCACGCGTCCACCCGCACGGCACCGGTCACCGGGATCTGCATCCCCCCAGTCTACGAACGGCGCCCGCTCGCCACCCACCCCGCGGTCCTACACTGGCCGCCGACAAGGAGGTTCCCATGAACCGAGACGACAGCATCTACACCGGAGCGGACGACGCGCTGCGGAGCGGCGACGACCGCATGGTCGCGGCGAACGACAGCTCCGGAGCCGGCGGAACCCGCGGCGACGTCGGCATGAGCACGACGAGCGGCGAGGGCACCGGGGTCCCCACCCGCGGCGCGCCTCCGCAGAGCGGATCCCCGTCCGAGCTGCGCCCCACCGGCTTCCCGCACGCGGGCCTGGAGTTCTCGCTCGTCCCGTCCGGGCACGAGGAGTGGCGGATCGAGCACCCGGGCGGTCGCACCGTCGGCGTCCTCGCCGTCATCTCGCACGCGGGCGAGGAGTCGGAGGCCGTGTTCGTCACACGCCGCGTCGGCTCCGAGGAGGCCGTGGCCGAGGGCACCGACTGGCGCGGCATCGTCTCGGCCGTGATCAACGACGAGGCGGCGGACGAGCGCGATCCGGTCCAGCTCGACCCCACCGTCGAGCACGTCCGCGGCGGACTGATCAGCCGCGGCCCCGCGGACGTCGACGGCCTCTCCTGAGCCCTCTCTCCTCCGGGACGCCGTCCGCGCTCGGCGCGGGGCGTCCCACGGAGGAGGGTCGGACGCTCAGCGGGCGAGCAGCGCGGCGTTGATCCTGGCCGAGAGGTCGGCGTCGGCGCGGCGGTCGGTCCCGTCGACGGCACGGACGGGAGCGGCGTTGCGCGCGCTCGAGACCAGCCACGCCGCGTCCGCCGCCTCCAGATCGCCCGCGCGCAGCGGACGCACCGCCGTCCCGAGGCCGAGGCCCGGCGCGAGCGCGAACAGGTCGGCCTGCGTGGTGCCGGGCAGCAGCCCGAGGCTCGGCGGAGGAGTCACGAGCTCCCCGCCCGCCAGCAGCACGAGGTTCGAGGTCGGCCCCTCGAGCAGGTAGCCGTCGCTCGACACGAACAGGGCGTCGTCGGCACCGCGCCGGGCGGCCTCCCGCACGGCCGCACGGTTCACCGCGTACGAGAGCGTCTTCGCGCCGGCGAGCAGCCAGGGGGACGTCGACTGCACGTCCGAGCGCAGCCCGCGGTCCAGCAGCACTACGCGCACGCCGTCGCGGCGGGCCGGGCCGAAGTCCGGGCTGGTCTGGACGAAGACGACGCCGGTGGGCCGCCCGCCGCCCTCGACGCCGCGGGTCAGGATCGTCTTCACCATCGCCTCGGCGACGGGCGGGTGCGCGGCCACCGCCGCTCCGATCGCCTCGAGCCAGGCGGGCCGGTCCGGCCGGGGCAGGTCGAGCATCCGGGCCGAGCGCTCGAGGCGGTCCAGGTGCGCGTCGAGCGCCTGCAGCCGTCCGTCGACCAGGTTGATCGTCTCGAACACGCCGTCGCCGCGGGTGAAGCCGAGGTCGGTGACGTCCAGATCGCCGCGCCCGCTCGGATCGATGCGGTGCGCGGGTCCTCCCGGCGAGTGCGCCTCGGCGTCGAGGGAGGGTCGGTCGAGGACGACGAGGGTCTCAGCGGGCACGGGCGGTGCGGTCCTTCCGGGAGCGGCGGCGGGGGGAGAAGCGGAGCAGCGCGATCGTCAGCAGGGCGCCGATCAGGGAGCCGCTGCCGTTCGAGACGAGGTCCTGCACGTCGGAGACGCGGGTCGGCAGCCACAGCAGCTGCGCGGTCTCGACGGCCGCCGACACGGCGAGCCCGATGACGGCGGCCCACAGGCGGCGACCCGCCGGCAGCTGCGCGGCGATCAGCGCACCGAGCGGCACGAAGAGCAGCACGTTCGCAGTGAACTCCGCCACGTCGAAGTCGAACCAGCCGGTGAGCGGCGTGGAAGCGAGGAAGGCGATGATCCCGCGGATCAGCGCGTTGGGCTCCCCGGCCGGGTAGGGCGCGGGCGTCAGCGTGATCAGGGCGATCAGCGCGAGCCAGGCGAGCGTCGCGAGGCGGAGGGGTCTCGAGCGGCGCATCGTCCGATTCTGCCAGCCCGTCGGGGTCGGGCGCGGCGGGCGCGGTGTGGGAGGCTGGAGGGCATGACCAGCGAGGACCCCGGCGCGGACGCCGTGCTCCCGCGCCACCCCTTCGACGCGTCGCTCGGCGACGGCTGGGTCGAGATCGGCGACGGACGCCGCTTCTGGGGGCGCTTCGGCGCCGCCGGCCTCCTCCTGCGCGATCCGTCGGGACGCGTCCTGCTCCAGCACCGCGTCAGCTGGAGCCACTTTGGCGACACCTGGGGGCTGCCCGGCGGCGCCCGTCACCCCGAGGAGACGGCCTTCGAGGCGGCCCTCCGGGAGTCGGAGGAGGAGGCGGGCGTCCCCGCCGACCTGATCCTGCCCGTGCTCTCCAGCGTCGTCGTGATCGGACCGTGGAGCTACTCCACCGTCCTGGCCGAGTCCCGCGAGCACTTCACTCCCCGCATCAGCGACGCCGAGAGCACCGAGCTGCGCTGGGTCGCCCCCGACGAGGTCGACTCCCTGCCGCTGCACCCGGGCTTCGGAGCGGCCTGGCCGGGTCTGCGCGCGCTCGGCTCCTCGATCCCGGTGCTCGTCGTGGACGCCGCCAACGTGGTCGGCTCACGCCCCGACGGCTGGTGGCGCGACCGCGCCGGCGCCGCGGAGCGCCTCCTCGCCTCCCTGGCCCGCCTCGCGGAGGCCGGCGTCCCCGGCCGTCTCCTGGGGATCGACGCCGACACGGTCTGGCCGCGCATCGCCGTGGTGCTCGAGGGAGTGGCGCGCGCCGCCCGTCCGGAGGCGGGCGCTCTCACGGAGCGGCTGACGGTCCACGCGGCCGACGGCTCGGGCGACGACGCGATCGTCGAGCTGGTCGGCGCGCTCGAGACCGCGGTCGTCGTGACGGCCGACCGGGGGCTGGCCGCCCTCGTCGAGGCGCTCGGGGCCGCCGTGGTCGGTCCGCGGTCGCTGCTCGACCTCCTCGATCCCGCCCGGGAATAGGCCGCGGGGGCACCCGGTTGCATCCCCCATGGCTACGACTGCGATGACCCTCGACTCCCACGACCAGACGATCGCCGACGGCATCGTCCTCATCGACTTCTGGGCCGACTGGTGCGGCCCGTGCAAGCAGTTCGCTCCGGTCTTCGAGGCCACGAGCGAGAAGAACGCCGACATCACGTTCGCGAAGGTCGACACGGAGGACCAGCAGCAGCTCGCCGCGAGCTACGGCATCTCCTCCATCCCCACCCTCGTGGTGTACCGCGACGGCATCCCGCTGATGGCTCAGCCCGGCGCCCTGCCCGCCCCCGCGCTCGACAACCTGATCGAGCAGGTCCGCGGCCTCGACATGGTCGAGGTGCGCCGCCAGTACGAGGAGGCGAAGGCCGCTCAGGAGGCCGGCGTCGCCCCGCAGGCCTGATCCGCCCGGCGCCTCGACCCGCTCCGCAGGCGGGAGGCGCCCGCAGACGCACGAGAACCCCCGGCAGCCGTGAGGCCGCCGGGGGTTCCGTCGTTCCGAGCCGGGATCAGCCGGTGTTCTGCAGACCCGCCGCGACTCCGTTGACCGCGAGCAGGAGCAGCCGCTGGTTCTGCTCCGTCCCGGATCCGCCCGGGCCGGTGCGGAGCGCCTTCAGTGCGCGCAGCTGCAGGAGCGAGAGCGCGTTGACGTACGGGGTGCGCAGGCGCACGGCACGGCCGAGCACGCGGTGGCCCGTGAGCAGGCTCTCCTCGCCGGTGATCGAGAGCACCCACCGGCGGGTGAGCGCCATCTCGTCGAGCACGAGTCCGGCGAGGTCGTCGCGGGAGTCGAGGGCGAGGTACCGGCGGGCGATGCCCTCGTCGGTCTTCGCGAGCGACATCTCGACGTTGTCGACCATCGTCGTGAACAGCGGCCAGGAGGCGTAGGCCTCGCGGAGCAGGTCGAGGTCGCCGACGGCCTCGAGCGCGCTGCCCAGCCCGAACCAGCCGGTCAGGTTGACGCGGGCCTGGGTCCAGGCGAAGACCCACGGGATCGCTCGCAGGTCCTCGAGCGACTCGACGGAGAGGCCGCGGCGGGCCGGACGCGAGCCGAGGGCGAGCAGGCCCACCTCCTCCTGCGGGGTGACCCGGGCGAACCACGGCGCGAAGCCGTCGGCCTTCACGAGCTCGAAGAAGCGGCGGCGCGACTCGCGGTCCATCGTCGCCGCCACCTCGGCGAAGCGCTCCGCGGCGCCCGCGTTGCGCTCGCCGACCGCGGGGGAGGAGGCGAGCAGCGTCGCTCCCGCCACCTGCTCGATGTGCCGGGTGGCGATGTCCGGGTTGCCGTAGCGGGCGAAGATGACCTCGCCCTGCTCCGTCAGCTTGAAGCGGCCGTCCACCGATCCGGGCGGCTGCGCGAGGACGGCCCGGTTGGCCGGCCCGCCGCCGCGGCCGAGCGCTCCGCCGCGCCCGTGGAACAGCGTGAGCACGATGCCCTCGTCGGCCGCCCACTGCGCGATGCGCGCCTGCGCGTCGTAGAGCGCGAGCGTCGCCGAGACCGGTCCGACGTCCTTCGACGAGTCGGAGTAGCCGAGCATCACCTCGAGCCGGTTGCCGGTGGCCGCGAGGCGCGCCTGCACCTGGGGGAGGCGGATCATCTCGGCGAGGATGTCGGTCGAGGCGTCGAGGTCGGCGAAGGTCTCGAAGAGCGGGACCGCGTCGATGATCGGCGGCTTGCCGTCGGTCGCCGCCTCGGCCAGTTCGAAGACCGTCCGCAGGTCGTCGGCCGACTGCGTGAAGGAGACGATGTACCGCCTCGCCGCGTCGGTGCCGAAGCGCTCCTGGACCTTCGCGATCGCCCGGAACACCGACAGGACCTCGAGGCCGCGCTCGTCGAGCTCCTCGCCGGCGCGGATCGCGGCGATCGTCTCGCGGTGCACCTTCGAGTGCTGGCGCACCTCGATCTCGGCGAGGTGGAAGCCGAAGGTCTCGAGCTGCCAGACGAAGTCCTGGAGGTCGCCGTAGGCGGCGCGGACGTCCTCGGCCTCGACCAGGGACTCCTGGAGGGTGCGCAGCTCGGCCAGCAGCTCGGCGGCGGCGGAGTAGGCCAGCGGCCCCTCGGACCGGGTCGCGGCCAGGCGCTCGGCCGCGAAGAGCAGGACGCGGCGGTGCGCCTCGTTGGGCGAGCGCTCGGCGATGTCGGCGGCGAGCTCGGGAGCCCGCTCGACGCAGGAGGCCCAGAGCGCCTCGACGGCGGCCGACGGGGGAGTGGTCGACGCGTCGAGGGTCAGCGCGCGGCCCACGCGGCGGGCGACCCGCTCGAGGCCCATGAGGACGTGCTCGGAGGCGATGTCCACCGCAGCGAGGGTCGTCTCGGCGGTGACGAAGGGATTGCCGTCGCGGTCGCCGCCGATCCAGGTGCCCAGGCGGACGAAGGCCGGTGCGACCGGAGCCCGGGTGCCCGAGCCCTCGCCGAGCAGAGCGTCGTCGAGGCGGCGGTAGACGCGGGGGAGCACCGAGAACAGCGACTCGTCGAAGACGCTCATCGCGGTGCGCACCTCGTCGAGGGGAGTGGGCTTGGACTCGCGCAGCGGAGCGGTGCGCCACAGCGTGTCGACCTCGGCCAGCAGCCTGCGGCGGATCTCCACCAGCACGACGCCGCCCATGCGCGGGTCGTCGCGCTGCTCGAGCAGGTCGCTGATGCGGCGGATGGTCGAGGCCACTGCGCGGCGGCGCGCCTCGGTCGGGTGCGCCGTGAGGACCGGGCGGAACTCCAGTCGGGACAGGCGCGCGAACGCCTCGTCCTCCCCGAGCTCCCCGGTCAGCCGGCGCATCGAGGCGAGGATCGAGTCCTCGGGCGACTGCGCGCCGGCGTCGGCCTCGCGCCGGCGCAGCACGCGGACGCGGTGGAACTCCTCCGCCACGTTGACGAGGTGGAAGTAGCAGGTGAACGCCCGGGCGACCTCCTCGGCGCGCTCGAGCGTGAGCGAGGCGACGAACTCCTCCGCCTCCGCGGTCCCGGCGGCGTCGCCGCTGTCGTAGGCGCTGATCGTGAGCGCGCGCAGGCGCTCCACGTCCTCGTAGAGGGAGGGCTCGCCCGACTCGCGGAGCACCTGGCCGAGCAGCTCGCCCAGCAGGTGGACGTCGGCGCGGATCCTCTCGTCGAGCGGAGGCGCGGTCGTCCCGTCGGCGGAGGAGGGGGCGGTGGCGGAGGCGGGTGCTGCGGTCGCGGCGGACGCGTCGGAGAACGGATGCACGGGAGAGACCTTAGCGGCGGTGCGTATCGAGCACATGACGCCTGCGTCACTATCCGAACTGGAATGATCGAGGGGTGACCGTGACAACCGCACCCCCCGCTCCCGCCGTCCAGACCGAGCAGGCGGCACCCCATGTCGTCGTGCTGTTCGGCGCCGTCGGCGACCTGGCCCGGCGCAAGCTCATCCCGGGGATGGCCCACCTCGCGCTCTCCTCCCTCGCACCGGACCTGCAGATCGTCGGCACCTCGCTCGAGGAGCACGACGACGCCTCGTTCCGCGCCTTCGCGAAGCTGGCCTACGACGAGTTCGGGAGCCGCTCCCTGACGCCGGCGCAGTGGGACGAGTTCGCGTCCAAGCTCCGCTACGTCCCGCAGTCCGCCGGTCCGGCCGCGCTGGCCGCCGCCGTGACCGACGCCGAGGCGGTCCTCGGCCCGGACGTGAGCCGGCTGCACTACCTCAGCGTCCCGCCCAGGGCAGCTCTCTCCGTCGTGCGGATGCTCGCCGAGGCCGGGCTGGTCGAGCGCTCGCGGATCATCATGGAGAAGCCGTTCGGCGTCGACCTCGAGAGCGCGGTCGTCCTCAACGCGGAGCTCCACGAGACCTTCAGCGAGGAGCAGATCTTCCGGATCGACCACTTCCTCGGCAAGGAGCCGGCGCAGAACATCCTCGCCTTCCGCTTCGCCAACGGCCTCTTCGAGCCCATCTGGAACCGCAACTTCATCGATCACGTCCAGATCGACATCCCCGAGCGCCTCACGCTCGACCGTCGCGCCGAGTTCTACGAGTCCACCGGCGCGTACAAGGACATGGTCGTCACCCACCTCTTCCAGGTGCTGGCGTTCATGGCTATGGAGCCGCCGACCGCGCTGGAGCCCCAGGCCATCAGCGAGGAGAAGAACAAGGTCTTCCGCTCGATGCGTCCGCTGAACCCCGAGAACGTGGTGCGCGGCCAGTACATCGGCTACCGCGACGAGCCGGGCGTCGCCGCCGACTCCGAGACCGACACCTTCGTCGCGCTGAAGTGCGAGATCGACAACTGGCGCTGGGCGGGAGTGCCGTTCTACCTCCGCACCGGCAAGCGGATGGCCGAGGGCCAGCGCATCATCTCGATCGCGTTCCGCGAGCCCCCGAAGAGCATGTTCCCGCAGGGCTCCGGAGTCGGTGCCCACGGCCCGGACCACCTCACCTTCGACCTGGCGGACGCCTCGAAGGTCTCGCTCTCGTTCTACGGGAAGCGCCCCGGTCCCGGCATGCGGCTCGACAAGCTGAGCATGCAGTTCGCGCTCCAGGAGACCGACCGCGCGGGCGACGCTCTCGAGGCCTACGAGCGCCTGATCCTCGACGCGATGCGCGGAGACCACACGCTGTTCACCACCGCGGAGGGCATCGAGCGGCTCTGGGAGGTCTCCGCGCCCCTCCTGCAGGATCCGCCGCCCGTCCGTCTCTACGCGCCCGGCTCCTGGGGGCCGAACGCCATCCACCAGCTGATCGCGCCGCACGCCTGGCGCCTGCCGTTCGAGCGGGTCTGGCGCGACAAGCGCTGACCACGCCGCCGTGCGCCCCGCCTAGGCTGGGCGCATGGCGCGCACCGGTGAGGACCGGATCTGGACGGTCCCGAACGTCCTCAGCATGGTGCGTCTCGCGCTGGTGCCGGTGTTCCTCGTGCTCGTGGTCCTCGGCGAGGACGCGCTCGCGCTCCTGACCCTCGTCGTCTCGAGCCTCACCGACTACCTCGACGGCTGGATCGCGCGCCGCTTCGACCAGATGACGCGCCTCGGCCGCGTCCTCGATCCGGCCGCCGACCGCCTCTACATCTTCGCCACCGTCCTGGGCCTCGCGGCCCGCGGACTGGTGCCCTGGTGGCTGGTCGCCGTGCTGCTCGCCCGCGACCTGATGCTCGTGGTCCTGGCGGTCGTCCTGGCGAACAACGGCTACGGACCGCTTCCCGTGCACCACCTGGGGAAATTCGCGACCTTCTGCCTCTTCTACGCGCTCCCGCTGATCATGCTGGGGCAGGCGTTCCCGGCCCTCGCGCCCGCCTCGCTCCCCATCGCCTGGGCCTTCGCGCTGTGGGGCGCGTTCCTCTACTGGTGGGCCGGGATCGTCTACGCCGTCCAGACACGGGACCTCGTCCTGGGGGTCCGCACAGGTGCGCAGGGGTCCGACGAGGGTCACGATTCGGATACGCTGACCTGATAGGAGGTACGTCTTGGTCGAGCCCGTCGGTGGAGCATCATCCGCCCAGCACAATTCCGTTCCCGGTGAGCCGTCGACGGAGACGACTCTGACGTTCACCGACGACATCGGCGCCCAGCTCGCCGCTCTCGACAACCGCGCGTCGCGCGAGGAGGCCGAGGCCGTCGGCGCTCTGCCCTCGGGATCCGCGCTGCTGGTCGTGCGGCGCGGACCGAACACCGGCGCCCGCTTCCTCCTCGACACCGACTCCACGACGGTCGGCCGTCACCCCGATGCGGGCATCTTCCTCGACGACGTCACGGTCTCGCGCCGGCACGCCGAGTTCGTCCGCCGGGGCACGGCGTTCGAGGTCCACGACCTCGGCTCCCTGAACGGCACCTACTTCGACGGGGTCCGGATCGAGTCCGCGATCCTCACCGACGGCTCCGAGGTGCAGGTCGGCAAGTTCCGACTCACCTTCTACGCGTCCCGCGCCGACCTCGTCGCCGCTCCGGACGCGTGAGCCGTGGGCCGCTCCTCCGCGCGCGCCCTCCCCACCGGCTCCGCCGCTCTGCTGAGCATCGGGCAGGTGCTGGCCAGGCTGACCAGTGAGTTCCCGGACGTCACCCCGTCCAAGCTGCGCTTCCTCGAGGAGCAGGGGCTCGTCTCGCCGGCCCGCACCGACTCCGGCTACCGCAAGTTCTCGGGCTCCGACGTCGAGCGGCTCCGGATGATCCTCGCGCTGCAGCGCGACCACTACCTCCCCCTCAAGGTCATCCGCGGGTACCTCGACGACATCGACGCCGGGCGCGAGCCCGCCCTGCCGGCCGGCGTCGGGGGTCCGAGCGCCTCGCTCCTCGGCCCCGCCACGCGCTTGACCCGCGAGGGCCTCGCGGCCGAGTCCGGTGCCACGCCCGCTCTCGTCCAGGAGGCCATCGCCGCCGGGCTCGTGCGGGGCGGCGACGTGTTCGGGGACGAGGCCGTGACGACGCTCAAGGCGCTCGTCGACCTCGGCCGATCCGGTATCGAGCCCCGCCATCTCCGACCGCTCCGCGTCGCCGTCGAGCGCGAGATGTCGCTCATCGAGAGCGTCGTCGCCTCCAGCGCCCGCCGCGGAGAGGCGTCCGGCTCCGCCGGCGCTGCCGAGAACGCGGTGGGGCTCGCGACCCAGCTGGGCACGATCCGCGGGGCGATGGTGCGCAGCGCCCTCTCGCGGATCGCCCGCTCGTGAGGGCCGCGCCGCCGGCCGTCGGGCGGCCCGTGCGACACGCCGCGGCGCCGAGGCCGATGTCGTTTACTCGGCCTGCGCCGGTCGGTACGGTAGGGAGCGCGTTCGGAGGATCCGGCGTCCGGATCCGAGAGGCACAGGGATGAGAGAAGTCAGCCGCGACGTCAGCGGCCAGCGCGACCTCGTCCTGTTCACCGACGGACTGCCCGAGCTCGACGCCGACGCGGGCTACCGCGGGGCCGTCGCGGCGCGCGCCGCGGGGATCACCTACCGTCAGCTCGACTACTGGGCGCGGACCGAGCTCGTCGAGCCCACCGTGCGCGGCGCGTCCGGCTCCGGCACGCAGCGCCTCTACGGCTTCCGCGACATCCTCGTGCTGAAGCTGGTCAAGCGCCTGCTCGACACCGGGATCTCGCTCCAGCAGATCCGCACGGCGGTCAACCAGCTCCGCGAGTCCGGGGTCGACGACCTCGCCCAGACGACCCTGATGAGCGACGGCGCGAGCGTCTACCTCTGCACCTCGAACGACGAGGTCATCGACCTGCTCAGCCGCGGCCAGGGCGTCTTCGGCATCGCCGTCGGCAAGGTCCTCCGCGAAGTCGAGTCGAGCCTCGTCGAGCTCGACCACCAGTCGGTCGACCCGGGCGACGAGCTCGCCCAGCGCCGCGCCTCCCGCCGCGTCGGCTGACCGCCCACCCCTCGCGGGTCGGCCGCGGCCCCGGGGACTCCGGGGTCTCCTCCGCGCGCTCAGCTGATCAGGAGCGGACCTGCCTGCAGCCGTGCTGAGCGGGCAACGGGCGGCACCCGAGTCTCACCGAGCTGGTCGAATGGCGGGCCCCGCCCGCGTGATCCGTCCGCCGGACGCGAGCTCCCCGCCGATCACGCCCGCTAGCATGCGGGTCCGATGACGGGCTCCGTCCGTGTCCCGCCCTGCGGATCCGACGATGGGCTCCGCCCGCGCATCGAGAGTCCGCGCTGAACTCCGACGCCGAGCGTCCGCCGGCGCCGTCCCTGGCACTCCTCGGGCACCGAGCATCGCCCGCGTCCCGAGATCTCGAGCCGGAGAAGTCCGGCGGACCCGCCGGCCCTAGGTCGCGGCGGGGACCTGCTCGCCGATGCGTCCGGTGCGGATGACGCGGTCGAGCAGCAGGTCGAAGTTGTGCGCCATCTCCTGGGCGCTCTCCCCGGGCCAGACGTGGACGGGCTTCGCCGCGCCCTGCGCCTGCTGAAGGGAGGTGCGCTCCGGGAGCTGCGGGCTGAGGACGAGCGGCCCGAACATGTCGCGCAGCTCCTTGATCCGGAACTGGTGCTCCAGCGACTGGACGCGGGCGCGGTTGACGATGATGCCCAGCGGCTGGAGGCGCGGGCTGAGTCCGCGGCGGATCTCCTCGATCGCCCGGAGCGCCCGGTCGGCGGCGGCCACCGAGAACAGGCCCGGCTCCGTGACGACGGCGACGCGGTCGCTCGCGGCCCAGGCCGTGCGGGTCAGGGCGTTGAGCGACGGGGCGCAGTCGATCAGCACGAGGTCGTAGTCGGCCTCGACGCTCGCGAGGGCCTCCTCGAGCTTCCAGATGTCGCGGATGCTGGGGTGCGGCCCGTCGAAGTTGATCGCGGAGGGGCTGCCGATCAGCACGTCGATCGTGCCGTGGTGCTCCTTGGTCCAGCCGGAGGGGGCGATCGCCGAGCGGACGATCTTCTCCTTCGGCGACGTCAGGACGTCGGCGATGTTGAGGTGGCCGGCGACGTTGATGTCCATTCCGGTCGACACGTCGGACTGGGGATCGAGGTCGACGACCAGCGTTCGCAGGCCCTTCGAGAACGCCGCGGATGCAAGGCCGAGCGTCACCGTGGTCTTGCCGACGCCGCCCTTGAGGGAGCTCACGCTGAGTACATGCATGGCTGACTACTTTACGTTCCTCCGGGCGGCAGAACCTAACCGTTCGCTGCACGCGCCGTCCGCGCCGCATCCGGAAGCGGGCCGCACTAGCAGTCGGAGCGCGCTCCGACCAAGCCGCCCGGCGCGATCCGGGCCCGCCGGTACACTCGTCCTGAGCGGAAGGAGGCTCGTTCGCATGGATGAGCGCAACGACGAACAGCCCGACACCGGCACCGGTCCCACGCCGCGGACCGCCATGGACGCGGCTCGGGAATCGGGTCAGTACTCCCCGCGAGCGAGCGACACCGCTCCGACCCTCCTGCCCGACGGCGTGCGGATCACTCCGCCCGGCCCGCGACGCCGCTCCACCGCCCCCGCTCCGGTCGAGGACGAGGACGCGATCGACGTCGGCCGCCTCGGCCTGCCGCCCTCGCGCTCGCGCGCTCTCGTGCCCCCGGAGCCGAGTCCTGCTCCGACCCCCTCACCGGCTCCCGCTCACCCGTCCGGCGCGAACGGACCGGTCTCGGCGGGGATCCCCGCCCGAGCGGAGTCCGCCGAGAAGCCCGCGGCGTCCGAGTCCGCGGGGGAGCCCGCCGCCGTCCCCACGCGCCGCGACCGCCTCCGCGCCGAGTCCTCGAGCGCCGCTCCCGCCCCGTCCGCGCCGAGCGCCGCCGTCCCCGAGTCGGCGTCGATGCTCACTCCGGACAGGCTCCTGGAGGTCAACCGCAAGACCCGTCCCGCTCCCACGGGCGGCTGGCACCGCTTCCTCTACGGCCTGACCTTCCACACGGTCAACCTCGGCGACTCCGCCAAGGTGAAGGCGTGGAAGGCGATGGACGAGCGGATCGGCCGGCAGTTCGAGGGCGGCACCCGCTTCGTCCCGGTCATGACCCGCAAGGGCGGCGTCGGCAAGACCACGGTCACGACGCTCCTGGGCATGGCCCTCGCCGACGCGCGCGAGGACCGCATCATCGCGGTCGACGCGAACCCCGACCGCGGCACCCTGGCCGAGCGCGTCCCCAAGCAGACGCGGGCGACCGTCCGCGACGTCGTGAACCGCGCGGCCGGCGTGACGGGGTTCACCGAGTTCTCGACGATGGTCTCCCGCGACGAGACCCGCCTCGACGTCCTCGCCTCCGACACCGACCCGCAGCTCTCCGAGGCCTTCGACGAGGACGACTACAACGTGGTCGCCGACCTGGTCGAGCGCTTCTACTCGATCATGCTCACCGACTGCGGCACGGGCATCGTGCACTCGGTGATGCGGCCCACGCTGCAGCGCGCCGACACGGTGGTGATCGTCTCGGGCGGCAGCGTCGACGAGGCCCGCCTGGCCTCCGAGACCCTCACCTGGCTGGACGCGAACGGCTACGGCGCCCTGGTGCGCAACGCGGTCGTCGCGCTCAACACGGCGACGCAGGGCACGAGCCTGGTGAAGCTGGAGGAGATCGAGTCGCACTTCCGCTCCCGCGTCCGCGACATCGTCCGGATCCCCTACGACCCGGTGCTCGCCGCCGGCTCCGTGGTGAAGTGGGAGCAGCTGCGCGAGGGCACGAAGGACGCCGCGCGCCTGCTCGCCGCGCTCGTGGTCGAGGGCATGCCGGTCCGACGTGTCTGAGCCCCGGGCTTCCGGGGCGGCGTCCGCCGCGCACCAGGACCGCACCGACGGGCCCGACGCGTCCACCGACGCCTTCGACCTGATCGTCATCGGGGCCGGCTCCGGCAACTCGATCGTCGGTCCGGAGTTCGACGGCCTGCGGGTCGCGATCCTCGACGACGGGGAGTGGTTCGGCGGCACCTGCCTCAACGCCGGCTGCATCCCGACCAAAATGTTCGTCCATGTCGCCGACGTGGTCACCGACGTCGACCAGGGCGGCCCGATCGGCGTCCACTCCCGCCTCCGCCGCCCCGAGTGGGCCGAGGTGCGCGACCGGGTGTTCGGCCGGATCGACGCGATCAGCGAGGGCGGTTTCGAGTACCGCGATCAGCGATCCCCGAACGTGACCGTCCTCCGCGAGAGCTTCGGCTTCGAGTCGCTCGGAGACGGCGACCGCCCGCACGTCCTCGTCAGCGCCAGCGGTGCCCGCATCAGTGCGCCGCAGGTGGTCGTGGCCGCCGGCTCGCGGCCCAGGCCGCTCCTCGCCGCGTACGAGCCGGACCCCCGCATCCAGGACTCCTCCTCCGTCATGCGGCTCGACGAGCTCCCCGAGCGGATGCTGATCCTCGGCGGCGGCGCGGTGGCCGTCGAGTTCGCCCACGTCTTCTCCTCCTTCGGCACGGCCGTGACCGTCGCCGTCCGCGGCGACCGCCTCCTCCGCGCCCTCGACGAGGACGTCTCGCGCCGGTTCACCGGGATCGCCGCCGAGCGGTACACGGTGCTCACCGGAGTGAGCGCCGAGAGCGTCGACGCCCGCCCTGACGGGCTCCGCGTCGCCCTCAGCGACGGCACGACGGTCGAGACCGACCTGCTCCTCGTCGCCCTCGGCCGCGACCCCAACAGCGACACGGTCGCCGCCGCCTCCGTCGGGATCGATCTGCACGAGGACGGCCGGATCAGCGTCGACCCCGAGCAGCGCGTCCTCTCCGGCGGACGCCCCGTGCCCGGCCTCTTCGCCCTCGGCGACGTGTCGTCCCGCTGGCAGCTCAAGCACGTCGCCAACCACGAGGCGCGCCTCGTGGCGCACAACCTCCTGCACCCGGGCGAGCTGCTCTCCAACACCCTCTCGCCGGTGCCCGGCGCGATCTTCGCCCACCCGCAGATCGCCCACTTCGGGCTCACCGCGGCCGAAGCGCGGGACCAGGGCCTGGACGTCGTCACCGTCACCCAGGAGTACGGCTCCACCGCCTTCGGCTGGGCGCTCGAGGACGACTCCAGCGCCTGCCTCCTGGTCGTCGGCATCGACGGCGCCCTCCTCGGCGCGCACATCATCGGGCCGCAGGCCAGTATCCTCATTCAGCCGCTCGTCCAGGCCGCCAGCGCCGGCACCGGCATCCGCGGACTCGCCCGCAGCCAGTACTGGCCGCACCCCGCAGCGAGCGAAGTCGTCGAGAACGCCCTCCTGAGCGCGGAGGAGGCCCTGAGGGAGCGCACCACATGACCGAACGCCAGATCCGCATCTTCGGGGACCCGGTGCTGAAGACCCCGTCCACGACCATCGAGACGGTCGACGCCGGCGTCCGCGGCCTCGTCGAGGACCTCGTCGACAGCGTCCGACCGCCCGGACGCGCCGGCGTCGCAGCCCCCCAGATCGGCGTCAACCTCCGCGCCTTCAGCTACAACGTCGACGGCGTCATCGGGTACATCCTCAACCCCGAGATCATCGAGCTCAGCGGAGACCCGCAACCGGTCGACGAGGGCTGCCTCTCCGTCCCGAACCTCTGGTACCCCGCGATCCGCTACCCGCACGCGAAGGTCCGCGGCACCGACCTCGACGGCAACGAGATCGTCCTCGAAGGCGACGGCCTCATGGCCCAGGCCCTCCAGCACGAATGCGACCACCTCGACGGACGCCTCTACCTCGACCGCCTCTCCCAGGACGACCGCCGCGCCGCCATGAAGGCCGTCCGGGAATCCGACTGGTTCTGAGTTGGATTCCGAGCCGGTCCTTGCCCGGCTCGGCGCGGTCGGCTTCTCGAGGTGGGCGCGTTCGGTGGAGCGTCGTGCGTTCCGCCGACGGTGAAGCGCTGGCACGCGCTTCACCGGATACGGCTGCGTTGAGGGGGGAGCCGGTCCCTGCCCGGCCCGGCGCGGTCGGCTCAGCGAGGTGGGGGCGTTCCGTGGAGCGTCGGGCGTTCCGCCGACGGGAAAGCGCTGGGACGCGCTTTCCCGGATACGGCTGTGTTGGTGGGGAGCCGGTCCTTGCCCGGCTCCACGCAGTCGGCCGCTCGAGGTGGGCGCGTTCCATGGAGCGTCGTGCGTTCCGCCGACGGGAAAGCGCTGGGACGCGCTTTTCCGGATACGGCTGTGTCGAGGGGGGGCCGGTCCTTGTCCGGCTCCGCGCGGTCGGCTTTTCGGGGTGGGCGCGTTCTATGGAGCGTCGTGCGTTCCGCCGACGGGAAAGCGCTGGGACGCGCTTTCCCGGATACGGCTGTGTCGAGGGTGGGCCGGTCCTTGTCCGGCTCCGCGCGGTCGGCTTTTCGGGGTGGGCGCGTTCGGTGGAGCGTCGTGCGTTCCGCCGACGGGAAAGCGCTGGGACGCGCTTTTCCGGATACGGCTGTGTCGAGGGTGGGCCGGTCCCTGCCCGGCTCCGCGCGGTCGGCTTTTCGAGGTGGGCGCGTTCTGTGGAGCGTCGTGCGTTCCGCCGACGGGAAAGCGCTGGGACGCGCTTTCCCGGATACGGCTGTGTTGAGGGGGAGCCGGTCCCTGCCCGGCCCGGCGCGGTCGGCACCGCGACAGGGGCGCGTCGAGGAGAGCGTCGGGCGTTCCGCCGACGGGATAGAGCTGGGCGCGCTGTCCCGGAGGCGGCTGCGATCGGGACGGCCTGGTGGTAACGGCGGGAGAGCGCGGGGTCAGCGGAGGGAGATGCCCTCGGTGGCGGGGGCGGCGGAGTAGACGGCGGCGATGGTGTCGGCGAAGTCGGCGAGGATGACGTTGCGCTTGATGCTCATCTTCGGAGTCAGGTGACCGCTCGCCTCCGTGAACTCGGTCGGGAGGATCACGAACTTCCGGATCGACTCGGCGCGGGACACGCGCTCGTTCGCCGCATCGACGGCCCGCTGCACCTCAGCCAGAACGACCGGGTTCACGGCCGCGTCCTCGAGTGAGAGGCCCTTGTCCTGCCCGTTGTTGGCGAGCCACGTCGGCAGCATCTCGGAGTCGAGCGTGACCAGAGCGGCGATGAACGGGCGCTGATCGCCGACGACGACGACCTGGCCGACCAGCGGGTTCGCGCGGATCGGATCCTCCAGCGCCGCCGGAGCGACGTTCTTGCCGCCGGCGGTGACGATGATCTCCTTCTTCCGCCCGGTGACGCGCAGGTACCCGTCCTCGTCCAGAGTTCCGAGGTCGCCCGTGCGGAACCACTCGCCGTCGAACGACTCGGCCGTCGCCGCCTCGTTGTTCCAGTAGCCGCCGAAGACGTCGATGCCGCGCACCTGGATCTCGCCGTCGCCCGCGATCCGGATCGAGACCCCGGGCATCGCCGGGCCCACCGAGCCGATCTTGAACCGCTCGGTGCGGTTGACCGTGGCGGGCGCCGTCGTCTCCGTGAGGCCGTAGCCCTCGAGGATCTTGATGCCGAGGCTGTGGAAGAAGTGCCCGAGCCGGTCTCCCAGCGGCGCCGAGCCGGACACGGCGAAGCGGACGTTCCCGCCCATGGCGGTGCGCAGCTTCGAGTAGACGAGCCGGTCGAAGAGGAGGAACTGCAGCTTCAGAGCGAGCGGCACCGAGCCCGCCTCGAGCGCCATCGAGTGGGCGACGGCGACGTCGGCCGCGCGGCGGAAGATCTTCCCCTTCCCCCCGGCCTCGGCCTTCTGCTCGGCGGAGTTGTAGACCTTCTCGAACACGCGCGGCACGGCCAGGAGGAACGTCGGCTTGAAGGATGCGAGCGAGGGGAGCAGCTGCCTGGTGTCGGCCTGGTGCCCCACCTTCACCCCGCCGTGCACGCAGAGGATCGCGATGAAGCGGGCGAACACGTGCGCCGTGGTGATGAACAGCAGCGTCGACGCGCCGGGCTGGTGGATCAGCTCCGTCAGGGCGACCGCCGAGTTGCGGCTGAGCTCGACGAAGTTCGAGTGCCGGATGATGCAGCCCTTGGGGCGGCCGGTGGAGCCGGAGGTGTAGATGATCGTCGCGATGTCGGTGCCGGTCGCCAGCGAGCGGCGGCGCTCGATCTCGGCGTCCGGCACGTCGACGCCGCGCGCGACGAGCTTGTCCAGATCGCCCAGCCCGATCTGCCAGGCGAGTCGGACCTCGGGAAGGTCGGCGCGGATCTCGTCGAAGCGGGCGAAGTGCTCGGGAGTCTCGACGATCACGGCGTGCGCGCCGGAGTCGGCGAGGTTCCACTGCACCTGCGCGGGGGAGGAGGTCTCGTACACCGGGACGAGGATCCCGCCGGCGAACCAGACGGCGAAGTCGATCAGCGTCCACTCGTAGCGCGTCTTGCAGATCAGCCCGACCTTCTCGCCCGGCTCGAGGCCGGCGGCGACGAAGCCCTTCGCGAGGGCCGTGACCTGGTCGAGGAACTCCTGCGCCGTCACATCGCGCCATCCGTCGCCGTCGGGCAGCGCGAAGAGCGGGCGATCGGGCGTCTCGCGGACGCGGTCCAGCAGGAGGGCGGTCGTGTTGGCCTGGGGATCGGCCGGAACCACCAGGGGGGAATCGAACTGGTCCACGGCAACTCCTTCGGTACCTGAATGAACGTCGTCTCCACCCTACCGGCGCGGCGCAAGCTGTGGATCCGTTCAGGGTAACGATCCAGGGGTGGCTCCGCGAGGAGGGCCGACACGCGTCGCCGGGTCTCGCCGCTGAGCCGCATCGGAGCGCTCGCGGTCACTACACTCGTCCTGGCCGCCGCTCAGGGCGGCCCGCCGACGCTGCCGCGCCGGCGGCGACGGGAAGGCGGTTCGCGTGCACGCGATCGGGATCGACATCGGCGGCACGAAGATCGCCGGAGCCCTGGTCGACGAGTTCGGGGGGATCCTCCGCGAGGACCGTCGGCCCACTCCCGCCGGGCACCCCGAGCTGATCGTCGACGTCGTGGTCGAGATGGTCGAGCATCTGCGCTCCGGCCTGCTCCCGGGAGACGTCTCCGCGGTCGGAGTCGCCGCCGCCGGCTTCATCGACGCCTCGCAGTCGATCGTCTACTACGCCCCGAACATCAACTGGCGCAACGAGCCCTTCCGCGAGAAGCTCTCGGCCCGCATCGACCTGCCGATCATCATCGAGAACGATGCGAACGCCGCCGGCTGGGCCGAGTTCCGCTACGGCTCGGGCCGCCTCGTCAGCGACATGCTGATGCTCACCATCGGCACCGGAGTGGGTGGCGCGATCGTCATCAACGACCGGCTCCTGCGCGGCGGCTTCGGCGCCGCGGCCGAGATCGGGCACATGCGCGTCGTCCCCGGAGGCCTGCCCTGCGGCTGCGGCGCCCGCGGCTGCATCGAGCAGTACGGCTCGGGCCGCGCGCTCCAGCGCTTCGCCGGCGAGCTGGCCGACGCGGGCGGAATCGGCCAGGGCATCGCCGACGCCCGCGCCCGCAACGGCGGCGAGCTGAACGGCCACCTCATCTCCGAGCTGATCACCGCCGGCGACCTCGGCGCCCTCGCGGCGCTGCGACAGCTCGGCCACTGGCTGGGCGAGGCGGCGGCCAGCCTGAGCGCCGTCCTCGACCCGCAGATGTTCGTCATCGGCGGCGGAGTGGCGCAGGCGGGCGACCTCCTGCTGGACCCCATCCGCCAGGCCTACCTCGACAACCTCCCCGCCCGGGGCTACCACCCCGAGCCCGAGTTCCGCATCGCGGAGCTCGTCAACGACGCCGGAGTCGTGGGGGCCGCCGACCTGGCGCGCCTGCACGCGAGCTCCCTCTAGCGGCACCCGCCGCACCCGATCCGCCGCACCGCCGAGGAGCCCGATGTTCTACTGGTTCATGAAGCACATCGTCGCGGGCCCGCTCCTGAAGACGATCTTCCGGCCGTGGGTGGTCGGCGCCGACAAGGTGCCGCAGAACGGCGGCGTGATCCTCGCGAGCAACCACCTCTCCTTCATCGACTCCGTGATCCTCCCGCTGGTGATCGAGCGGAACATGGTCTTCCTCGCCAAGAGCGACTACTTCACCGGCAAGGGCCTCAAGGGCTGGGCGACGCGGACGTTCTTCACCGCCACGGGGATGCTGCCCATCGACCGCTCCGGTGGCAAGGCGTCGGAGGCCTCGCTCAACACGGGCCTCCGCGTCCTCGCGGGCGGCCACGCCCTGGGCATCTATCCCGAGGGCACGCGAAGCCCCGACGGCCGCATGTACCGCGGCCGCACCGGTGTCGCGCGCATGGTCCTCGAGGCCCGCGTGCCCGTCATCCCGGTCGCCATGATCGACACCGCGCGCATCATGCCCATCGGCAAGCGCCTGCCGAAGCTGGGCCGCATCGGCATCGTCTTCGGGGAGCCGCTCGACTTCAGCCGCTTCGAGGGCATGGAGGGCGACCGGTTCATCCTCCGCTCGATCACCGACGAGATCATGTACGAGCTCCTCGCCCTGAGCGGCCAGGAGTACCTCGACGTCTACGCGACCTCGGTCAAGGAGAAGCGCGCGGCCCTCACCCGCTGAGCGCCCGCTCGATGCCGGGGCCCCCTCCCGGCCGAGCGCCCTGCCAGGCGATAAGCTCGTCAACCGCTGCCGTCCGTCCGGACGGCAGCCCTCCGCGCGCCGCTGGCGCCCGTCAGAACCGGGAACACCCTCGTGGTCATCGATCCGAACGAACCGTACGTCCTCGCCGCCCCCTCCGTGGTCGCCGGCCTGGACTATTGGCGCGAGCTCGAGATCAAGCAGCAGCCGCAGTGGCCCGATGCGGAGGCCGTGCGAGCGGCGTCCGCCGAGGTGGCCGCGCTCCCTCCGCTGGTGTTCGCCGGCGAGGTGGACCAGCTGCGCGAGCGTCTCGGAGCCGCGGCCCGCGGCGAGGCGTTCCTCCTGCAGGGCGGCGACTGCGCCGAGACCTTCGCCGGAGCGACCGCCGAGCAGATCCGCAACCGCGTCAAGACCGTGCTGCAGATGGCCGTCGTCCTGACCTACGGCGCGAGCATGCCCGTCATCAAGATGGGCCGGATGGCCGGCCAGTTCGCGAAGCCGCGCTCGAGCGACCTCGAGACCCGCGGCGACGTGACCCTGCCCGCCTACCGCGGCGACATCGTCAACGGCTACGACTTCACCCCGGAGTCGCGCGCCGCGGACCCGCGTCGCATCGTGCAGGGCTACCACACCGCCGCCTCGACGCTGAACCTCATCCGCGCCTTCACGCAGGGCGGATTCGCCGACCTGCGCCTCGTCCACTACTGGAACAAGGGCTTCACCGAGAACCCGCAGAACCAGCGCTACGAGCAGCTGGCCCGCGAGATCGACCGCGCGGTCAAGTTCATGGTGGCGTGCGGGGCCGACTTCGAGGGCATGAAGCGCACCGAGTTCTACACCGGCCACGAGGGCCTGCTGATGGACTACGAGCGCCCCATGACGCGCATCGACTCGCGGACCGGCACGCCGTACAACACCTCCAGCCACTTCATCTGGATCGGCGAGCGCACCCGCGAGCTCGACGGCGCGCACGTCGACTTCCTGTCGCGGGTGCGCAACCCGATCGGCGTGAAGCTCGGCCCGTCGACCACGCCCGAGACGATGCTCGAGCTGATCGACAAGCTCGACCCCGAGCGGGAGCCCGGTCGCCTCACCTTCATCACCCGCATGGGTGCCGGGAGGATCCGCGACGCCCTCCCGCCGCTGCTCGAGGCCGTCAAGCGGAGCGACGCCCTGCCGCTGTGGGTGACCGATCCGATGCACGGCAACGGGCTGACGACGCCGACCGGCTACAAGACCCGTCGCTTCGACGACGTGGTCGACGAGGTCAAGGGCTTCTTCGAGGCGCACCGCGCCGCGGGGACGCACCCGGGCGGCATCCACGTCGAGCTCACGGGCGACGACGTCACCGAGTGCCTCGGCGGCTCGGAGCACATCGACGAGGCGACGCTCGCCACCCGGTACGAGTCGGTCTGCGACCCGCGCCTCAACCACATGCAGTCGCTCGAGCTCGCGTTCCTCGTGGCGGAGGAGCTCCGGGGCCGCGCGATCTGATCCGACCCCGACCGCCGGTCGAGTCCTCGTTGAGGGCTCGACCGGCGGCGTCAGGTCGTGATGGTGATCGACAGCTGGATCGTCGTGCCGCGCTGCACGAGATCGCCGGCCTTGTTGGACTGGTTCGTGACCTTGGTCAGCTCGTTCGGCGCCGCGTCGATCAGCGGGCCGAGCGTCGTCAGGGAGTAGCTCCACGACAGGTCCGCCGCCTCGAGGGCCGCCTTCGCCTCGTCGCGGTTCATCCCCACGACGTTCGGCACGGCGACGGGCTCGGGCCCCTTCGACACGACGACCGAGACGGTGTCGCCGGTCACGGCGGGCGCCTCCGGGTTCGCCTGCGTGAGGACGACGCCCGCGGCCACGGTGTCGCTCCAGTCCTCGCCGCTGCGGTCGAGGGCGAGACCGGCCGCCTCCGCCTTCGCCGTCGCGTCGTCGATCGAGAGGCCGACGACGTTCGGGATCGGTCCGAGGCTCACCACCATCGCGATGGTGCTGGTCTCGGACATCGTCTCGGGCAGCGCCGATCCGTCAGGCAGCGAGGCGGAGACGACCACACCCGCGTCGACGTCGGCGTCGAAGATCTTCGAGACGTCGCCGACGGTGAAGGAGCCGCCCGTCACCGCGGCAGCAGCGTCGGCCTCCGAGAGGCCGGCGAGCGACGGGACCGGCAGCTGGCGCGGCCCGCTCGAGACGGTCAGCGTGATGACGGAGCCCTTGTGCACCCCCTGCCCGCCGGGCGGATCGGAGCTCACCACCGTCCCCGCGGGCACGGTGAGGTCGGGCGTCTCCTGCGGCTGCACCTCGAAGCCCTGCGCCTGCAGCTGGGCCGTCGCGTCCTGCTGCGATTGGCTGACGACGTCCGGGATCGACACGATCGCGCCGGGTCCCTCGCCGAACCACCAGGCCGTCCCGCCGCCGATGAGCGCCAGGAGGAGGACGACCACCGTGAGCAGGACGCCGCGGCGCCGTCGGACGCGGCGCCTGCTCGCGAGCCGGGCGACGGTGTCGTCGTCCTCGTCGACCACGAGCACCGCTCCGGGGGCCGGCGCCGGGTCGAAGACCGAGGTCTGCCCGGGCTCCGCCGGATCGAAGACGGCCGTCGCGGGCGCCGGATCGGCGACGGGCGCCGGGAGCGGGGTGACCGCCTGCGTGTCGCCGCGGCGGTCGCTCGGTGTGATGCCCATGAGCCGCTCGGCCTCGAGCAGCTGCGCGAGCATGACACCGGCGTCGCGGGGCCGCATGTCCGGGTCGCGCTCGGTCGCCCAGAGGACGAGCTCGTCGAGCGAGGTGGGGACGGAGGCGACCGTCGCGCTGGGGTACGGGACGGAGTCGTTCGCGTGCTGGTACGCGATCTGCATCGGCTGCTCGCCCGTGAAGGGCTGCTCTCCGGTGAGCATCTCGTAGATCATGATCCCGATGGCGTAGATGTCGCTGCGGGTGTCGGCGGTGCCCCGCGTGACCAGCTCGGGGGAGAGGTAGGCGATCGTGCCGAGGAGGGCCTGACCGGAGGCGGTGTTGGCGGAGGCGGCGCGCGCGAGGCCGAAGTCGCCGATCTTGATCCGGCCGTCGTCGGCGAGGAGCACGTTCTCGGGCTTGAGGTCGCGGTGGAGGATCCCGGCGCGGTGCGCGGCGGCGAGACCCGAGAGCACGGAGTGCATGATGTCGACGACCTGCTGGGCGGTCAGCCGGCCGCGCTCCTTGAGCAGGTCGCGCAGGGTGATCCCGGGGAGGTACTCCATCACCAGGTAGGCCATGTCCGAGTCCTGGCCCTGGTCGAAGACGCTGACCACGTTCGGGTGGGCGAGACGGGCGGCGGAGCGCGCCTCCTGGACGAAGCGGTTCTTGAACGTCGCGTCGTCGGAGAGGTGGCCGTGCATGACCTTCATCGCCACGCGGCGCTCGAGGCGCTGATCGTGCGCGAGGTAGACCGTCGCCATGCCGCCGCGGGCGATCCTCGAGCGCACCTCGTACCGGCCGTCGACGAGACGGCCGAGGAGAGGGTCGAGCTGGCTGGTGGTCACGCGACGAGTCTAGGCAAGACCCCCGGGGGAACCGGTGAGCGACGCCCGGGCGGCGCAGGACGGGCTCGGCTCCTTCTCCGGGGCGCCCGCAGTTGGCGGCCCTCCGGGCTCGTGGCAGTCTTGACGCGTGACCGACTCGTCCGCTTCCCCCGCCACCTCGACCGATTCCGAGCTCGAGTGGCTGACCGTCCCCGACCTCGTGGAGCTGACCGGGCTCGGCGCCGGCCGGGTCCGCCGCCTCCTCGAGGAGCGCCACCTGCTCGGCACCCGCCGCGACGGCGTGCTGAAGGTCCCCGCCCTCTTCCTCCGCGACGGGGAGCCGATGAGCGAGATCCGCGGCACCGCGATCCTGCTCGCCGACTCCGGCTTCACCGACGACGAGGCGGTCGACTGGATGCTGACGGTCGAGGAGAGCCTGGGCACGAGCCCGATCGTCGCCCTCCGCGCCGGCCGCAAGGCCGAGGTCCGGCGGGTCGCCCAGGCCCTGGCCTGATCCCGCCCGTCCGCTCCTAGGAGGTGCGGACCGTGACCTGGGCGGCCAGCTCGCGCAACTCCGCCACGCCCTCCGTGCGGAGCGGCGCGTCGGGGAGGACCGCGATCGCCGCGGCCACCTCCTGGTCGATGCGATCCTCGAGCCGCTCGAGGGCGCCGCTGCCCGCGATGATCTCCTGCGCCCGCGCGATGGACGCCGCGTCGGCGTCGCTCCGGCCCACGACCGCGTCGAGCTCGGCCCGCTCGCCCGGCGAGCACGCGCCGCGGGCGAGGCCGAGCAGCACGGTGCGCTTGCCCTCCCGCAGATCGTCGCCGGCCGGCTTTCCCGTCACCGCCGGGTCGCCGAAGACTCCGAGGACGTCGTCGCGCAGCTGGAAGGCGATCCCGACCGGGAGCCCGAAGCGGCGCAGGGCGTCCAGCTGAGCGTCGTCGCCGCCGGCGAGGGAGCCGCCGATCACCAGCGGCGCCTCGATGCTGTACTTCGCGCTCTTGTAGACCACCACCCGCTCCGCCCGCTGCAGGTGCTCGTGCTCGGGGTGCTGCACCCACGCGCTCTCCTCGAGGATGTCGAGGTACTGGCCCAGCGTGACCTCGGTGCGCATCAGGTTGAACTCGGCGCGCGCGCGCTCGGCCGCGACTCGATCCCCGAGCGACCACTCCGCCGCGGCGAAGATCTCGTCCGACCAGACCAGGAGGAGGTCGCCGAGGAGGATCGCGGAGGAGCGGCCGAACTCGTCGCGGTCGCCGGTCCAGCCGCCGTCGGCGTGGAAGGAGGAGAAGCGCCGGTGGGCCGCGGGAGCGCCGCGGCGGGTGTCGGAGTTGTCGATCACGTCGTCGTGGACGAGGGCGGCGGCGTGGAACAGCTCCAGCCCGGCGCCCACCCTCGCGATCGGATCGGAGCCGCTCGGATGGGCCTCGCTCGAGGTGCTCGACACCGCGTTCCAGCCCGCCTCGCAGAAGCGCGCGCGGAACCGCTTGCCCCCGCTGAGAAAGTCCCGCGAAAGGTCGCCGAGGGCGGAGACGTCCTCTCCTATGGAGCGCAGAATTGGCGTGCGCCCGGTGAGGAATTCATCGATTCGGAGCTGGACGCGATCGACCAGTCGAGAGCTGTGGTTCACCCGACCAGCCTATGCACCGAAGGTGCCTGGTGCCTGCGTCGGGCTCGGTCTACACTGAAGCGCCGCCCGACCGGTCGAGCCCAGACGCCGCCTATTCCGGTGCCGATCCCCGAAAGGGTCGACGCCGCACCCTGAAGGGGTCACGATGCCGCTTTCGGAACACGAGCAACGGCTCCTCGATGAGATGGAGCGGAACCTCTACCAGAACGACGCCGATTTCGTGGCGGCGGTCGGCAAGGGGCGCGGCGGCACCAACTACCGGGCCCTCGTGCTCGGCATCCTGCTCGGCATCCTCGGTCTCGCCGTGCTCGTCGCGGGCGTGGTCGTGCGCCAGCCCCTCGTCGGCATCCTCGGGTTCGCCTTCATGCTCGGCGGCGTGATCGTGGCCATGCGCCCGGCCGCCGGCGGCTCCGCCGAGCCCGGCCTGCCCGACGTCGGCCGTCCGTCGAAGCCCCGCTCGGGCAACCGCCAGGGGTCCGGCTTCATGGACCGTCTGAACGACAGGTGGGACAACCGCGGAGACGGGCGCGGCTAGCCTCCCCTCCGCTCCACCACAGGGTCGATCCTCACGGATCGGCCCTTTTTTCGTGCCCGCGGCCTCCCTCCCGCGGCATTCCCCCTCCACTTCGCCCCACTGTCGCGATTCCGCGGAAACACGCGGATGACCGGGGCCTCTCCAGCGCGCCCCGCGCCGCGCCGGGGTTGTGAGTGGGGGGAAGTGGAGTACTGTGGAGGACACACCATCCTTGGCCGGAAGAAGTGGGGGGCAGTCCGTGTTCCTCGGCACCTATTCCCCCAAGCTCGACGAGAAGGGCCGCGTGATCCTCCCCGCCAAGTTCCGCGACGAGCTCTCCTCCGGAGTCGTCGTCACGCGCGGCCAGGAGCGGTGCCTGTACGTGTTCAGCCAGGCCGAGTTCGAGGTGATGCACGAGAAGATCCGGCAGGCGCCGGTGACCAGCAAGCAGGCGCGGGACTTCCTCCGGGTATTCCTCTCGGGCGCGAGCGCCGAGACGCCGGACAAGCAGAACCGCGTGACCCTCCCGGCTCCGCTGCGCGCCTATGCCGGCCTCGACCGCGACCTCACCGTCATCGGAGCGGGCAACCGCGCCGAGATCTGGGCGCAGGGCGCCTGGGAGACCTACCTGCAGGAGCAGGAGTCCGTGTTCTCCGACACCCAGGAGGAGGTGATCCCCGGCCTGTTCTAGGTCCTGTCGCGCGACTCCCAGCCACTCGGCGCCCGGACGCACCTTCCCCGGTGTCCGGACGCGAGGTGGATGGGGATCGGACGACAGGAACGGGAACGGCGGGACCGCCATGGCAGAGAACACTTCGAAGGACGCTCCGCGCCCGACCGAGGAGCGGCACCTCCCGGTGCTGCTCGAGCGCTGCGTCGAGCTCCTGGCTCCGGCGCTGGAGCGCGACGGGGCGGTCGTCGTCGACGCGACGCTCGGCATGGGCGGGCACTCGCTCGCGCTGCTCGAGCGCTTCCCCGGCCTGCACCTCGTGGGCCTGGACCGCGACCCCGAGGCGCTGCAGCTCGCGGGGGAGCGGCTCTCCGCCCACGCCTCCAGGATCGACCTCGTGCACGCCGTCTACGACGAGCTGCCCGACGTGCTCGACGAGCTGGGCATCGACACGATCGACGGTGCGCTCTTCGACCTCGGCGTCTCCTCGCTCCAGCTCGACGAGACCGAGCGCGGGTTCTCCTACTCCAAGGACGCGCCGCTCGACATGCGGATGGACTCGACCGCCCCGCTCACGGCGGCGAGCATCCTCGCCGACTACGACGAGACCGCCCTGCGCCGCATCTTCCACGAGTACGGCGAGGAGCGCCTCGCCGCGCGCTACGCCAAGAAGATCGTGGAGGCCCGTCGCGAGGCTCCGCTGGAGCGCTCCGGCCGTCTCGTCGAGATCATCCAGGCGGCGACCCCGGTCGCGATCCAGCGGAACGGCCACCCCGCCAAGCGCGTCTTCCAGGCGCTGCGGATCGAGGTCAACCAGGAGCTGTCCGTCCTCGAGCGGGCGATCCCCGCCGCGCTGGGCCGGATCAACGAGGGCGGGCGGATCGTCGTCGAGGCGTACCAGTCGCTCGAGGACCGGATCGTCAAGCGCGCGCTCCAGGCCGCGTCCTCCTCCACCGCCCCGGCCGGCCTCCCGATGGAGCTGCCGGAGCACCGACCCGAGTTCCGACTCGTCATCCGCGGAGCCGAGCTCGCCTCCGACGACGAGAAGGCCCGCAACCCCCGAGCGACACCCGTGCGTCTGCGCGCGGCCGAGAGGATCAGGAGCACCGCATGAGCGCCACCGCCGTCATCGACCCCGCCGTCATCGACACCGCCCGCCGAGCACGCCCCGAGGAGGAGGCGCCCCGCCCCCGCATCGAGGCCGTCCCGGCCGGTCAGGCGCAGTCGCGCCCGAAGCTCGTCTACGGGATCGTCGCCGTCGCCGGCCTCTTCGCGATCATCGTCGTCCAGCTCCTGGTGAGCGTCGGCCTCTCGCAGGGGGCCTACCAGATCTCGGCGCTGCAGACCGAGCAGAAGTCGCTCACCCGCAGCAACGCGGAGAAGCAGGACGCCGTCGACACGCTGAGCTCGCCGCAGAACCTCGCCACCGCCGCACAGGGCCTGGGCATGGTCGCCAACACCGCGCCGGTCTACCTCCGCCTCTCGGACGGCGCCGTGCTGGGCGACCCCTCCTCCGCCGCGTCGAGCGAAGTCGCGGGCACCGCCTCCGCGCCGCTCGTGCCCAACGCCCTCGTCCCGGCTCTCCAGCCCGGCGCGAGCGCGTCCTCCCCGGCTGTCGACGGTGCGGCCGTACCGTTGCAGGGCGAGCTGCCCGCGCCCATCACGCACTGACGCACGGCGTCGCGGTCCGCCTCCGCGCGGGCACCCGCCCCGCGGGGCGCACGACGACCATCCGGACCCGACGAACGGCGGCCCGCCCGCCCGGAGCAAGAAGGACACCGCCGCAGTGAGACACCACCGCTCGAGCAGACGCCGCACGGCCGTCACGTTCGTCATCATCGTCGCCGTCGTCGGACTCTTCATCGGCAAGCTGGTTGACATCCAGATCGTGCGGGCGAACGAGCTCACCGATGCGGCCGCCCAGAACCAGTCGAACAGCGTCGTCACCTACGGCCAGCGCGGCCCCATCGTGGACCGCTCCGGGACGGTGCTCGCGGACACCACCACGCGCTACCGGCTGACGACCTCGCCGAAGAACGTGGCCGAGTTCCCGCGCGAGCTGGGCGAGGACCAGAAGGTCATGGTCAGCGTGCAGCAGGCCGCCTCCGAGATCGGCGCGATCACCGGGCAGTCGGTCGAGCAGATCACCGGAGCGGTGGACGCCGCGCTCGCGAAGGACGCCAAGGCCAACTACCTGATCCTCTCGGAGGGGCTCGACCTCGAGGCCTACCAGAAGCTCGTCGCGCTCGACATCCCGTGGACCTACTTCGAGACCCAGCAGGGACGCAGCTACCCCAACGGCGCGGTGGCCGGCAACCTCGTCGGCTACGTCGGTGCGGACGGAGCGGCCCAGGAGGGCATGGAGTACGCGGAGAACACCTGCCTCGCGGGGCAGAACGGGTCCGAGAGCTACGAGCGCAGCGCCGACTACGTCCGGATCCCGGGCAGCACCGTCTCGGAGACCCCGGCCGTCGACGGCGGGACGCTGAAGCTCACCATCGACTCCGACCTCCAGTACTACTCCCAGCAGGTCCTCTCGCAGCGCGTCGCCGAGGTCGGCGGCAGCTACGGGATCGTCGTGGTGCAGGAGGTCAAGACCGGCAAGCTGCTCGCCGTGGCCGAGACGCCGACCGTCGACCCCAACAACGTCGAGGCGAGCGCCTCCGCCGACCGCAGCTCGCGCGCCTTCCGGGCGCCGTTCGAGCCGGGCTCGACCTTCAAGCCGATGACGGCCGCGATGCTGATCGACCAGGGCCAGGCGGGCCCGACGACCCAGGTCGTCGTCCCGGACTCCTTCGAGAAGGACGGCGCCTCGTTCAGCGACGACTTCGCGCACACCCCGACGAACTACACGCTGACCGGCATCCTCAAGGACTCGTCGAACGTCGGCATCTCGATGCTCGGCTCCCGCCTGTCGGCCCAGACCCGCTACGACTACCTGCAGAAGTTCGGTCTCGGCACGCCCACCACGAGCGGCTTCCCCGGCGAGGAGGGCGGCCTGCTCGCCGACTACCAGGACTGGGACAACCAGACGAACTACACGACGATGTTCGGCCAGGGCGTCTCGGCGACCGCGGTGCAGGTCGCGAGCATCTACCAGACGCTCGGCAACGGCGGAGTGCGGCTCCCGTCGCAGCTGATCGACGGCTGCACCACGGCCGACGGCTCCGTCGTGGACGTCCCCGATGCGACGGGCACCCAGGTGGTGTCGAGCTCGGCCGCGAAGCAGGTCGTCGACATGCTGCAGACCCATTACAACGAGGGCTGGCTGGCGAGCGACATCCACGTCGACGGCTACAACATCGCCACCAAGACCGGTACCGCGCAGCAGCCCGACGGGAAGGGCGGCTACTCGAAGAGCTACACCGTCTCGCTCGCCGGGCTCGCGCCGGCGGAGGACCCGGAGTACGTCGTGACGGTCACCATCGCCGATCCGGTTAAGATGAACACGTCCCAGGCGACGGCTCCCGTCTTCCAGCAGGTCATGACCCAGGTGCTCAAGACCAACCGGGTGGAGCCGTCCACGGTGCCGCCCGTCGAGTACCCGACGACGTGGTGAGCCCCGCCGGGACCACGATCCACGCACCAGAACGAGAGAAAGAGCGGGCAGTGCACGACCCTCGCCCGCAGTCCTCCCTCCGCCCCGAGCACCCCGTGCCGCGGAGCCTCTCGCAGCTCGTGGCCGAGTTCTCCCTCGGCCCGGTCCGCGGCCTCGAGGGCGTCGAGGTGAGCGGAGTCACGCTGGACTCGAACCAGGTCGAGTCCGGGGACCTCTACGTCGGTGTCGCAGGACGCCGTGCCCATGGCGCGGCCTTCGCGTCGGCCGCCGCGGCGTCCGGAGCCGTCGCCGTGCTGACCGACCCGGCCGGAGCGGAGCTCGCCGCCGACAGCGGCCTGCCCGTGCTGGTGACCCCCGACCCGCGGGCCGCACTCGGCGACGTCGCCGCGTGGATCCACCGCACCCGCGAGGACGTCCCGACGCTCTTCGGCGTGACGGGGACCAACGGCAAGACGAGCGTCGTCTACATCCTCGACGCGCTGCTGCGCCGGCTCGGAGTCGTCTCCGGCCTCAGCTCCACCGCCGAGCGCCGGATCGGCGACGTCGCCGTGGTCAGCTCGCTGACCACTCCCGAGGCGAGCGAGCTGCACGGCCTGCTCGCGCGGATGCGCGAGTCCGCCGTCCGCGCGGTCTCGATCGAGGTCTCGGCGCAGGCGCTCACGCGGCACCGGATCGACGGCCTCGTCTTCGACGTCGTCGGCTTCACGAACCTCAGCCACGACCACCTCGACGACTACTCCGATCTGCGCGAGTACTTCGAGGCCAAGGCCGACCTCTTCGAGCCGGAGCGCGCACGCCGCGGCGTCGTCACGGTCGACAGCGCCTGGGGGCGCGAGCTCGCCGAGCGCAGCCGCATCCCCGTCGCGACGCTCGCCGGCTCGCCGGTCGTCGGAGTCGCCCCGACGACGCCCGCCGACTGGTCGATGACGGTGCTGGACGCGACGCCCGACAGCACCACCTTCCGCCTGGAGGGGCCCGAGAACCGCTCCGTCGTCGTCACCGTCTCGCTGATCGGCTGGTACATGGCGTCCAACGCGGCGCTGGCGATCGTGATGCTGGTGGAGTCGGGCTTCGACCTGGACGCCGTCGCGCACGCGCTCGAGGACAGCCGTCTCGACGTCTACATCCCGGGCCGCGCCGAGCTCGTCTCGGGGGAGCGCGGACCGCGCGTCTACGTCGACTACGGCCACACCCCCGACGCGTTCCAGAACGCGCTCGAGGCGCTGCGGACCATCACGCCCGGCCGCCTGTTCATGGTGTTCGGGGCGGACGGGGACCGCGACACGACCAAGCGGAGCGATATGGGCGCCATCGCCGCCCGCCTCGCCGACGTCGTGGTCATCACGGACTTCCACCCGCGCTGGGAGGATCCGGCCGCCATCCGCGCCGCGCTCCTCCAGGGCGCCCGGGCCGCCGTGCCCGACCGGGAGATCCACGAGATCGCCGACCCGCGCGCCGCCGTGCGCGCCGCCGTCGCCCTCGCGCGCGAAGGGGACTCGATCCTCTACGCCGGGCCCGGCCACGAGGACCACCAGGAGATCGCAGGAGTGCACATGCCGTATTCGGCCAGAGACGACGTCCGTCACGCGCTGCGCGAGGCGGGCTGGCTGTAGATGATCGCCCTCACCCTCACCGAGATCGCCGAGGCCGTCACCGGACGCCTCCACCTGGCCGGCTCGTCCGCCACGGCCGCCACCGTGATCGATGGAGCGACCGAGACCGACTCCCGCGAGATCGCGCCCGGCGGCATCTTCGTCGCCAAGCGCGGCGAGCACACCGACGGCCACCTCTTCGCTCCCGCCGCTCTCGAGCGCGGTGCCGCGCTCCTCATCGTGGAGCGCCCCCTCGACCTCGACGTGCCGCAGGTCCTCGTCGACGACTCCGTCGAGGCGCTCGGCGCGCTGGCGACCGAGGTCGTCCGGCGCGTCCGCGCGAAGGGCGGGCTCACCGTCATCGGCGTCACCGGCTCGAACGGCAAGACGACGACCAAGAACCTCCTCCGCACCGTCCTCGAGCGGGTCGGCGAGACGGTCGCTCCGCGCGGATCCTTCAACAACGAGGTCGGCGCGCCGATCACGATGCTCCAGGTGTCCGAGTCGACGAGCTTCCTCGTCGCCGAGATGGGCGCGAGCGCGGTCGGCGAGATCCGCCGCCTCGTCCGGATGGCCAGGCCCGACGTCGGCGTCGTCCTCGCCGTGGGCCTCGCGCACGCCGGCGAGTTCGGCGGGATCGAGCGCACGCTCGAGGCCAAGACCGAGATGGTCGCCGACCTCACCGCCGACGACGTCGCCGTGCTGAACGCCGACGACGGCCGGGTCGCCTCGATGGCGGGCCGCACCGCCGCCCGGGTCCTCTGGTTCGGCCGCGGCGAGAGCGCGGACGTCCGCGCCGTCGACATCGACGCGACCGCCGACGGCACCCGCTTCGCCATCGAGGTCTCGGCGGGGGAGGGCCGCGAGGCCGCTCGCGCCGAGCTCCTGCTGCGCGTCCTCGGCGAGCACCACGTGATGAACGCCCTCGCGGCGACCGCCGCCGCGCTCTCTGTCGGAGTGGCGCTGCCCGCGATCGTCGAGGCTCTCGCGACCGTCACCCTCGCCGAGCGCGGCCGCATGGAGGTCCTGGGTGGCGAGGACGTCCGCGTCATCAACGACGCGTACAATGCGAGTCCCGACTCCACCGCGGCCGCCCTGCGCACCCTCGCCCAGATCGCGAAGCCCGGGGGGCGCACCGTCGCCGTCCTGGGAGAGATGAGCGAGCTCGGCGAGTGGGCCGACGAGGAGCACGAGCGCGTGGGTCTGCTGGCCGTCCGCCTCAACATCTCCCAGATCGTGGTGGTGGGCCGAGGCGCCCGCCGGATCCACGTCGCGGCCGAGCGCGAGGGATCGTGGAGCGGCGAGTCCGTCTTCGCGGAGACCTCCGACGAGGCGTTCGACCTCCTCGAGGACTACCTGCGACCCGGCGACACCGTGCTGGTCAAGTCGTCCAACTCCGCGGGGCTGCGCTTCCTCGCCGACCGTCTCGGGGAGCGTCACCGATGAGGGCACTCCTCCTGTCCGGCGCGTTCTCGGGAGCCTTCACGCTCCTGATGACGCCCCTGTTCATCCGCCTCTTCCACCGCCTGCAGTGGGGCCAGTTCATCCGCGAGGACGGACCGAAGTCGCACCACGTCAAGCACGGCACGGCGACGATGGGCGGCATCGTCATCATCATCGGCACCGTGGTCGGCTACTTCCTCGGGATGCTGTTCGGCAACCGGGCGATCGCGCCGTCGGCCCTGCTGGTGCTCTTCATGATGGTCGGGCTCGGACTCGTCGGCTTCGTCGACGACTTCCTGAAGACCCGCAACCAGCGCAGCCTCGGCCTCGGCGGCTGGGCGAAGATCGCCGGCCAGGTCATCGTCGCCGCGGCCTTCGCGGTGATCGCGATCATGGTCCGCGACTCCAATGGGCTCACCCCCGCGTCCACCTCGATCTCGTTCATCCGCGACCTGCCGTTCGACTTCGCCTCCCTCGGCTGGATCGGCATCGGCCTGTTCGTGCTGTGGATCTGCATCATCGTCACCAGCACGTCGAACGGCGTGAACGTCGCCGACGGGCTCGACGGACTCGCGACCGGGTCCTCGATCCTCGCGATCGGCTCCTACGTCATCATCGGGTTCTGGCAGTCGAACCAGTGGTGCTTCGACCAGCACCTCAACCCCGAGGTCGTCGACAAGTGCTACCAGGTGAGCGACCCGTTCGACCTGGCCATCATCGCGGCGGCCGTCTCCGGTGCCCTGGTGGGCTTCCTCTGGTGGAACACCTCGCCGGCGCAGATCTTCATGGGCGACACCGGCTCGCTCGGCCTCGGCGGCGCGCTCGCGGCCCTGGCGATCCTCACCCGCACCGAGCTGCTGGTCATCCTCATCGGCGGCCTGTTCGTCATCGTGACCGGCTCGGTCATCCTCCAGCGGATCTACTTCAAGCTGACCCGGGGCAAGCGCATCTTCCTGATGAGCCCGCTCCACCACCACTTCGAGCTCAAGGGCTGGGCCGAGATCACGGTCGTGGTCCGGTTCTGGATAATCGCCGGCATCTTCGTCGCCGCCGGAGTCGGGCTCTTCTACCTGGAATGGCTGTCGCTGGCATGACCGATCCCGCCCGTCCCGACTCCCTCCGCAGCTGGCACTCGGACTGGCGCGGCCTGCGCGTCGCCGTGCTGGGCCTGGGCGTCACCGGGTTCTCGGTGGCCGACACCCTGACCGAGCTCGGCTCCGAGGTGCTGGTCCTCGCCGACCGCGCCGATGAGGAGCGCGAGCGCCTGCTCGAGGTGATCGGCGCCCGCCTGCACCGGGCCGACCTCCTCGACTCCGCTCCGGAGGAGCTGCACGCGTTCTCACCGGAGCTGGTCGTGGTGTCGCCCGGCTTCCGGCCGACGCACCCGATCCTCGTGTGGGCGGCGGAGTCCGGGATCCCCGTGTGGGGCGACGTCGAGCTCGCCTGGCGTGTCCGCGACAAGGTCGTGCGCGCCGACGGCACTCCGGCCGACTGGGTGGCCGTCACCGGCACCAACGGGAAGACCACGACCGTCCAGCTCACGGCGACGATGCTCGTGGCCGGCGGCCTCCGCGCCGCCCCCTGCGGCAACATCGGCGTGCCCGTGCTCGACGCGGTCCGCGACCCGCAGGGCTTCGACGTCCTCGTCGTGGAGCTCTCGAGCTACCAGCTGCACTACCTGGGCGCGATCGAGCCGATCGCGAGCGCGTGCCTCAACATCGCCGACGACCACCTCGACTGGCACGGCTCGTTCGACGCCTACCGCGCGGCCAAGGGCAAGGTCTACGCCGGCACCCGCGTCGCCTGCGTGTACAACCGCGCCGACGCGGCGACCGAGCAGATGGTCCTCGACGCCGAGGTGGTGGAGGGCGCCCGGGCGATCGGGTTCGGCCTCGGCGTGCCCGGCCCGAGCGACTTCGGGATCGTCGACGGCATCCTCTGCGACCGCGCCTTCCTCGAGGACCGCCGCACCAGTGCCCTCGAGATCACCACCGTGGACGAGCTCGCCGCTCGGAACCTCGCCGCTCCGCACATCGTCCAGAACGTGCTCGCCGCGGCAGCGCTCTCCCGAGCGTGCGGGATCGAGGTCACGGCCGTCCGCACCGCGCTGGCGTCCTTCGAGCTCGACGCCCACCGCATCCAGGTCGTCGCCGAGCACGACGGGGTGACCTGGGTGAACGACTCCAAGGCCACGAACCCGCACGCCGCCGACGCCTCGCTGCGCGCGTACCCGTCGGTCGTCTGGGTCGTCGGCGGCCTGCTCAAGGGCGTCGACGTGGACGCCCTCGTGGCCGCGCACGTCGGCCGCCTGCGGGGCGCCGTGGTGATCGGCGCCGACCGCTCGGCGCTGCTCGCGGCATTCCGACGACACGCGCCCGCCCTCCCCGTGAGCGAGGCGGTGCCGGACGACACTGGTGCGGTGATGCAGGCGGCCGTCGAGGCGGCCGCGACGCTCGCCCGCTCGGGGGACGTCGTCCTGCTCGCACCCGCCGCGGCCTCGATGGACCAGTTCCTCGACTACGCGGCTCGGGGCCGCTCCTTCGCGGCCGCCGTGGCGACACACCTGGGAGGGGGAGCCGATGACCGCTCCGACGACGAGCCGCCCCGCGGGCCGCTCGCGCACTGAGCCGCGCGGGAAGGACCGGAGCGGGGCCCGCTCCGCGCGGATCGTCCTCTCGAAGGTCTTCGCCTCCCACTCGCCGAACTTCTACCTCCTCTTCGGAACCACGCTCTTCCTGGTGCTGTTCGGACTGACGATGGTGCTCTCCTCCTCGTCGGTCACCTCCTACGTGTCGAGCGACGACTCCTTCGGGGGCTTCCTGCGCCAGGGCGGGTTCGCCCTCCTCGGGATCCCGATGATGCTGGTGGTCTCGCGGCTGCCCCTCGGCGTGTGGAAGCGCGTGACGCCGATCCTGCTCATCGCCGGCTGCGTCCTCCAGTGCCTCGTGCTCTTCACACCGCTCGGCGACTCCGTCGGCGGGAACCGCAACTGGATCCGCCTCGGCGCCTTCAGCATGCAGCCCTCCGAGATCATCAAGCTCGCGCTCGCCCTCTGGCTGGGGCTCCTGCTCGCCCGCCGCTACCGGTCGCCGAAGGACTGGAAGGACGCGCTCATCCCCGTCCTGATCGTCGGCGGCGCGGCGATCGGACTGGTCCTCATCGGAGGCGACCTGGGCACGGTCGTGATCATGGCGGGCATCGTCCTCGCCGCACTCTTCTACGCGAACGTCCAGATGAAGGTCCTCGTGCCGATCGTGGTGGTCGGCGCGATCGGAGCGGTGCTGTTCGCCGTCTCCAGCGACAACCGCCTCACCCGGATCATGTCCTTCCTCGGCGACTGCTCCAACGTCGAGGAGTACCAGAACTCGTGCTGGCAGCCGGTGCACGGCACCTGGGCGATGGCCTCCGGCGGGATCTTCGGCGTGGGCCTCGGCAACTCCAAGGCCAAGTGGTCCTGGCTGCCCGCCGCGGACAACGACTACATCTTCGCCATCATCGGCGAGGAGCTCGGGCTGATCGGAGCGATCGTCGTCCTGGCGCTGTTCGTGGTCCTCGCGGTCGCCTTCTTCCGCGTCATCCACGCGTCCTCCGATCCGTTCGTGCGGATCAGCACCGGCGCGATCATGGTCTGGCTGATCGGCCAGGCGTTCGTCAACATCGGCGTCGTCCTGGGGGTGCTCCCGGTGCTGGGGGTCCCGCTGCCGCTGATCTCCTCCGGAGGCACCGCCCTGCTCAGCTCGCTCCTCGCCATCGGCGTCGTCCTCTCCTTCGCCCGCACCCAGACCGCGCCCCTGCCCGGCGCTGGCGTGCTGCGCCGCAGGAAGGCGGCGGCGGAATGACCCGCTACCTGCTCGCCGGCGGCGGCACCGCCGGCCACGTCAATCCGCTGCTCGCGACGGCCGACGAGATCCGCAGGCGGAACCCGCGCGACGAGGTGCTCGTGCTCGGCACCGCCGAGGGGCTCGAGGCGCGCCTCGTCCCCCTCCGCGGCTACGAGCTCTCGGTGATCCCGCGGCTGCCGTTCCCGCGCCGCCCGAACGCGGCGGCGCTGCGGTTCCCCGGAGCCTTCCGCGCGACCATCGCCGGCATCGTCCGGACGATCCGCGACCGGCGGATCGACGCGGTGGTCGGCTTCGGCGGGTACGCGGCAGCACCCGCCTACCTGGCGGCGCGCCGCGCCGGCGTCCCCTTCACCGTCCACGAGGCCAACGCGCGCCCCGGGCTCGCCAACCGTCTCGGCGCGCGCGCGACCCGCTCGGTCGGCGTGGCCTTCGAGGGCACGCCCCTGCCGCACGCGCGGGTCGTCGGCATGCCGCTGCGCCGCGAGATCGCCGAGCTCGACCGGGCCGCGCGCCGCGACGAGGCGATGGCGGCGCTGGGCCTCGACCCGTCCCGGCAGACCCTCCTGGTGACCGGCGGCTCCCTCGGCGCTCGACGGATCAACGCGACGGTGCACGCCGCCGCCCGGGATCTCGTGGCCACCGGCTTCCAGGTCCTCCACATCACGGGCGACCGCGCCGAGATCACGGACCCGGGGGTGGCCGGCTACCACCTCCTCGCCTACTGCGACCGGATGGACCTCGCGCTGTCCGCCGCGGACGTGGCCGTCTCCCGCGCGGGGGCAGCGACGGTCAGCGAGCTGACAGCCCTCGGCCTGCCCGCGGTCTACGTCCCGTACCCGGTCGGCAACGGCGAGCAGCGCTACAACGCGCGCGGCGTCGTCGACGCCGGGGGAGCGGTCCTCGTCGAGGACGCCGCCTTCCTCCCCGGCTGGGTCCAGCGGGAGCTCGTACCGCTCCTGGGCGACACCGCCCGTCGCGACGAGATGGCGCGCCGGGCCGCCCGCGTGGGAGTCCGCGACGGCTCCGGGCGGCTCGTCGACCTGATCGAGTCGACCCTCTCCGAGCCGCGCTGAGCCCGCTCCGCGCGGCTCGGGAGAGCACTCCCGCCCACCGTCTACACTGATCCGGCGCACCGCGGGAGGCCCCTCCCGCCCGCCGCGACCCACCCGAAAGCGAGAGCCCCGTGATCAAGCCCGACCTCGGCATCACCGTCCCCGACGAGCTCGGCTCGGTCCACTTCATCGGCATCGGCGGCTCCGGGATGAGCGGGATCGCCCGGCTGTTCCACCACGCCGGGCACCGGGTCACCGGGTCCGACGTCCGCGAGTCCCACCCCATCGAGCAGCTGCGGGAGCTCGGCGTCCCGGTCGCCATCGGCCACGACGCGGCGAACCTCGGGGACGCCGAGGCGGTCGTCGTCACCTCCGCCCTGTGGCCCGACAATCCGGAGTACCTGCTTGCGAAGGAGCGCGGCCTGCCCGTGCTGCACCGCTCGCAGGCCCTCGCCTGGCTGGTGCGCGGCAAGCGCCTGGTCGCGGTGGCCGGAGCGCACGGCAAGACCACGTCGACCGGCATGATCGTCACCGGTCTGCTCGGCGTCGACGCCGACCCCAGCTTCGTCAACGGCGGCATCATCGAGAGCCTCGGCACCTCCTCCGCCGCCGGCTCCGGCGAGGTCTTCGTCGTCGAGGCCGACGAGTCGGACGGCAGCTTCCTCCTCTACGACACCGCGGTCGCCCTCATCACGAACGTCGACCCGGACCACCTCGACCACTACGGATCGCTGGAGGCGTTCGAGGAGGCCTTCGTCACCTTCGCCTCCTCCGCGAGCGAGCTCGTCGTCATCTCCTCCGACGACCCCGGCGCCGTCCGCGTCACCGAGCGGCTGGTCGGCGGACGGGTGCTGACCTTCGGCGAGGCCGAGGGGGCGGACGTCCGCGTCGTCGACCTCGACCTCGTCGGCCCCGTCGGCTTCTCGGTCGAGTACGAGGGCAGGCGCTACTCGGCCCGCCTCCGCATCCCCGGCCGGCACAACGCGATCAACGCGGCCGGCGCGTTCGCAGTGCTGGTGGGCCTGGGCTTCGATCCGGCCGCCTCGCTCGAGGCCGTGTCGGCGTTCGGAGGCACGGAGCGCCGCTTCGAGCTGCACGGAGCGGTCCGCGGAGTCAGCGTCTACGACGACTACGCCCACCACCCCACCGAGGTGGCCGCCGCCCTCTCCGCCGCGCGCACCGTGGTCGGCGAGGGCCGCATCATCGCCGTGCACCAGCCGCACCTCTACAGCCGCACCCGCCTCTTCGCCCGCGAGTTCGCTGAGACGCTCGAGCGCTACGCCGACGAGACGATCGTCCTCGACGTCTACGGGGCGCGCGAGGATCCGGAGCCCGGAGTGACCGGAGCGCTGGTCAGCGAGAAGTTCGCCGACCCGTCGCACGTCTCGTTCGTCCCGGACTGGGCGGAGGCGGCCCGCCTCGCGGCCGGCATCGCGCGCGAGGGCGACTTCGTCATCACCCTCGGCTGCGGCGACGTCTACCGGATCATCCCGCAGGTGCTCGAGTCGCTCGGCGCGAGCGAGGCCGCGCCGGTCGCACGATGACCGCGGTCCTCGCGCCCGAAGCGGGGGAGCGGCCGTGAAGCGGCCCGACGGCGGACGCCCTCCGGCGCCCGGTCGGAGCGTCCCCACGCGCGGCGGCGAGCCGGAGCCGGACACCGAGCCGATCCGGATCGTCTCCGCGATCCGCGTGGACCCGGAGCCGGCCGAGCGCACTCCGTCGCGCGCGGGCGCGGTCCGCCGCACCCTCTCGGGCCTGCGTGTGCCCGGTGCCGAGAACCGGGCCGTCTCCCGGGCCGCCCGCGAGCGGAGGCGCTACGAGCGGGGGGAGGTCCGCCGCTTCACGAAGCGCGCGCGTCGGCGCCGCCTGATCGCCCTGGTCGTGGCCGGGTCGCTCGTCGCCCTCGCCCTGATCGTCGGAGTCGCGGCCTTCTCGCCGCTCATGGCCGTGCGCACGATCGAGATCTCGGGCACCCAGCGCGTCGACGCCGCCGCCCTGCAGAGCGAGCTCGACGACCAGCTCGGCGTCCCGCTCACCCTGGTGGACCGGGACGAGGTCGGCCGCGTGCTGGGCGCGTCCCCGCTCATCCAGAGCTACTCGGTGCAGACCCGGCCGCCGAGCACCCTCGTGGTGTCGATCGTCGAGCGCACGCCCCTCGGCGTGATCGCGGCGGGGGGCCGCTTCGAGCTCGTGGACGCGGCCGGAGTCGTCATCGAGACGGCGGACTCGGCGCAGCCCGGCTACCCGGTCCTCACCACCGCGTCCGGCGACGCCTCGGGAGCCGGCTTCCGCGCGACCGCGCGGGTGCTGCGCTCCCTGCCCGCGTCGCTCGCTCCGCAGGTGACGGCCGCCACGGCCACGACTGGCGACGACGTCTCGCTCACCCTGCAGAACGGCACGGAAGTCGTCTGGGGCGGGTCGGACGAGTCGGCGCTCAAGGCCGTCGTGCTCGAGAAGCTGATGGCCGCGACCGACCCCGCCGTCGTCGGCACTTACGACGTGTCCTCGCCCCAGGCCGCCGTCGTGGCGCCCCGGCCCTGACCGGCGGCGGATCCGCGCGTTCTTTCGAGCGTTGCGGGCGTGTCTGCTGGGAGCGCGACCGGACTCCGCCTACCGTCGGAGCCGAACCCCAAATGCATACTCAGCATAACTTTAAGCCTCAACTACAGGTTTAAGGTTCAGCCCGGAGGCCGGAGACGTGACTTCAAACCAGAACTACCTCGCCGTGATCAAGGTCGTCGGCATCGGCGGTGGCGGCGTCAACGCCGTCAACCGCATGATCGAGCTCGGCCTGCGCGGTGTCGAATTCATCGCGATCAACACGGACGCCCAGGCGCTCCTGCTCAGCGACGCCGACGTCAAGCTCGACGTGGGCCGCGAGCTGACCCGCGGACTCGGCGCCGGCGCCGACCCCGAGGTCGGCCGCCGCGCCGCCGAGGACCACGCCGAGGAGATCGAGGAGGTCCTCGCGGGGGCCGACATGGTCTTCGTCACCGCGGGCGAGGGCGGCGGCACCGGCACCGGCGGCGCGCCCGTCGTCGCGCGGATCGCCAAGTCGATCGGCGCCCTCACCATCGGCGTCGTGACCAAGCCCTTCGGGTTCGAGGGACGCCGTCGGCAGACGCAGGCCGAGGCCGGCGTCGCGACGCTGAAGAACGAGGTCGACACGCTCATCGTCGTCCCGAACGACCGCCTGCTCGAGATCAGCGACCGCGGCATCTCGATGCTCGAGGCCTTCGCGACCGCCGACCAGGTGCTCCTCGCCGGCGTCCAGGGCATCACCGACCTGATCACCACGCCCGGCCTGATCAACCTCGACTTCGCCGACGTGAAGTCGGTCATGCAGGGCGCGGGCTCGGCGCTGATGGGCATCGGCTCATCGCGCGGCGCCGATCGCGCGATCAAGGCGGCCGAGCTGGCCGTCGCCTCACCGCTGCTCGAGGCCAGCATCGACGGCGCGCACGGCGTGCTCCTCTCGATCCAGGGCGGCTCGAACCTCGGCATCTTCGAGATCAACGACGCGGCGCGCCTCGTCCAGGAGGCGGTGCACGCCGAGGCGAACATCATCTTCGGTGCCGTGATCGACGACACGCTCGGCGACGAGGTGCGCGTCACCGTCATCGCCGCGGGCTTCGACGGCGGAGAGCCGGGCGGGACCGCTCAGGCCGCGATCGCCCAGCCGCGCCAGCAGCAGAGCTCGGCGAGCGAGTCGGCCGCCGAGCCCGTCCCGGCTCCCGCCGCCGCCCCTGCGGCCGGCTCGATCTGGTCGAGCACCCCCGTCGCCGCCCCGGCCCCTGTCGCCGACCCGTCCTTCGACGACGACGACAGCGACCTGGACATCCCCGACTTCCTCAAGTAGTCGTGCCGGATCCGGAGCTGGCCGCGCGCTGGGCCGAGGTCTCCGAGCGGGTCGCCGACGCGACCCGCTCGGCCGGTCGCGAGGTGTCCTCGGTCACGACCATCGTGGTGACCAAGTTCCACCCCGTGTCGCTGCTCCGCGACCTCCTCGAGCTGGGCGTCGTCGACTTCGGCGAGAACCGGCACCAGGAGGCGCAGGAGAAGTCGGCCGAGCTGGCGGGGACCGCTGCGCGCTGGCACTTCATCGGGCAGCTCCAGAGCAAGAAGGCGCGCCAGGTGCGCCGCTACGCCGACGCCGTCCACTCCGTCGACCGGCTCGCGCTCGTCCCGCTGCTGGAGGCGGGGGAGGAGCCTCTCGACGTGTTCCTGCAGGTCAACCTCACCGAGGATCCCGACCGCGGGGGAGCGTCGCCCGCCGACGTCGAGCCCCTCGCAGAGGCTCTCGCCGGGGCGCCCGGCCTCACGCTGCGCGGCGTGATGGCGGTCGCTCCGCTGGACGAGGAGCCCCGTCAGGCGTTCGCCCGGCTCCGGTCGATCTCCGACCGCGTGCGCGCCGTCGAGCCCTCCGCCACGGCGATCTCGGCGGGCATGTCGAACGACTTCGCCGAGGCGATCGCGGAGGGTGCGACACACCTGCGAATCGGATCGGCAATCACCGGAGAACGCCCCGCCCGCACCTAACCTCGTGGTGACCCACCTGTGGGAGCACACACGACACGGAGGACACCCCATGGCCAACCCGCTGAAGAAGACGATGGTCTACCTCGGACTCGCCGACGAAGAGGTCGAGTACGAGCGCGCAGAGCCCGTCGAGGCGGCCCCGGCGACGGCCCACCGCGCACCGGTCTCCCCGGTGCAGCCCGTCCCTCCCGTCGAGCCGGTGCAGCAGCCCCGCGCGACGGTCACCCCGCTCCGCAAGCCCACCCCCCAGACCCCGAAGGCGACGGCACCCGCCGAGATGAACGAGATCCTCACCGTCCACCCGAAGCAGTACCGCGACGCGCAGGTCATCGCGGAGAACTTCCGCGACGGCATCCCCGTGATCATCAACCTCTCGCAGATGAGCGATGCGGACGCCCGCCGCCTCATCGACTTCGCGAGCGGACTCTCGCAGGGCCTCTACGGCCGCATCGAGCGCGTGACGAGCAAGGTCTTCCTGCTCTCGCCGTCGCACATCACCGTCGCCGGCGACTCCGCCTCCGCCGAGAGCGACGCCGACGCGTCGTTCTTCGCGAAGTCCTGATCCCGGGGAGCCCTGGCCCCCGGTGACCTCCGTCGTCTCGCTCCTCGGGAGCGTCCTGTACTTCGTGCTGCTGCTCTACTTCTTCGCGATGTGGGCGCGGTTCGTGCTCGACCTCGTCCGCGTGATCCGACGCGACTGGCGCCCCCGCGGTGCCGGCCTCGTCGCCGCGGAGGGCGTCTACACCGTCACGGACCCGCCGATCGGCTTCTTCCGACGCCTGATCAAGCCGGTCTCGATCGGTCCGATCGCGCTCGATTTCGGCTGGAGCCTCACCATGCTCTGCGTCATCGTGGGCATGTACATCGCCACGTGGCTCCAGCGCGCCTGACCGTCCCTGTATCGTTGGCACGTCCGGACGTTCCCCGCGGTGTCAGCACTGCGCCGTGCGCCTGAAGTTGCTAGCTTTAGTCGCGCGTTGTTAAACGTGTACCTACTTGAAATCGAAGGTGGAAAGCCATGGCGCTCACTCCCGAAGACGTTGTCAACAAGCGGTTCCAGCCGACCAAGTTCCGTGAGGGATACGACCAGGACGAGGTCGACGACTTCCTCGACGAGGTCGTCGTGGAGCTCCGCCGCCTGAACCAGGAGAACGAGGAGCTTCGTCAGCGCCTCTCCTCCGGCGACAGCCGCCCCTCGGACGCCCGAGTCCCCGACGCCCCGCGCGAGAGCACTCCTGCTCCCGCCCCGGTGGTCGACGAGGCACCCGAGCCGGAGCCGCAGCCCGAGCCCGAGCCCACCCCGGCTCCCGCACCGGTCGTCGCTCCCGTCAGCTCCTCGCAGTCGGCCCCGGTCGACGAGGCCGAGAGCTCCAGCGGACTCCTGCAGCTCGCCCGCCGCCTCCACGAGGAGCACGTGCGCGAGGGTGCTGAGAAGCGCGACGCGCTCGTCGCCGAGGGTCGTGCCACGGCCGCCCGCATCGTCGCCGAGGCCGAGGCCAAGCAGCGCCAGCAGGTCGCGAAGCTCGAGGAGGAGCGCGCGACGGTCGAGCACCGCATCGACGAGCTCCGCACCTTCGAGCGCGAGTACCGCCAGAAGCTGAAGAGCTACATCGAGGGCCAGCTCCGCGACCTCGACACCCAGCCGGCGTCGACGGAGTCCTCGCTGTCGGGCTTTGGGGCGTAGTCCCGCCGCAGCGGACGTCAGGCCGAGGGTGCTCGTCACCCTCGGCCTCGTCGCGCTCGCGGTCTTCGCGATCGATCAGACCGCGAAGTTCCTGGTCACGACGAACCTGACCCTGGGCGAGGACGTCCACGTCCTCGGCGACGTCCTGATCCTGCACTACGTGAAGAACCCGGGTGCCGCCTTCTCCCTCGCGAGCGGGTCGACCTGGATCTTCTCGATCATCGCGGCGTGCGTCGTCGTCGCCGTGATCTGGTTCTCGCGCCGGATCCGCTCCACCGCGTGGGGCGTCTTCTTCGGCCTGCTGCTCGGCGGCACCCTCGGCAACCTCTTCGACCGGCTGTTCCGAGAGCCCTCCTTCGGGCTCGGACACGTCGTCGACTTCCTCTTCACGCCGTGGCTGCTCCCGGCGATCTACAACGTCGCCGACATCGCGATCTGCACGGCGATGGCGCTGTTCGTCCTCCTGAGCGTGCGGGGCGTCGGCCTCGACGGCACCCGCGAGCGCGCGGGCCGCGACGAGCAGGACCAGGTCGTGTCCGAGAACGGCGCTCCCGCCGCCCCCGGAGCGGGCGCCCCCGCAGCGGCCTCCTCCGTCGAGGAGGCGGCCCGCGACGCCGACCGCCCCGGCGGACGCTGATGGCGCAGTCCCGAGAGCTGCCGGTCCCGGACGGGCTCGACGGCCTCCGCGTGGACGCGGCCGTCGCGAAGCTGCTCGGCTTCTCGCGCACCTTCGCGGCCGAGGTCGCCGAGGCGGGCGGAGTGAGCGCCGACGGACGGGTCCTCGACAAGAGCGACCGCGTGCACGCCGGCACCTGGCTGAGCGTCGAGTGGAGCCCGCGCGAGGAGCCGCGAATCGTGCCGATGGCGGTCCCCGGCCTCGGCATCGTGCACGACGACGACGACATCGTGGTGATCGACAAGCCCGTCGGAGTGGCCGCGCACCCCGCCGTGGGCTGGGAGGGACCGACGGTGCTCGGCGCCCTCGCCGCCGCGGGCTTCACCGTGTCGACCTCCGGTGCGGCCGAGCGCGCGGGCATCGTGCACCGGCTCGACGCCGGCACGAGCGGCCTCATGGTCGTCGCGAAGTCCGAGCGCGCCTACACGCACCTCAAGCGGGCGTTCCACGACCGCACGGTCGAGAAGGTCTACCACGCGGTCGTGCAGGGCCACCCCGACCCGCTCGCCGGGACGATCGACGCCCCGCTCGGCCGCCACCCGTCCTCGGACTGGAAGTTCGCGGTCCGCGCCGACGGCAAGCCCTCGGTGACCCACTACGAGACGATCGAGGCCTTCCCGTTCGCCTCCCTCCTCGAGATCCACCTCGAGACCGGCCGCACCCACCAGATCCGCGTGCACATGGCCGCCCAGCGCCACCCGTGCGTCGGCGACGCGATGTACGGCGCCGATCCGACCCTCTCGAAGCGGCTCGGCCTCACCCGCCAGTGGCTCGACGCGGTCCGGCTCGGCTTCACCCACCCGGGCTCGGGGGAGTGGGTGCAGTTCGAGGCGTCGTACCCCGACGACCTGGTGCACGCCCTCGAGGTGCTGCGCGGGGAGTGATCCGCGCTCTCCCGGCCGGACCCGCGTCCGGCGCGGTTAGACTTCTTCCCGCCGTGTCTACGGGCCCTCCCGGGTCGCCGGCCATCCCTCCCCTGCCCGCAGTCCGCCGGAGGCGCATCCTTGCCGAGTAACGATTCCTTCGTCCACCTCCACGTGCACAGCGAGTACTCGATGCTCGACGGTGCAGCGCGGGTGAAGCCGCTGATCGACGCGGCGGTCGAGGAGGGCATGCCGGCCATCGCCGTGACCGACCACGGGAACGTGTTCGGCGCCTTCGACTTCTGGCGCACCGCGACGGCGGCGGGGATCAAGCCGATCATCGGCACCGAGGCCTACCTCACCCCGGGGACGCACCGCTCCGACAAGACCCGCATCCGCTGGGGCGACGGCGGAGGGGACGACGTGTCCGGCTCCGGCGCGTACACCCACATGACGCTGCTCAGCTCGACCACGACGGGCATGCACAACCTCTTCCGCCTCTCCTCGCGCGCGTCGATCGAGGGCTACTACTTCAAGCCGCGCATGGACCGCGAGATCCTCTCGCAGTACTCCGAGGGCCTGATCGGCACCACGGGCTGCCCGAGCGGCGAGGTCCAGACGCGCCTGCGCCTCGGCCAGTACAAGGAGGCCCGCCAGGCGGCCGCCGACTACCGCGACATCTTCGGCAAGGAGAACTTCTTCGCCGAGATCATGGATCACGGCCTCGACATCGAGCGGCGGGTGATCGGCGACGTCATCCGGCTCGCGAAGGACCTCGACCTCCCGTTGGTCGCCACCAACGACCTGCACTACACGCACGCGCACGACGCGACCTCGCACGCGGCGCTGCTCTGCGTGCAGTCCGGAACCACCCTCGACGATCCCAAGCGCTTCAAGTTCGACGCGGACGAGTTCTACCTCAAGTCGCCGCGCGAGATGCGCCAGGTCTTCCGCGACCACCCCGAGGCCTGCGACAACACGCTCCTCATCGCGGAGCGCTGCGACGTCCAGTTCGACACCTCGGCGAACTACATGCCCCGCTTCCCGGTGCCGGAGGGCGAGACGGAGGACACCTGGTTCGTGAAGGAGGTCGAGGCCGGACTGCGCGAGCGCTACCCGGACGGCATCTCCCAGGAGGTGCGCGACCGGGCGGACTACGAGACCCGCGTCATCCTGCAGATGGGCTTCCCCGGCTACTTCCTCGTCGTCGCCGACTTCATCAACTGGTCCAAGCGCAACGGGATCCGCGTCGGTCCCGGCCGCGGCTCCGGTGCCGGCTCGATGGCGGCCTACGCGATGAAGATCACCGACCTCGATCCGCTGCGGCACGGCCTGATCTTCGAGCGCTTCCTCAACCCCGACCGCGTCTCCATGCCCGACTTCGACGTCGACTTCGACGACCGTCGCCGCGGCGAGGTCATCCGCTACGTCACCGAGAAGTACGGCGACGAGCGCGTCGCGCAGATCGTCACCTACGGCACCATCAAGGCGAAGCAGGCTCTCAAGGACGCCTCGCGCGTCCTCGGCTTCCCGTTCGGGATGGGCGAGAAGCTGACGAAGGCCATGCCGCCCGCGATCATGGGCAAGGACATCCCGCTCAGCGGCATCAACGACCCCGCCCACGCGCGCTACAAGGAAGCGCTCGACGTGCGCAACGTCATCGCCGAGGACCCGCAGGCCAAGCTGGTCTTCGACACCGCGCTCGGACTCGAGAACCTCAAGCGCCAGTGGGGCGTGCACGCGGCCGGCGTCATCATGTCCAGCGATCCGCTGCTCGACATCATCCCGATCATGAAGCGGGAGCAGGACGGCCAGATCGTCACGCAGTTCGACTACCCCGCGTGCGAGTCGCTCGGGCTGATCAAGATGGACTTCCTGGGGCTGCGGAACCTCACGATCATCGACGACGCCCTCGACAACATCCGCGCCAACCGCGGACTGGACCTCGTGCTCGAGGACCTCGAGCTCGACGACCAGGCCGCCTACGACCTCCTCGCGCGTGGCGACACGCTCGGCGTCTTCCAGCTCGACGGCGGCCCGATGCGCGGCCTTCTCCGACTGATGAAGCCCGACAACTTCGAGGACATCTCCGCAGTCCTCGCGCTCTACCGGCCGGGCCCGATGGGCGCCGACTCCCACACCAACTACGCGCTGCGGAAGAACGGCGTGCAGGAGATCACCCCGATCCATCCGGAGCTCGAGGAGCCGCTCTCGGAGGTGCTCGGAGGGACCTACGGCCTGATCGTGTACCAGGAGCAGGTCATGTCGATCGCGCAGAAGCTCGCGGGCTTCACGCTCGCGCAGGCCGACCTGCTGCGGCGCGCGATGGGCAAGAAGAAGAAGTCCGAGCTGGACAAGCAGTTCGAGGGCTTCTCGGGCGGCATGATCGCCAACGGCTACTCGATGGAGGCCGTCAAGACCCTCTGGGACATCCTGCTGCCCTTCTCCGACTACGCCTTCAACAAGGCGCACTCGGCGGCGTACGGCGTCGTCTCCTACTGGACGGCGTACCTGAAGGCGCACTACCCCGCGGAGTACATGGCCGCGCTTCTCACCAGCGTCGGCGACTCCAAGGACAAGATGGCCGCCTACCTCAACGAGTGCCGGCGGATGGGGATCAAGGTGCTCCCGCCGGACGTCAACGAGTCGATCGGCTTCTTCACCGCCGTCGGCACCGACATCCGCTTCGGCCTCGGCGCCGTCCGCAACGTCGGCATGAACGTCGTCGAGGGCATCCGGGCCGCCCGCGAGGAGAAGGGGCGCTTCGAGACGTTCCACGACTTCCTCCGCAAGGTGCCGCTGCAGGTGACCAACAAGCGCACCATCGAGTCGCTCATCAAGGCCGGCGCCTTCGACTCGCTCGGCTCGACCCGCCGCGCCCTGGTCGAGGTGCACGAGGACGCCGTCGAGGCGGCGGTGGGGGAGAAGCGCAACGAGGCGAACGGCCAGGTCGGCTTCGACTTCGACAGCCTCTGGGACGAGCCGCAGGCCGCGATCCAGGTGCCCGAGCGGCCTGAATGGGCCAAGCGCGACAAGCTCGCCTTCGAGCGCGACATGCTCGGGCTCTACGTGTCCGACCATCCGCTCGCCGGACTCGAGACCGAGCTCGCCAAGCACTACAGCACCACGATCGCCGACCTGCTGATCTCGGAGACGATCGCCGACGGCGAGACCGTGGTCGTCGCGGGCCTCGTCACGAGCGTCCAGCACCGCATGGCCAAGGCCTCCGGCAACCAGTACGGGATGATCCAGGTCGAGGACTTCGGCGGCGAGATCACCTGCATGTTCATGGGGAAGGCGTACCAGGAGTTCGCCCCGGCGCTCACGAACGACTCCATCGTCGTCGTCAGAGGCCGCGTCAGCATGCGCGACGACGGGATGAACCTGCACGCGTTCAGCCTGTTCGCCCCCGAGATGAGCCAGGACGGCGACTCGGGACCGCTCACCGTCTCGATGCCCGAGTCGCGCGCGACCACCGACACGGTCTCGCAGCTCAGCGACGTGCTCATCCGCCACTCCGGCCAGACCGAGGTGCGGCTGAAGCTCATCAAGGGCGACACGGCCCGCGTGTTCGAGGTGCCGTTCCCCGTGCGCATCACCCCGGACCTCTTCGGCGAGCTGAAGAGCCTGCTGGGGCCGAACTGTCTGTATTGAATTCCGAGCCGGTCCCCGACCGGCTCGGCGCGGTCGGCTGGGGAGGGTGGCCGGGTTCGTGAGAGCGTCGTGCGTCCGGCTACGACGATCCGCTGGCACGCGGATCGCCGGTTCGCCGGGCCTGTGGCGAGCCGGTCCCCGACCGGCTCGGCGCGGTCGGCTGGGGAGGGTGGCCGGGTCGGTGAGAGCGTCGTGCGTCCGGCTACGACGATCCGCTGGCACGCGGATCGCCGGTTCGCGGTGTCTGTGGCGAGCCGGTCCCTGCCCGGCTCGGCGCGGTCGGCTGGGGAGGGTGGCCGGGTTCTCAAGAGCGCCCTGCGTACGGCTACGACGATCCGCTCGCACGCGGATCGCCGGTTCGCCTCGGAGGGTCGGGCGAGAGGGTGGCGGATCGGAGGGCGAGCCTGCGGCCGCCGGTGTCCTCCTGGTGGTCGAGTAGCCGCGCGGCGGCGTATCGAGACCGGGCGAGCGCCCGTAGATGCTGGTCGAGTAGCCGCGGAGCGGCGGATCGAGACCGGGCGAGGGTCGGGCGG